>JAEUHT010000216.1 GCA_016793265.1 Planctomycetota bacterium
CGCCCGGCAGGCGTGCCCCGCTCAGCAGCACGCCGCCGTAGTGCAGGCGCAGCCACGACGCCTGCGGCACCGCGACGACGGTCGACCAGACCACCTCGGGCAGGCCGTGGGCCGCCGGAGTCGGGTTGGCATTGGCTACGACTCCGGAGTCGATGGCGAGCGGCAGCGGCTCGCCCTGTTCGGCTTCCGCCTGGGCTCGGAGCAGGGAGGTGGCGGCGATCAGCGCGAAGGCGAGGCGAGGCATGGCCATCAGGACCTGGGTGGTGGGGCGCGGACAGGATAGCCGGCCGCCGCGTGATGGGCATTCGGGCGTCGACAGCGGAGGCCGGCGGTTCGCCTGCAACCGCGGCGGGGTTTCTGTGCACGTTGGCGTCGGAAGGGGCGAGCCGGCATCCTTCCGCTCGCAGCCATGCTTCACACCCTGCACATCCGGAACCTGGCCCTGATCGAGCGGGCGGAGATCCGCCTCGCCGAAGGCCTGACCGTAGTCTCGGGCGAGACCGGTGGCGGCAAGTCGTTGCTGATCACCGCGCTCAAGCTACTGCGCGGCGAAAAGGTCAGCGGTTCGCTCGTGCGCCATGGCGCCGACGAACTGCAGGTCGACGGCGAGTTTCGCCTCGGTCGCGGCGAACGTAGCGCCTCGATCGTGCAGTTCGTGCAAGACGCCTGCGGCGGCAGCATCGAGGACGACCTGCTGCTGATCACGCGCCTGCTCGACCGCCAGGGTCGCACGCGCGTGCGCATCGGCGGCCGGCCGGCGACGCTGGCCGCGCTGCGTGAACTCGGCTCGCGCCTGCTCGAGATCCACGGTCAGGGCGACTCGCGAGCGCTGATGCGGCCCGAGGCCCAATGTGAGACGCTCGACGCCTTCGCCGGCACCACGGCGCTGCGGCGCGAGTTCCAGAAGGCGCTGCAGGCCGCGCGCACGCTGCAGGAGCGGCAACGCCAACTCGCCGACGGCGCGCGCGAACGGCGGCAGCGGCTCGAGTTCCTGCGCTTCCAGCGCGCGGCGATGAGCGAGCTGCGGCTCGGCGACGGCGAGCTGCAGGCGCTCGAACAGGAGCATCAGGTGCTGGCCAACCTCGACGCCATGCGGCAGCACCTCGACGAGGCGATGGGGTTGTTGCAGGACGGCGAGGACAACGCCGCCGATCGCCTGGCGCGCGCGATTCGCGTCGTGCAGCAGGCGGCGGCGATCGACCGCCGGCTCGAAGAGCAGGCCGAGCAGCTGGCGCAGATCGACAGCCTGCTCGCCGACGTCTGCCGCGGGCTGCAGTCCGGTCAGGCGCGGCTCGACCTCGACCCCGCCCGGCTCAGCGACGTGCAGCAGCGCCTCGACGAGATCCACTCGGCGCTCAAGCGCTTCGGCCCGACCGAGGCCGACCTGCGCCGCAACCTCGCCGCGGTCGAACAGGAGCTCGCCGGCCACGAGGGGGATGCCGCCGACCCCGAGCTCGTCGCGCAGCAGCTCGCCGCCGCGATCGACGCCGCCGCGGCGGTGGGTCGCAAGCTGGTGCGCGCGCGCAGCAAGGCGGCGGGGCCGTTCACCAAGGCGATCGCCGCCGAGCTGCAGGACCTCGGCATGCCGCACACGGAGCTGCGCGTGGCGATGGCCACCGACTTCGCCAGCGAACGGCTGCTCGACATCGCCACCGAGCAGGGGCCGGTGCCGGTCGACCTCGAGGTGCGCATCAACCCGGGCGAGCCGTTCCACTCGATGCGCGACACCGCCTCCGGCGGCGAACTCGCGCGCATCGTGCTCGCGGTCAAGAAGTCGCTCGCCGACCAGGACCGGGTGCCGCTCCTGATCTTCGACGAGATCGACGCCGAGATCGGCGGCCGCCTCGGCCTCGCCGTCGGCAAGAAGCTGTTCGAGGTGGCGCGTGATCACCAGGTCGTGATCGTCACCCACCTGGCGCCCGTGGCCGCGTTCGCGCAGCACCACTTCCTCGTCAACAAGGAGGTCGGCGGCAAGGCCGGCGACGAACGCACGCGCTCCGGCGTGCGGCTGCTCGGCAAGGCCGACGTCGAGAAGGAGCTCGCGGCGATGGCTGGCGATGGTGGTGACGCGGCGGCGCTGCAGCAGGCGCGGCGGCTGGTCGAGAAGGCGCGCGGCGCGGTGTCGTGAGCGGAGGCCTCGCACCAGGCGGGAAGTCGCGGATGCCTGGCCTCGACCGCGGCCGCGGTCAGTCGCGGAACTGCTCCAGGCGGGCGCGGTAGAGCGCCAGGCGTTCGCACTGCCGGTCGAAGCGCTCGGCGGCGCTCGCGGCGGGGCCGCTCGCGTCCTTGCACTGCCGCACCAGACCTTGCCACTTGGCGTTCAGGTCGGAGCGCTTGCTGTCGATGACACCGCGGCCGCGGCCGGCGTTGTCGTAGTCGCGTTTGGCGGCATCACGTTCCTGTTCGAGCCGCGCCAGCTTGTCGCGCGTCTCGTCGCGCGCCTGTTCGAGCTTCGGCAGGTTCTGTTCGAGCCGCTGGATCTGCTGCTCGAGCCGGCGGCGGTCGGGGGCGATCACCAGGCGATCCTCGGTGCCGGGCTTGATCTCCTTGCCGAGGCGCACCGCGTAGTCGCGCAGGTCCCTCATCGACGACCACTGCCGGTTGCCGAACGACGGTTGCCAGTCCAGCAATCGCAGCATCGCGCTGACGTCGGCCCAGCCGATCCACGGCTCATTGGCGCCGGGCACCGGGTGCTTGGGATCGGTCAGCTCGGCGAAGCGCTTGAGCTCCTTCTTGGCCTCGATGTCGCTCCAGGCGTCGCCCCACGACGCGCGCATCTCGGCGGACAGCAGCGACAGCGCCGGGTTCTTCGGTTGCAGCGAACGCAGCTCGGTGAGCAGCTTCGCGGCGGCGGCTTGGTCGCCGTGCGCGCGCGCGGCGCGGAGTTCGGTCAGGGCGCGCAGGCCGACGAGGTCGTCGGCGGTGAGCACTCGTATGGCGCCGCCCCCTTGCATGGAGGAGGCCATCTGATCGAGATAGCCGAGGATCGTGCGCACGCCGTTCCAGCCGGCGGCGGCGTCGCCGAGGAAGCCGACGAAGCCGGCGACCTTGGCGGCGGTGTCGGCGAGGCCGTCGTCTTCGCTCGGCATCAGCGAACGCAGGTCGCCGATCGCCTCGACGGCGCGGGCGACGTCGCGCGCCGCCCAGGCGGCGCCGAACACCTCGGCGACGCCGAGCTTCACCTGGGGCCGTTCGGGGGCGAGTCGTTCGAGCACGACCACGAGCGGTACGAGGCGCTGGGGCTCCTTGGCCGTGCGGTGCCGGCGATAGAGCTCGAGCAAGGCCTCACAATGGCTGGCGCGAACGGTCTCCCAGTCGCCGCTGGCGCGCAGGGAGTCGACGAGCGTCTGCAGCACCTTCTGCTCGGGCTGGCCGGCCAACGCCTCGAGCACGGGCGTCACCGCGTTGGCCATCGCCGCCGGCGAGGACTCGGCGGTGACCGCCGACAAGAACAGCTGCAGCGCCGGGGTGAGGCGGTCCGCCGCCGCGGCGCCGCCATCCTGGCCGGTCAAAGCCGACACCAGCCCTGCGATCACGAACACCATGCGCCTTCGGTCTTGCATGCTCACCTCGCGCCGCAAGGTAGAGCCGGGGTGTGGCTCTGGCAATCGGCGAGCACCGCGGCCCGCGATGCGAGATTGCCGGGCTGCGGCGCGGGCTCGTGTGCGATCGGCGGCTATGGTGCAAGGCCGTGCCGCCTCGCGCCGTTCGCCTGCTGTTCCTGCTCCTGTTGCTCGTGCTCCCCGCGGCCTGCGGCGGTGGCAGCACCTCCACACCACCGCCGGCCACGCCGAGCCGAACGTGGCGTATGGGCATGGCGACGACGCCGCCCGTGCTGACGACACAGTCGGTGCTCGACGGCATCGCGGTGTGGGCCGACGACGTCGAGCTGGCGGCGTTCCACGCCGAACTGCCGTGGACCGACCTGCTCAACGGCATGGCGCCGGCGGCGATCCTGCAGCGGGACCACGTGTTGCTGGTCGACTACCTGCGCCAGCGCGGGCTCGGCATCGCCTTCATGATCGACCTGACCGACGGGTTGTCGCGCGCCGACGAAGCGCCGCAGCTCGTCGCGCTCGGCCGCAGCCTGACCGAGCCCGCGGTGCAGCAGCTGGCGCGCGACTATGCGCTCGCCGTGGCGACGACGCTGACGCCGGAGCTGATGGGCCTCGCCGCCGAGACCAACCTGATCCGCAGCATCGCCTCGCCGGCGCTGTATCAGGCGGTGGTGACCACCAGCAATGCGATCGCCGCCGACCTCGCCGCGGCGCAGGTGGCGACGACGACGTTCGTCAGCGTGCAGGTGGAGACGGCCTGGGGCCTGATGCCGGCGGGGCCGTTCGTCGGCATCACGCAGGACGTCGCCGACTTCCCGCTGGTCGACGCGATCGGCCTGTCGTCGTATCCCTACTTCGTGTTCGCGACCCCCGACGACATCCCGGCGGACTACTACACCCGCGTCGCCGCGGCCACCAACAAGCCGGTCCTGGTCAGTGAAGGCGGCTGGACCAGCGCCTCGGTCGGCAGCGTGACGTCGACGCCGCAGCAGCAGGTGCGTTACCTCGAACGACAGGCGGAACTGCTCGACAGCGTGGCCGCGATCGCGTGGCTGCACCTGCTGTTCGCGGATCCCGACCTGGCGACGTGGCCGCAACCGACGCCGCCGACGCTGCCCTTGTTCACCAGCATCGGCTTCACCGACAGCAGCTTCGCGCCGAAGCCGGCGTTCGCGGTCTGGCGCGATCTGGTCGCGCGCCCGCGGCTGCCGTGAGGCGCCGACGCCTCAGCCGCCGATCCAGACGCCGGTCGCCTGGGTGCCGCCGAAGGTGCTGCTGGCGGGGTCGAAGTAGACGTACTGGAAGTAGCCGGCATCGCCGATCAGCGACGGCGCGTTGGGGATCGGCAGCGGGTAGCTGTGGAAGCCATCGCGTGGCCCCGTGCCGCTGACGATCGTCGCGTAGCCGCAGAGCACCGGCGCCAGGTGCAGGGTGATGCCGTTCGTCTGCCACAGGCTGTCCTGGCCGACGGGGCCCCAGACCAGGCCGGCGAGGCTGCCGCCGCGCAGGTTCTGGACGGTGCAGGCGAACTGCTGGTTGCCGGGGGTCGGCCGGCCGCCTTCGAAGCCGAGGCGCGCCGGCGCGGTGGCGACCCCGCCGGACGGGGCGCCGACCTTCTCGAAGCGGGCGTCGCCGGGCTGCGGCGGCGTCAGGTTGTGCAGGGTCGCCAGCACGGTGGCGTTGCCGCTCAGCGCGCACAGGCCTGGCACGACGAGGTCCGGGCTCGAGTCGCGATCGAAGTCGACGAGGCGCAGGCCGCCGGGTTCGCCGGCGAGCGGCAGCAGGGGGAACAGGTGGCTGTTCGTGCTCGAGAAGGTGTGGTAACCGGGCAGCGTCACGACTGCGAAGCTGGCGTTGGCGAGGTCGGGCCCCATCGCGAACAGCAGCTCCGAGTCGCCGTAGGTGGCGGTGCCGAAGACGGAGGTGGGCGCCTGCACGCGGCCGCGCAGCACGGCGAGATCCTGGTCGCCGTCGCGGTCGAAGTCGGCCGCGAGCAGCGCGCTGACGAAGTCGCCGGTCGGGCCGATGCCGGTCGGCAGCCAGAGCGTGCTCCATTGCAGGTCGTCGACGTGGCCTTGGCCGTCGCCGGCGAAGCAGAGCAGCTGGGCCGAGGTGGTGCCGGCGCTGAGCTGGGTGCGGGCCAGCAGGTAGTCGACGTGGCCGTCGCCGAGCACGTCGACGAGCGCGAGCGCCGTGTAGCGGCCGGCGCCGACCAGGTGCGGCGGGCTGCTCGGCGTCAGCGTGCCGTTCGCCAGCACGAGGTGGTGCAGTTCGTAGACGAAGGCGCCGGAGCTGCCGACCTCCACGAGCGCGACGATGGTCTCGCGTTGGCCGTCACCATCGAGGTCGGCAAACTGGGCGTCGACGATCCCGCCCGGCAGCGTGTGGCGGCAGACCTGGAACTGGCCGGCGCCGTCGCCGAGGTAGACGCCGACGAAGCCGGGCAACTCGAGGCCGGACCAGCGGTCGTTGGGGCCGCCGGCGAGCAGCAGGTCCTGGTTGCCGTCGTGGTCGATGTCGAGCACCTCGACGCGCGGGAAGCGGTAGGCGACGAACGGCGGGTTGACCGGGAACGCCGCCGCGAAGGAGTCGACGAGCGTGTCTGGGGCGAACTCGGCGGCGCCGAGGCGTTCGGCGCCGAGGTTCCTGTGGCAGTGCACGCTGCCGACGGAGCTGACTGCCATCAGGTCGTCGAGCGGGTCGTGGTCGATGGCGCCGGCGGCGAGGCCGATGGTGATCGGCAGTTGGGTGGTGCCGGGCGGTGGCGTCAGCGCCGGGCCGGAGCCGTTCGCGGCGAGGCCGTGACCACGTTCGTCGAGGTTGGTGGTCAGCGTGCCACCGAAGATGCCGGGCACCAGCACGTCGGGGGCGCCATCGCGGTTGACGTCGACGCAGCCGGCCGTGCTCGACAACGTGAAGGTCGCGATGGCCGCGGGCGGCGCGAACGGGGGCGCTGCTTGCGCCGTGACCGCCCCGCCCGAGACGACCACGGCGACGAACACCGACGGGACGGAAATCGCCTGCGTGCGCAGGGCGCCTCCACGAGTTGAAGCCATTCGTGCCTCCCCGCCTCTGGCCTCGGTGTCCGACCTGCGACTTGGTTGGAGCGGCGACGATGGCGGCGCGGCCTTATGGCAGCGCCCGCCTCGTGGCCCTCCGGTCCCGTGCTCCCCTGTCTGTTGTCATGTCGGATCGCCGCCAAAGGCGCATGCGCGACTCGTCTCGGCGCCGGACGCGGTCGGGCTGCATCAGGTCTTTCCCGAGTTCCGGCGAGTCGGGCGAAGTACACGGATCCGGTGCGTCGCTCGCCGCGCTTGGCGGCGAGCCTTGGCCGGCAGCATTTCGCTGCGTGGCGTCTGCATCCCAACGCGGATAGAACAGACGACTTGAGCCCGTTCCCTGCCGCTGCCGTGTCCGCCGCCGCGCCGTCTCGCCGACGTGCGCCTTCTGCCTTCCCGAAGGAGGTGCGCTGATGGCAAAACGCCATGAAGATCGTCAGCCCGGAGAGCGTCTCGCGCGCGGTCCGCAGGGCGGGCGCGGCAGCAGCGCCGGCAGCGGCCGCGGCAAACCGCGTGGTCCGGGCGGGCCCGGCAAGCGGGGCCCCGGGGCCGCGCGCCCCGTGGGTGGTGGCAAGGGCCCGGCCAAGCCCGGCCCGCGCAATCCCGTGCGCACCAGCAAGCGCCGCGCGTCCGGCCTCGTCGTCACCGCCAAGGGGGCGCCCGGCGCCGCCGTGCAGGACGGCAAGGTCCGCCTCAATCACTTCCTCGCCATGAGCGGCGTCGCCAGCCGCCGCGGCGCCGACGAGCTGATCGTCGGTGGTCGCGTCGAGGTCAACGGCGAGCTCGTCACCGAGCTCGGCTTCCGCGTCGATGCGCAGCACGATGACGTGCGGTTCGACGGCCGCCGGCTGCAGCCCGAGAAGCCCGTCTACGTGCTGTTCAACAAGCCGAAGGGCGTCGTCTGCACCAACGCCAAGCACGAGCAGAAGAAGCGCGTGATCGACTTCCTGCCGACGGTGAAGGGCCGGCTGTTCACGGTCGGTCGCCTCGACCTCGACAGCGAAGGGCTGATCATCCTGACCAACGACGGCGAGTTCGCGCTCGAGATGACGCACCCGCGCTACGGCGTGCAGAAGCTCTACGCGGTGATGGTGCGCGGTCGCGTCGAGCCCGAGGACCTGAAGAAGGTGCGCGGCGGCGTCTGGCTCGCCGAGGGCCCGACCAGCGGCTTCGACATCAAGATCGAACGTACGACGCGCGACCGCACCTACCTGAAGGTGTCGATGCGCGAGGGCAAGAACCGCGAGATCCGCCGCGTCTTCGCCAAGCTCGGCTATCCGGTGATCAACCTGAAGCGCATCCGCATCGGCGCGCTCAACCTGCACGGCCTCGGCGACGCCGAGTGGCGGTTCCTGCAGAAGCACGAGGTCGACGAGCTGCGGCGCACGGCGCGCGCCGGCGAGGCCATTGGTGGTGGCGGCGGTGGTGGTGGCGGCGACCAGGGAGAAGGACCATGAGCGAGACCAACATGCTTCCCGACGTCGAGGTGGTGGAGCTCGACAACGGCTTCAAGGCGCTGCTCGTCGAGCGCGGCCCGCTGCCGGTGGTCGCCTCGGTGTTGTGGTATCGCGTCGGCGCGCGCGACGAACGCACCACCGAGACCGGGGTGTCGCACTTCCTCGAACACATGATGTTCAAGGGCACCGATCGGTTCGCCAAGGGGCAGATCGACCTGCAGACGAGCAAGATGGGCGGCAGCAACAACGCCTTCACCGACAACGACAGCACTGCCTACTACTTCTCGCTCGCCGCCGACCGCTGGGAGACCGCGCTCGAGATCGAGGCCAGTCGCATGCGCAGCTGCCTGCTCGACCCGGCCGAGTTCGCCAGCGAGAAGAACGTGGTGCTCGAAGAGCTGGCGATGGGTGAAGACGACCCGTGGCGGCCGCTCTACCAGGCCACCGAGTCGATGCTGTTCCAGGTGCACCCGTACCACCACCCGGTGATCGGCTATCGCGAGGACCTCGAGCGGCTGTCGGCGCGGCAGATGCGCGACTACTACGCGCGGCACTACGGCCCCAACCGCGCCTTCCTCGTCGTCGTCGGCGCCATCGACCGCGCCCGCACCGCGCAGCGCATCCGCGAGCTGTTCGGGCCGATGCCGCGCGTCGACGAACGGCAGGCGCCGCTGCGCGAACCGCCGCCGGCCGGCGAGCGCCGCGCGACTCTGCGCACGCCGCACTCGGTGACGCGCCTCTGCATCGGCTTCCCCACCTGTCGGATGGGCGAACGCGACGACTACGCGCTCGACGTGCTGGCGCACGACCTCGGCAACAGCAAGAACAGCCGCCTCTACAAGCGGCTGGTGCTGAAGGAGGAGCTGGTCACCGACGTCAACGTCATCAACGAGACACGGCAGGACCCCGGCGCCCTGTTCGTGCTGTGCGAGCTGCGTGATGGCGCTCCACCGGAGCGTGTCGAACAGGCCGTGCGGGAGGAGATCGCGGGCCTCGTCGACGAAGGCGTCGACAAGAGGGACTTCGCCCGCATCCGCACGCAGATCCGCGCCTCGTTCCTGTTCCAGGACGAGAGCGTGCTCGACATGGCGATGAAGCTCGGCCGCTTCGAGGCCGGCGCGCCCGAGGGCTACAAGACGCTGGCGACGGTGTTGCCGACCTATGAGTCGCTGACGGCGAAGGAGCTGCGCGAGGTGGCGGCGCGTTACCTGTCGTTCCATCGCGCGGCGGTGGTCTGGGCGGTGCCGGCGGCGGCGCCGGCCACGGTCGGCAAGAAGAAGTCGAAGCCGTCGCGCGCGGCGCGCGGCGCCAAGGCCAAGAGCAAGGCCAAGGGCAAGGGCAAGGGCAAGACCAGGAGCAAGAGCAAGGCGAAGACAGGCGCCAACTCGAAGCGCGGAGGCAGCCGCTGATGGCCACGATCCGCTTGAACATCGCCGAACGGGTGCTGCCGTCCGGGCTCACCTTGCTCGCCGTGCACAACCCCGGTGTGCAGACCTATGCCTGCGCGGTGTCGCTCGACGTGCGCGTCGGCGACGAGGACCCAAAGCGCTCCGGGGTCGCCAACCTGGTAGGCGAGTGCCTCGACGAGGGCACGCGCCGCTACGACGCGCTCGGCCTGTCGGCCGCCGCCGAGAGCCTCGGCGCCATGCTCGACGGCAACCACCGCGGCGGCGTCGTCATGAGTCCGGCCAGTTCGCAGCGCGAAGCCACCGAGCTGCTGCGCGAGATGGTGCTCGAGCCGACCTTCCCGGGCCGCGAGGTGCGGCGCGTGCAGGCCGAGGTGCTGACCGAGATCCGCGCCGAAGAGGACGACCCGCGCACCGTCGCCGCGCGTCGCTTCCGCCGCGAGGTCTACGGTGAGCACCCGCTGGCGCGGCCGCCGCAGGGCTTCGTGCGCACGCTGCAGGAGCTCGGGCCGAAGGATCTGCGCGAGTTCCACGACGCCTGGTTCCGTCCGGCCGGCGGCTACGTCGCCGCGGCGGGGCCCGACGATCCCGAACGTACGCTCGATCGCCTGGAGAAGACGTTCCGCGGGCTGCGTGGCAAGGCGCCAAAGCACCCGGCGGTGCCGACGCTCGAACTGGCGCCGACCGGCCGCGACGTGCATCTGCCGATGCCGCGCGAGCAGGTGCACGTGTTCCTCGGTCATCTCGGCATCCGCCGCGACCACGCCGACTACTACGTGCTGTCGGTGATGGACCACGTGCTCGGCACCGGTCCCGGCTTCACCTCGCGGTGTTCGCGCAAGCTGCGCGACGAACAGGGTCTCTGCTACTCGGTCAGCGCCGGCATCACGGCGAGCGCCGGCGAAGAGCAGGGCACCTTCACCGCCTACATCGGCACCTCGCCCGAGCATCGCCAGCGCGCGATCGACGGCTTCCTCGAGGAGATCCGGCGCATCCGCACGGAGCCGGTGTCGGCGCCTGAGCTGCAGGACGTCAAGGACTACCTGACCGGCAGCTTCGTCTTCGCCCTCGAACGCAACAGCAACCTCGCCGCCTTCGCGATCCGCGCGCGGCGCTTCGGCCTCGGCTTCGACTTCCTGCAGCGTTACCCGGACATCGTGCGCGGCATCACCGCCGAGCAGGTGTGCCTGGCCGCCGAGCGCCATCTGCACCCGGATCGCCTGGTCGCTGTCAGTGCCGGAGCCTCCTGATGACCACTGCCTCGCTCGCCGAAGTCCTCGACATCCTCAACGAGATCGCGCCGCTCGAGTTGGCGGCTGAATGGGACAACGTCGGTCTGCTGCTGCAGCCGCACCGGCAACCGCCGGCGGTGCGGCGCGCGCTGCTGACGATCGACCTCACCGAGGCCGTCGTCGCCGAAGCCAAGAAGCTCGGCGCCCAGCTCGTGGTCAGCTACCACCCGCCGATCTTCCAGCCGCTCAAGCGGCTGCGTCATGGCGACGGCAAGCAGGGCGCGCTGCTGGCGGCGGCCGCGGCCGGGCTGATCGTGTTCTCGCCGCACACGGCGCTCGACGCGGCGCCGGGCGGGCTCGCCGACTGGCTCGTCGAATGCGCGCTCGGCGGCGATCGGCCGGCCGAGGTGCGGCCGTGCGGCGAAGGTGAATTCGGCCGCGTGCTGGTGCTCAAGAAGTCGGTCCGGTTCGCCACGCTGCTGCAGCGGCTGAAGCGCGCGTTCCTTGTCAAGCACCTGCGGCTCGCGCTGCCGGGCAAGGCGCCGAAGAACGTGCGTTCGATCGCGATCGCCGCCGGCTCCGGGGCCGGCGCGCTGCGTGGCTGCGCCGCCGACGTCGTCGTCACCGGCGAGATGTCGCATCATGACGCGCTGGCCGTGACCAGCGCCGGCGGCGCGGTCGTGCTCGCCGGCCACAGCAACACCGAGCGCGGCTTCCTGCCCGAACTACGCCGCCGCCTCACCGCCGCGTTCGACGGCGACCTCGACGTGCGCATCGCCACCAGCGACGTGGACCCGTTCGTGATCGGCTGACCTGCGAGCCGCTCACCGCCAGGCGGGGCAGGGCAGCCGCGGCCCCCGGCGGCACCGGCGTCGTGGCTATGACTCCGCCGACACTTCCTTCGGCTTCTGCTCCGGCAGCCGGATGGCGTGGCGGAAGAAGTAGTTCACGATCGGGATGCCGAGCACGAGGCCCCAGACGCCGAACAGCTTGCCGCCGACGGTCAGCACGATCAGCACGAACACCGGGTTCATGTGCATGTGGTGGCCGTAGATCTGCGGGTTGAGCACGTAGGTCTCGAGCGCGTGGATGCCGTTGATCAGCAGGATCGCCAGCAGCATCGAGCCGACGCCGCCGGACTGCAGCGCGAGCAGGCAGATCGGCACCGAGCTGATGATGGTGCCGACGACCGGGATGAAGCTGCAGAAGAACACGATCGCCGACAGCACGAGCATGTTCGGCAGCCCCATCAGCCAGATGCCGATGGCGGTGAGGATCGTGTTGCAGATGGCGATGAAGAGCTGCGCCTCGAGGGCTCGCCCGAGCACGCGGCCGAAGCCGGCGAAGTTGTCGGCGACCTCCTCGTAGATGAAGCCGACGCGGGTCTTGGCCAGGCTCTGCACGCCGCGCGTGATCTTCGGCAGGTCGAGCACGATCAGGAACGAGAACAGCAGCGACAGCAGGAACGAGCCGACGTAGCCGAGCACCGACGGCACGATCTCGAGCGGGTTCTGCGTCAGCGACTTGCCGAGGCTGGCGATCACGTCGCGCACGAAGTGCAGTTCTTCCGGCGGCTTCGACTCCTGCTGCTGGTCGTTCTTCGGCGGCGCCTGCGGGGTGACCGCCGGCGTGGCCTGCAGGCTCTTCACCGCCTGCTCGAGCTGGGCGACGCGCCGCCGCAGCTCGGCCTCGGCGTCGACATCGTCGTGCGGCTGCTCGGCGCCGGTCGGCGCTTCGCCGCTGCCGGTCGCCGGGCCCGTGCCGGGGGGCTCGGTCGCGCCGAACACCTTGGTCGGGTCCGGCATGCTCTGCTGGTGCTTGAGCAGCGAGTTGTAGACCGACGGGTAGGCGCGCAGGAACTTGTTGAGCTCCTTGTCGCCCTGGGCGATGTAGTCGTCCTTGTTCTTGAGGAACGTCTCCGCCTGGTCCCGCACCTGCGGCCACAGCGTGAAGCCGGTCGCGAACAGGGTGCCGAGCACGACGAGGCCGACGATGATGACGCGCGTGACGCGGTGCCTGATGCGGTGGGCGAGGCCCTCGACGCCGTGCGCCTGGATGTAGGCGAACACGAACGTCATGAAGATCAGCAGGAAGAACGGCCGCAGCAGGTAGAGCACCGCGATCAGCAGGACCCACACGAACGTGCGGGTGCCGAGCGAGAAGATGCGATCCCAGGGCGGCGGCAGGGTCTTGCTGGTGGGCTCCGTTCCAGTCTGCATTTCGCGCGGGACGGTACGCGGCGTCCGCACAGGGCGCCACTGCCCTCGTCAAATGTCGTCGCCACCTCCATGATCCCCGCATGCGGACCACGGTCTCGGTGCTGATCGCGGCGGCGGTCGGGGTGGCGTGCGGACGCGGCGAGCCGGGGCCCGGTCACCGCCGCATGGTGACGACGCTGGCCGAGCTGGCGCGCAAGGGCGAGCAGGACAACCCGTTCTTCGGCACCGGGCGCCTGCAGAAGCTGCGCCAGGAACTGGAGCAGCGCGGCGCGGCGGCGCCCTGGCGGCTGCTGCTCGGCACCGCCGAGCAGGAGCTCAACCAAGGCAACACACGCCGCGCCATCGAACTGCTGACCCGCGCCCACGCCGCCCTGCAGCGCGGCGAGGGCAAGGGCGACCTGGCCGCCGAGGTCGGCATCCCGTTCCACCTCGGCGTCGCCTGGATGCGGCTCGGCGAGACCGAGAACTGCTGCGCCAAGCCGACGGCGGAGACCTGCATCCTGCCGATCCAGGGTGGCGGCCAGCACACGGCGCCGGAGGGCTCGCAGCACGCCATCGAGTGCTTCACCGAGGTGCTGCGCGCGACGCCACCGCAGGACTACTGGCACTTCGCGGCGATGTGGCTGCTCAACGTCGCCCACATGACGCTCGGCAGCTGGCCCGACGGCGTGCCCGAACCCTGGCGCATGCCGGTCGACGTGCTGCAGCCGAAGTCCGACTTCCCGCGCTTCCGCAACGTCGCCGCCGACGTCGGCCTCGACACCTTCGGCACCGCGGGCGGCGCGTTGGTCGACGACTTCGACGGCGACGATTGGCCCGACGTGATCGTGTCCGACTGGGCGCCGGACGGGCCGATGCACTTCTTCCACAACGACCAGCATGGTGGCTTCGAGGATCGCAGCGCGCGCGCCGGGCTCCCCGGCATCACCGGCGGCCTCAACCTCGTGCACGCCGACTACGACGACGACGGCGACCTCGACGTGCTCGTGTTGCGCGGCGGTTGGTGGTTCGCGTCGGGCCAGCTGCCCTGCTCGCTGCTGCAGAATCGCGGCGACGGCAGCTTCGAGGACGTGACCTTCGCGGCCGGGCTCGGCGAACGGCGCGAGCCGACGCAGACCGCCGCGTTCGCCGACCATGACCGCGACGGCGACCTCGACCTCTACATCGGCGGCGAGAGCTCCGAGCGCTGCCGCTGCCAGAACCACCTCTATCGCAACGACGGCGACGGCACCTTCACCGAGGTCACCACGGCGGCCGGGGTCGCCAATGAGCGCTACTGCAAGGGCGTCACCTGGGGGGACTATGACGGCGACGGCTGGCCGGACCTCTACGTCAGCAACATCGGCGGCGACAACCGCCTCTATCACAACCGCGGCGACGGCAGCTTCGTCGACGTCGCCCCGCAGGCGGGCGTGACGGCGCCGCGCGTGAGCTTCCCGACCTGGTTCTGGGACTTCGACAACGATGGCGCCCAGGACATCTTCGTCGCCCACTACGAGACCGGCGTCGCCCACATCGCCTCGTTCCTGAAGGGCGGCTCGTTGCCGTTCGACCGGCTGCGGCTCTATCGCGGCGACGGCCGCGGCGGCTTCCGTGATGTCGCCGTCGACGCCGGCCTCACCTGGCCGTGCATGCCGATGGGCTGCAACTTCGGTGATCTCGACAATGACGGCTGGCTCGACTTCTACCTCGGCACCAGCAACCCCGACTACGCGAACCTGATGCCGAACCTGATGTTCCGCAACGTCGGCGGCACGCGCTTCGAGAACGTCACCTTCGCCGGCGGCCTCGGTCACCTGCAGAAGGGCCACGGCGTCGCCTTCGCCGATCTCGACCAGGATGGTGACCAGGATGTGTTCGCCACCATGGGCGGCGCCTACCCCGGGGACGGCTTCCGCAACGTGTTGTTCGCCAACCCGGGCTTCGGCAACCACTGGCTGACCGTGCATCCGATCGGCGTCGCGAGCCCACGCTGCGCCATCGGCGCGCGATTGTGTGTGACGATCCGCGAAGCCGGCGGCACACGGCGCGTGTTCCGCACCGTCGGCAGCGGCGGCAGCTTCGGCGGCAACCCGCTGCGGCAGACGCTCGGGCTCGGCAAGGCGACCATGATCGAACGGCTGGAGATCACCTGGCCGCGCACGGGCGCCGTGCAGACGTGGTCGGGGCTGCCGCTGGACACCACGATCCGCGTGCGGGAAGGCGAGGACGGCTTCGAGGTCGTGGTGACGAAGCCGACCACGTTCCGCCGTCGCTGACGGTGGCGCGCGCCGCGACCGAGCGGCACACTGCGGCGCGTGAAGCTGCTCGTCGTGATCGCCGTCGGCCTGCGCCCCAAGGACCTCGCCCACGCGCCGGCGCTGCGGGGCCTCGGTGAGGCCGGCTTCGTGGCGCCGCTCGACACGGTGTTCCCGGCGGTCACCTGCAGCGTGCAGGCGACGTTCCTGACCGGTCTGCTGCCCTCGGGCCACGGCGCGGTCGGCAACGGCTGGTACTTCCGCGACCTCGCCCAGGTGATGTTGTGGCGGCAGAACAACCAGCTCGTGCACGGTGAGAAGCTCTACGAGGCGGCGGCCCGCCGCGGCGTGCGCACGGCGAAGCTGTTCTGGTGGTGGAACATGTATGCGCCGCGTGTCACCTGGTCGTTGACGCCGCGGCCCGAGTACCACGCCGACGGCCTCAAGAAGCCCGGCCTCTACAGCGAACCACCAGAGCTGCAGGCGCAGCTGCAGCAGGAGCTCGGCGCCTTCCCGCTGTTCGACTTCTGGGGGCCGAAGGCCGGCATCGCCAGCACGCGCTGGATCGCCGACTCGGCGCTCGCGGTGCTGGCGCGGCACGACCCCGAGCTGATGCTCGTCTACCTGCCGCACCTCGACTACGACCACCAGCGCTTCGGCCCCGACGACGCGCGCAGCGTGCAGGCGGTGCGCGACCTCGACGCCGAGTGCGCACGGTTGCTCGCCGCGGCGCAGGCCAGGAACGCGCAGGTCGTGGTGTTGTCGGAGTACGGCATCGAAGCGGCGACCACGCCGGTGTTCCTGAACCGCTTGCTGCACGAGCAGGGCCTCCTGCGCGTGCAGGAGACCAGCCACGGCCAGCTGCTCGACTGCGGCGCCTGCCGCGCGTTCGCCGTCGCCGACCATCAGTGCGCCCACGTCTACGTGCGGGACGCGGCGGACCTCTCGCCCGTGCGCAAGCTGCTGGCCGCGGCGCCAGGCGTGGCGCGCGTGCTCGACCGTGCGCAGCAGCGGGAGCTCGGCATCGACCACGAACGCAGCGGCGAACTCGTGTGTGTGGCCGCGCCCGGCTGCTGGTTCGCCTATAACTACTGGCTCGACGAAGCCCGCCGGCCCGACTTCGCGCCGACGGTCGACATCCACAGGAAGCCCGGCTACGACCCGGCCGAACTGTTCCTCGACCCGAAGCTCACGTTCCCGAAGCTGCGCATCGCCACCACGTTGGCCAGGAAGCTGCTCGGCTTCCGCTACCTGATGAGCGTGATCCCGACCGACAGCTCGCTGGTGCGCGGCACCCACGGGCGGCTCTACGACGACGACGCGGCGGGGCCGGTGTTCGTTTGCAGCGACCGGCGGCTCGCGCAGGACCGCGTGGCGGCGACCGACGTCAAGGCGCTCTGCTTGTCGCTGCTCGGCGCGTGAGGTCCGGGGCGCGGGTTCCTGCCGTGCACCCGCCCCGGCGGCGGAACCGGGCGCTATGGTGCCGCACCACCAAGCCATGCCCTCGTCCGATCCCCGCCGACTGAGTGTGCTGTTCGACCAGGCGATCGCCTTGCCTGCGACCGAGCGCAGCGCGTTCATCGTGGCCAGTTGCGCGGGGGATCTCGAGCTGCAGTCGCGCCTGGCGGCGATGCTGCACGCCGCGGTCGGTGGCCTCGCCGATCCCCGCACGCACTCCGTCGCCGCGGTCGCCTCGCCGTCGAGTGCGCTCGACGAAGACGTCGGCGCGCGCATCGGGCCCTACCTGTTGCTGCAGCAGCTCGGCGAAGGCGGCTTCGGGCGCGTGTTCCTGGCCCAGCAGAGCGAGCCGGTCGTGCGTCAGGTCGCGCTGAAGGTCATCAAGCTCGGCATGGACACGCGCCAGGTCGTGGCCCGCTTCGAGCAGGAACGGCAGGCGTTGGCGATGATGGACCATCCGCACATCGCCCGTGTGATCGACGCCGGCGTGACTGCGTCGGGGCGGCCGTTCTTCGTGATGGACCTCGTGCGTGGCCTGTCGATCATCGAGCACTGCGACCGCAACCAGCTGTCGATCGCCGAACGCCTGGCGATCTTCGTCCAGGTCTGCGACGCGGTGCAGCACGCGCACGGCAAGGGCGTGATCCACCGCGATCTGAAGCCGAGCAACGTGCTGGTCACGATGCAGGACGGCAGGCCGCACACCAAGGTCATCGACTTCGGCGTCGCCAAGGCGACCTCGCAGCGGCTGACCGACAAGACCCTCTACACCGAGCAGCGGCAGGTGATCGGCACGCTGCAGTACATGAGCCCCGAGCAGGCCGAAGGCTCGCTCGACGTCGACATCCGCACCGACGTGTACTCGCTCGGTGTGCTGCTCTACGAGCTGCTGACCGGCGGCACCCCATTCGATCGCCAGCTGCTGCGGGATGCGATGCCCGGCGAACTGCCGCGGCTGATCCGCGACTTCGAGCCGCAGACGCCGTCGACGCGTCTGTCCAGCTCGGGCGAGCACCTGGCCACCCTCGCCACGCAGCGGCGCAGCGAGCCGCGACGGCTCGGCGCGTTGGTGCGCGGCGAACTCGACTGGATCGTCATGAAGGCGATCGAGAAGGACCGCTCGCGCCGTTACGAGACCGCCGCCGCGTTCGGGCTCGACGTGCAGCGGCACCTGCGCGGCGAAGCGGTCATCGCGGCGCCGCCGAGCAGGTCCTATCTGCTGCGCAAGTTCGTGCGGCGGCATCGTGGCATGGTGATGTCGGCGATTGCCGTCGCGCTGGCGCTCGTGCTCGGCGTCGTCGGCACCTCGCTGGCGCTCGTCGAGGCCGTGCGCGAGAGGCAGCGCGCCGACCTGGCGGCGACGGCGGCGGCCGACGCGCAGCACCGCGCGCAGGCCAACGAGCGGCAGGCCGTCGCGCTGGCGCAGCGGGCCGAGCTGGCGCAGCGGGAGGAGGCGCGGGCCCGCCAGCATGCCGAGACGATCCGCGACTTCGTCGTGGCGGCGCTGCGCGAGGCCGACGTGACGCGCGCGGGCGGCCGCGAGGACGTGACGATCCTCGCGGCGATGGCGAACGCCATCGCCGACCTCGACTCGGGGCGCTTCGCGGCGGAACCGGCGATCGCGGCGGACCTCAAGCTCACCATCGCCCAGATCCTGCACACCAACGGTCGGCTCGATGCAGCCTTGGCCCAGGCCGAGCAGGCGGTGCAGCTGCTGCGACGGGTGCACAGCGGCGATCACGACGACCTCGCCGCGGCGATCTGTGAGGTCGGGCGGCTGTGCAACCGGCTCGGCCGGCTGCAGGACTGTGAGCGGTTCTCGCGCGAGGCGATGTCGATGTACGACCGCCTGTACGCCGGCGACAACGTGCACAGGGCGTCGTTGCGCAACAACGTCGGCGACGCGCTGCGAGCGCTCGGTCGGCCCGCGGAGGCGTTGCCGTTGCTCGAAGAGTCGGTGTCGATGATGCGCCGGCTCGGCAACGAGGACGGCACGTTGGCGATGAGCCTCGACAACCTCGCCCAGGCCAAGGAGGAGCTCGGTGACGAGCCGGCGGCGCAGGCCCTGTTGGAGGAGTCGTTGTCGCTGCGCCGACGCGTCTACGTCGGCGATCACCCGGACCTCGCGGTCGGCATCAACAACGTCGCCGCCCACTGTTGGAGCCGCGGCGACCGGGAGCGGGCCGAGCAGCTGTTCGAGGAGGCGCTGGCGATGCGGCGGCGCATGTTCCACGGCGATCATCCGGTCGTCGCCGAGGCGCTGCTGAACCTCGCCTTCTTGCGCGCGAACAACGACCAGGCGGCGGCGGCCGCGGGGCTGCTCGACGAGGGGCTGGCGATGAGCCAACGCCTGTTCCCCGGCGATCACCCGAACGTGGCGCACGGGCTGTTCACGCTGGGCACCACGCGCCTCGCCCTCGGCGACACGGCCGCGGCGGAGGCGGCGTTTGCACGGTCGTTGGTGATGCACCAGGCGCTGTACCCAGGCGACCACATCGGCACCGCGATGAGCCTCGCGCAGCGGGCCAGGGCGCAGGCGCTGCAGGACGGCAAGGCCGCGTTGGCGCGCGCCGACTTCGACGCGGCGCTGGCGATGCTGCGCCGTATGCCGATCGGCCGCACGCCGCTGCGGGAGGTGCTGTGGAACTCGAGCCGGCAGCGGCACGCCGCCGGCGACATCAAGGGGGCCGTGGGCGAACTCGAAGAGCTGGTCGAACTCGCCACGGAGGCGCTGGCGCCCGACTCCCCGCGGCTGCAGGAGTACCGCGCCGCGCTGACGCGGTGCCGCGAGCTGGTCGAGAACGGCGGCAAGTAGCCACGACAGCGCGGCTGCGGTGGCGCCGCTCGGGCCCGCGATCGGCACTGCGAGGCAGATCACGAGCGACGACCCGCGGGTGGGCTGGTGCGGGCGTCAGTCGCCGGCGATCAGCAGGGTGACCGCCGCCGACGGGTCGAGCGAAACCGGCTTCCGGCCGAGTTCCTGGTCGCCGCGCCGCCACCGCATCGTCGCCGTCGTCTCCGGCAGCACCATCACCGGCGACTTGCCGCCGTGCAGCGTCACGGCGTTGGTGCTGAACATCATCGACTGGCTGTGCGACTCGGCGTGCAGGCGATTGCCGTCGCCGTCGAGGAACTCCACCACGACCTCGGCCGGCCCTTCGACGCGCACCGCACACAGCCGCTGCAGCTCGACGCGCAGTTCGCTGCCGGTGGTGAGCCACTGCTCCATCAGCTGCACCGCGTAGACGAAGCCAGGTTTGCTGATGCCGAGGCGAACGCCGCGGCGCGGCGCGTTGTGCAGCACGAAGCGGCCGTCGGCAGCGGTGGTGGTGGTGGCGCCGCTGAGCGGGTTGCCGGCGCTCGGCGTCGACAGCCAGGCCTGCACGCCGGCGTCGGCGACCGGGTTGCCGCGGCGATCGACGACGATGCCACGCAGTTCGTCGAGCAGCGCGTCTGCTGGCACCGTCAGCGCGATGCCCTCGCTGCCGGCTGCGACCGGCGGACTCACCACTGCCACCAGCGTCGCCGGGTCGTAGGCGAGCAGCTGGTAGCTGCGGTCCGCGAGGCCACCGACGACGAAGCGGCCCTCTGCATCGGTCAGCGCCAGGCACTCGGCCGGCTGTTCGCCATCGCGGCTGTCGAGCTCGATCGGGCGGTGGTCACAGTCGCGCAGCGGATCGACCAGATCGAGCCGCCAGCCGGGCACGGGTGCGCCGGCGGCGCTGCGCAGTTCGCCAGTGATCGTCAGCGCGCGCCGCTCGAACCGCAGGTCGAGCTCCTTGGCGTCGGCGCCGATGCCGTCGAGCACGATCGGCATCCAGCCGCGGCGGCTGGCGATCAGGCGGCTCGGCCGACGCGGCAGTTCGAACGCGAACTCGCCGCGTGCGTCGGTGAGGGTCTGCTGGTCGAAGCCGAGCTGCACGCGCACCCCTTCGAGCGGGCCTGCGGCGTCCGTCACGCGGCCGTGGATGCGGCCCGCCGTCGGGCTGAGCGGGGCCAGCGCCACGTCGAGATGGCCGGTGACGGCGTCGAGGCTCGGCACGCGGCGCCGTTCGAAGCCCGCGAGCGAGAAGATGAGGTCGACGCCGGCTGCGAGCGGCACGAGCAGCCGGAAGTTGCCTTCGGCGTCGCTCGCGGCCGGCGTCACGAACGGCACGGTGGTGTGTTCGAGCGGGCGCGGGAACTCGGTCAGCAGCAGCAGGCTCGGCAGGATGGAGACGTCGGCCAGCGTGGTGCCGTCGTCGGCGCGTGTGGTGCGGCCGGTCACCTGCTTGCCCTCGGCGGCGATCACGAGCAGCTCGGCAATGCCGCCGAAGGTCGGCCATGCCGTCGAACGCAGCGTCAGCCACCCCGGGCCGGTGACCAGGACGTGTTCACCAGCCTCGGGCGCCGTCAGTTCGAAGCCGCCCTGCAGGTCGCTGGTGGCGACGCAGGCGGGCTCGGCGAGGCTGAGCGGCGCCTGCGGCCGTTGGAACGCCGCCGCTGGCATCCAGCCGATCGGGACGCCGGCCAGCGCGAGGCCGCGGCTGTCGAGCACGCGGCCGCAGAGCCGTGCAGGCGGCGGTGATGGTGGGGTGGTCACGGCCGGCGTCACCAGTTCGCGCGGGGTGGCGGCGGCGTCGACGGCCGCGGGCACGGTCGTGCCCTGCGGCGCTGCGGCCTCGCGCACCGTGGTACCGGCGGCGCGGGGGCTGGGCGCATCGCCCGGACTGCTGTCCGGCGCTGCGAACGTGGACCACGACCAGATCGCCGCGGCGATCAGCAGCAGCAGCGACACGAGCCAGACGGCGAACGGCGCCCGGGGCGAGGTGTTCATCGGCGCGCCAAGCATCGCCGTCCGGTCCCGGCGCGGCGAGAGGTCTCTGGCCGGGTGCGGTCCGGCGCGGTCATGCGAGGTTGTCGCGGCCAGCGGGGGTTGCCGGGTCTGCTGCGGGGCGCTCTGCTGCCGACACGATTCCTGCCGGGAAGTCCGGAATCCGGCGCGAATCCCCTCTTGGTGCGGTCGGTGGTGGTGGGGGTGTCGTGCACCAGGCCAGGCCACCCGTTGCAGTCGAGTCGGGCCGCGCCGGCCCCTCGTCGGTGTTCTTGTCCCGGGCGGTGGCAGGCAAGGGGCCCCGGACGAGCGGTCTCCCAGCCTGCGCCGGGCTCATTCAGGACCTCGTCATGCGTGCGCGTGCGTGCGATCGACTGCCGTGGTGCATCCAGTCCTGGGTGCGGGCCGGCGCCTGGACGCGCGAATCGAGGCTGTTGCGCCTGATGAAGGTGCTGCAGCCGTACGCGCTGCGGGTGCTGCGCCGGCACGGCTTGCGCGATGTCGAGGCCTGCGACGTGCTGCACGACGTCTTCTTCAGCGGGCCGCCGGACGGCCTGCGCGAGTTCCTGCGGCGCAAGTGTGAGGGGCTCGGCATCGAACGTGCCGAGCGTGGTCTGTTGCGTTCGCTCAAGAACGCGGTCTGGCGGCTGCATCAGCAGCAGGATCCGATCGGGGCCCGGGCCTTCCAGGCGACGCGGCGGGCGCTGCACATGCTCACGACGGGGCCGATACCGGCGGCGGGCGGGCTCGGCTTCGGCGACGTGGCGGCCGCCGAAGGATGTGCCGTCGAGACGGTCGAGAACTGGCTGCGGACGATGCTGGCGGCGCCGGCCGAGGCGCGGGGCCGTGGGCTGCGTTGTCCGCGCGCGATGGCGAATTGGCTGGTCGGGGTGCTGCAGTCGATGCACCGTGCGTTCGCCACGCACCGACTGGCTGGCTGCCTGCCGCCGCGCCGGTTGCAGGCCGTGCTCGAGGGCGTGCTGCGGGATGCCGCGCGGGCGGAGTCCGACCAGATGCTGGGCACCGAGGCTGGTGGCGGCGTGAGGTTCGACCCGACCCAGCACATCGCCATGCCACCGGTGGATCCGTGGCAGCTCGTCTTGGCGCCGCCGCAGCTGCGCCTGCTGCTCGACCTGCTCGACGGGGAGATCACGAACGCATCGCTGCGAACGAACCGGCGGGAGCGCCTGCGCGGAGTGCTGCGGCGCTGGCGGTCCCTCGGCGCCATCGAGGATCCGCTGCCTGGCTGGCTGGCTGCCGGCGCGATGGCCAAGGCGACGGTCTATGATGACCGCACCATGTTGCAGGGTCTGTTGGCCGCGAGCGTGCTTCGCTTGGCCTCGCGCCAGGAAGGGGCGTGATGTTCCGTTCGCGCGACGACACCCCGGAACGGCCGCGGCTCGTAATCGAGATCGGCGACGTGCTCGACGTGGCGGGCTTCGAAGCGCTCGACGAACCGGTGTACTGGCTGGCGTTCGGCTGCGATGCGACGGCTGCGTCCTGGTCGCTGGTGCCGCTCGATCGTTGCCCGGACCGCAGCCCGGGTGACGTTCCTCCAGGGCAGGTTGCGGCGGATGGCAGCGGCTCGGCCTGGTTGCAGGGCTGGGCGCTGCGGCCCCGAGCGAGGCGAACGGTGCGGCTGGCGGTGTTGCAGGGCGTGAGGCTGCGCAAGGTCGGTCAGATCGACCCGGCGAGCGCGAACTGGCAGGCGACGATCGTGCCGGCCTGCGCGCCGCAGCCGGCCAACAAGGTCGGACAGGTCGCGGGCACCGCCGCCTGGCGTCGCCACTGCGATGAGCTGCAGCGCCTCGCCGCGTGCGTGCTGCCCGAGGGGTGAACGGGCAGCCAGGCCCCGCTCAGGGCCGCGTCGCGCGTTCGAGCGCCGTCAGGATCGACATCGCCGCCTGATCGTTGTCGCCGCACATGGCCGGCTCGGCGCGCAGGTCGTGGCACCACTGCGGGCGCTCGGGCTTGCCGAACAGGCGGCAACGGTTCTCGGTGTCGAGGTGCACGCAGCGTTCGCCGGCGCGTTTGCCGTGCGGCATGCCGAAGAACGGCGTCGTGATCGACGGGGCGATGCAGCAGGCGCCGCAGCCGGTGCGGCAGGCGAAGGTCATCGGCGCAGCGTAGCGTGAGAACGCGAACGGCCCGCCGGCGCGCGTGGCGCCGACGAGCCGTTCGTCGGGGACTGCAGCGGTGCGGATCAGAAGTCCATGCCGCCCATGCCACCCATACCGCCCATGCCACCCATTCCGCCCATGCCACCCATTCCGCCCATGCCGTGGTCGTGGTCGTGGCCACCGCCGCCGGCCGGCTTCTTCTCGGGCACCGAGCTGATCAGCGCCTCGGTGGTGAGCAGCAGGGTCGCGACCGACGCGGCGTTCTGCAGCGCGGCGCAGGTGACCTTGGCCGGGTCGACGACGCCCGCCTTCACCATGTCCTCGTAGACGTCGGTGGCGGCGTTGTAGCCGAAGGTCTCGCTCTTGTTGGCGCGAACGGTCTGGATCACGATCGAGCCGTCGGTGCCGGCGTTGGCCGCGATCTGGCGCATCGGCGCTTCGAGCGCGCGGCGCACGATGTCGGCGCCGATGCGCTCGTCCCCGTTGAGCTGCAGCGACTCGAGGCCCTTGGCGGCGCGCACGAGCGCGACACCGCCGCCGGCGACGATGCCCTCGGCGACCGCGGCGCGGGTGGCGTGCAGGGCGTCCTCGACGCGCGCCTTCTTCTCCTTCATCTCGGCCTCGGTGGCCGCGCCGACCATGATCTGCGCGACACCACCGGCCAGCTTGGCCAGGCGTTCCTGCAGCTTCTCACGGTCGTAGTCGGAGGTCGTGCGCGCGATCTCGGCACGGATCTGCTCCATGCGCGACTGCGCGTCCTTCGGCTTGCCGGCGCCCTCGATGATCGTGCAGTCGTCCTTGCCGACGACGACCTTCTTGGCCGAGCCGAGCTCGGCGGTGGTCACCGACTCCAGGTTGATGCCGAGGTCCTCGAAGATCGCCTTGCCGCCGGTGACGACGGCGATGTCCTCGAGCATGGCCTTGCGGCGGTCGCCGAAGCCGGGCGCCTTGACCGCGCAGCACTTGAACACGCCGCGCAGCTTGTTGACGACCAGCGTCGCCAGCGCCTCACCTTCGATGTCCTCGGCGATCACGAGCAGCGGCCGGCCGCTCTGCGCGATCTTCTCGAGCAGCGGCAGCATGTCCTTGATGCTGGTGATCTTCTTCTCGTGGATCAGGATGAAGGGGTTCTCGAGCACCGCCTCCATCTTCTCCTGGTTGGTGGCGAAGTGCGGCGACAGGTAGCCCTTGTCGAACTGCATGCCCTCGACCCACTTGACCTCGGTCGTCAGGCTCTTGCCCTCTTCGACCGTGATGACGCCGTCCTTGCCGACGCGCTCCATCGCATCCGCGAGGATGTTGCCGATCTCCTCGTCGTTGTTGGCGGCGATCGAGCCGACCTGGGCGATCTCCTTCTTGCCCTTGACGTCGATCTTCACCTTCTTGATCGACTCGACGACCATCGCGACCGCCTTCTCGATGCCGCGCTTGAGCGCGACCGGGTTGGCGCCGGCGGTGACGTTCTTGATGCCCTCTTCGAAGATGGCCTCGGCGAGCACGGTCGCCGTGGTGGTGCCGTCGCCGGCGATGTCGCTCGTCTTCGACGCGACTTCCTTCACCAGCTGGGCGCCGAGGTTCTCGTAGCGGCCCTCGAGTTCGATCTCCTTGGCGACGGTGACGCCGTCCTTGGTGACCGTCGGGCTGCCAAACGACTTCTCGATGATGACATTGCGGCCGCGCGGGCCGAGCGTGACCTTGACGGCGCGGGCGAGCTGCTTGACGCCGTCGCGCATGCGCTCACGCGCTTCCTGGTCGTACGCGATCTTCTTGACTGCCATGGGAATGCTCTCGTGGGTGGGGGATCAGTTCAGGAGGGAGGGGACGGCGATCAATCGATCACGGCGAGGATCTCGTCCTCGCCGAGGATCAGCAGCTCTTCGCCATCGAGCTTGATCTCCGAGCCGGCGTAGGACGAGAACAACACGCGGTCCTTGGCCTTGACGGACATCGGCTGGCGCGTGCCGTTCTCGAGCAGCTTGCCGTTGCCGACCGACACGACGATGCCCTCGCGCGGCTTCTCCTTGGCGGTGTCGGGGAGGATGATGCCGCCCTTGGTCTTCTCGTCAGCGGCGACGCGCTTGACGAGAACACGATCGCCGAGGGGGGTAACCGTCATGGTCGACTTGGTCTTCGACATGTTGCTGTTCCTGTGACTTGCAGTTGGGGATTGGGAATCGGGGGGGGCCACCTGGCGCGGACGCGAGCGTCAACGACCGGGCGGCTGAGGGGGGCGCTGGGGCGGGGGTGGCGGCGGTTGCAGGCCGCCCGAGACCTTCGGGGCCGAGATCTTCGCTGCCGACACCTTCGCGGCCGGCGATCGCGTCGCCGTCGGTGAATGGCGCACCAGCGGGCCGCCGAAGTGGGTCTGGATCAGGCGCTCGATCGAGTGCCGCAGGCGCTCGAGTTCGAGCGGCTTGCGCAAGAACGTGAAGAAACCGGCGTGCTGGGCGGCGGCGATCTCCTCGAGCGAGGCCAGGCCCGACATCAGGATCGCCGGCAGCGGTTGCACCGCGGCGAGCTGCTGGAACAGCTCCAGGCCGGTCATGCCCGGCAGGTGGAAGTCGAGCAGCGTGAAGTCGAAGCGCTGTCGACGCGCCAGGGTCAGGGCCTCCGTCGCATGCGCCGTGGCGCCGACTGTCCAGCCGAGGCCGTCGAGGAACTCGCCGAGGCAGGCTCGGAGCGAGTCGTCGTCTTCGACCAGCAGGACGCGGAAGCACTGGGACATGGGTGAGTGGCGGAACGCCCTACCGGCGATCAGGGCGCCGCCGTTAGCAAGGCATGTGCCGCCGCCGATCCTCCGCCACAAGCTTCTTCCTGATAGCGGTTAGCGATGTGGAATGAGACCGGGAACGGTCCTGGGCGCTGCCAATCCGGCAGGATCGTTTGCCGGGGGCGCTGACAAGTTGGCGGCGTGGCGCCCGGCGTCCGGGGTGGATTGCGAGCCTTCCGACCCGGGCTGGCTGGTGGGCTCCAGTTTGCACGAGCCCAATTTGGCGGCAGCCCAACTTGGCGGGAGCGTGCAGGCCGACTCAGCAGGGCGCTGAGCTCAGGGCCGGCAACCGTGGCGACGTGGCCGCCCGGCGACGGTCACTCCTCTTTGTCTTCGTCCTCGTCTTCGTCTTCGTCTTCGTCCTCGTCTTCGTCTTCGTCCTCGTCTTCGTCCTCGTCGAGTTCGTCGAAGTCGTCGTCGCCGAGGTCGTCGCCGTCCTCTTCGCCTTCGGCGGTTTCGTCGTCATCCTCCCAGTCATCGTCATCGTCGGCGTCGTCAGCGCCCTCGTCGTCCTCGTAGGAAGCGAGCACGCGGTCCCAATCGGCGACCTCGATCGTGTTGTTGCACGTCGTGCACACGCTGTCGTTGTCGCGGAGGAGCTCGAGCGCCTCGAGGTCCCGGTAGACTTCGCCGCATTCGCGGCACCGGACGATCTTGCCCATGGCTGTCGGATGGAGTGATGGGGCGGCGTGCCCCGGGTCGCTGCCGATGCATACCGACTGCGGCAGGCAAGGCAATGGCCGGATCCCGGATTCTTTCGCCGCGCTCGGTGCCGCGCTTCGTCAACGGGAAGGCCCGAAACTGCCGATAGGCCAGCCGTGGCCAAATCCCCGTTCGTGGTGCTCGGCATCGGCGTCGCCGGTTGCCTCGCGCTCGCCTTGATGTTGCGGCAGGTCGTCGATCTGCGGGGCGAGCGTGAACGCTCCCCCTACGCCGCACTGCTCGAACAGCGGTTTGCGGCGGAGCTGGAGGGCCCCGTGCGCGTGCGCTTCGTCAAGGTCGCGGGCCGCACCTGCTGCCGCGTGCTGGTGGCGGTCGGCGACGGGGTCGACGGCAAACGGCTGGCCGAGCAGCTCGGCACCGAAGTGTGGCTGGCCACGATGCGCGGGGGCGAAGCGCCCGACGACGTCGCCGTGGAGCTGACCAACCGGCGTTGGGGACAACCCCTGGTCGCTTCGGTGCCGCGGCCGCGCTTGGGGGCGCCGGAACGAGCCTTGCCACCGCAGCCGCGCAGCCGGCCGGAGGTCGGCGCGTCGCCCGCTCGATAGAGGGCGGACATGTCCGCCGTCGTCGTCTTCGCGTTCGCCGTCCAGGATGGGCTGCTGCCCGTGCCGGGCGCGGCGCCATTCGACGTGCTGGCCCGGCAACTGGCGCGCACGCTGGTGGCGCGCCTCAACGTCACCGGCGATCGTGGGCTGCGGTTCTTCCCGTTCCTCGGCCCGGTCGACGGCCAGCGCGACTTCCTGCGCATGCGCGAACTGCTCGACCCGCACGTGCTCGGCGAACTGCACAAGCAGGGTGAGGTCGACCTGCTCGTCGACGGCCTGCTGCTGCCGGGGCTGCTGCACTGGCGGCTGATCGACGGTCGTTCGCTCGAGCTGCGCACCGAGGCGAAGGTGCCGTTCGACCCGCGCCGACCGCTCGACGTGCTGCCGCGGCTCGAGTTCGAGGTCGGCGACGTGCTGGGCTGGAACGCGCGGCCGCTGCCGCCGAGCGGCATCGCCGGCGAGGCGCTCGGCTGGCTGCTCGTGCTGCGCGACGAGCTGCTGCGGCGTGAGGCGAAGGCGGTGGCGGCGTCGCCGGACCCGCTGCGCGCGGCGCGGCGCTGCGTCGAGCTGGCGCCGGGCGACGCGGAGGTGCGCCAGGTGGTGTTGGAGTTCGCGGTGCAGATGCTGCGGCAGGGGGAGTCGCGCGCCGGGCTCGCCAACGTGCTGGCGGTGCTGTTGCCGGCTTGTCCCGACGACGCCGACGTGCTCGAACGGCTCGGCGCGCTGCTGTTCGCGGCCGGCGACGAGGCGACCGCGGCGACGGCGCTGGCGCGCGCGGCGACGCTGGCGCCCGAACGCACCGAGCTCGTCGAACGCGCCTCGGCGCAGCTGTTCCGGGCCGGCCGCTTCGAGGAGGTGCGCACGGTGGTCGACGGGGCGCGGCGCCGTGGCGTCGCCAGCGCCTCGGCGCTGGCGCAGTGTGCGGCGGCCTGCGATCGCCTCGGCGACGACGCGGCGCGCGCGGTGCTGGTCGGCGAGCTGGTCGGCATGAGCGAGCTGCCGGTGCCGGTGGCGCGGCTGGTGGTGTCGTTCCTGCTCGAAGACGAACAGGCGGCGCTGGCGCGAACGATCGTGCAGCGCGCGCTCGGCAAGGACCCGCAGCACGCCGTGCTGCACTTCGAACTCGGCCGCGCCTGCCTGCTGCTCGACGACGGCGGCGGGGCCATGGTCGCGCTGCAACGGGCGCTCGAACTCGGGCTGCAGCCGGTGCTGGCCGGCCAGGCGCGGCGCTTCCTGCGGTTGGCGTCGGTGCCTGGATTGTGGCACGGCACGCAGTCGGTCGAGAAGGCGATCGCGGCCGCCGACCTGGTCGCCGCGCTGGCGAGCGCCCGTTCGCTCGTGCGCCGCGCCGGCAGCGCCGCCGAGGCATGGTTCCTGCTTGGCGTGGTCGCCCACAAGATGGGTCAGGAACGCCGCGCCGAGCTGGCGCTGCGCCGCGCGGTGCGCCGCGACGAGTCGTTCGCCGAGGCCCACAATCGCCTCGGCATCCTGCTGGTGGCGGTCGGCCGGCTCGAGCAGGGGCTGCCGCACCTGCAGCGCGCGCACCGGCTGGCGCCCAACGACCCGTCGCCGTTGTTGCACCTGGCGCAGGCGATGGCGATGCGTGGTCAGCGTGAGGACGCCGAGGCCTACGTCGCCGCCGCCGCGCGCCTGGGCGCCGACCCGCAGCTGGTCGCCGCCGTGCGCCGCGAGTTCCTGGCCGAGCAGTCCTGAGCGACGTGCGGCTCTGCGCCGTGGAGGCGTGCGTCGTCGCGGTCGATGCGCTAGAACGGCGCGCCGTCCGTCGATGAGCCACGCCGACCCATTGCTCGTGTTCCGCGACCGTTTCCCGATCACGGCCCGCACGAACTACCTGATCAACAACTCGCTCGGGGCGATGCCGGCGGCGGCGCGCGCCAGCGTCGCGCAGTTCCTCGACGCCTGGGAGACGCGCGGCGTGCGCGCCTGGGGCGACGGCTGGTGGGCGCTGCAGGAGCAGGTCGCCGACCGCATCGCGTTGGCGCTCGGTGTGCCGGCCGGCACGGTGTCGATGCACCAGAACGTCGCCGTCGCCCAGGAGATGATCCTGTCGTGCTTCCGCTGCGACGGGCGCCGCAACAAGCTCGTCTACGCCGACCGCAACTTCCCATCGGACCAGTACATCTACGAAGCGCGCGCCGCCCACGGCGCCCGGCTCGTGCGCGTGCCGCCGGCCGCCGACGGCATCTCGACCGACGCCGAGCAGGTGGCGGCGATGATCGACGACGAGACGCTGCTGGTCGCCATCGACCACGTCATGTTCCGCAGCTCGGCGCTCGTCGACGTCGAACCGATCGTGCAGAAGGCGCGGCAGGTCGGCGCCTTCGTCGTGCTCGACACCTTCCACTCGGTCGGCGTGTTGCCGCTCGAACTGCACCGCCTTGGCGTGCACGCCGCGGTCGGCGGCGCCCTCAAGTGGCTGTGTGGCGGCCCCGGCAACTGCTTCCTCTACGTGCACCCCGACGAGGTGCGCCGGCTGCAGCCGGCCTTCACCGGCTGGGCCGCGCACAAGCAGCCGTTCGCGTTCTCGCCGGCGGGGCAGGACTATCGCGACGACGGCGGTCGCTTCGCCACCGGCACGCCGAACGTGCCCGCGCTGCACTCGGGCAAGGCGGGCATCGAAGTGGTGCTCGAAGCCGGGTTGCCCGCGATCCGTCAGAAGAGCCAGCGGCTGACGACGCTGCTGATCGAAGCGGCGCAGCGGGCCGGTCTCAGCGTGCGTTCGCCGCTCGACGCGCGCCGTCGCGGCGGCCACGTCGCGCTCGACGTGCCGCACGGCTACGCGGTGTGCCAGGCGCTGTCGGCGCGCGAGATCGTCGTCGACTTCCGCCCCGACGCCGGTCTGCGCGTGGCGCCGCACTTCTACAACAGCGAAGACGAGGTGCTCGGCTGCGTGGGCGCGATCCGCGAGATCCTCGACCGCCGCGCCTACGAGCCGTTCCTGCAGCAGCAGAAGAAGCCTGGCTGAGTCCGGCACGACCATCATGCGCATCTGGGACATCAGCGAACCGATCGAACCGTCGAGCGCGACGTTCCCCGGCGACACGCCGTTCACGCAGCAATGGGTGGCGCGGCAGGAACGTGGCGCGTCGTGCAACGTCAGCACGATCCGCATGTCGGTGCACGTCGGTACCCACACCGATGCGCCGCTGCACTTCGACGTCGCCGGCCCCGACATCGCCAGCGTCGACCTGACGCCGTACCTCGGCCGCTGCCGCGTCGTCGACGTGCGCGGTGAGGGATCGCCGTCGTTGATCCCCGCCGAGGCGCTCACGGCGGCCATGCTCGCCGGCGCCGAACGCATCCTGCTGCGCACCGCGCCCGCCCACGACCACCGCGTCTGGAACGGCGACTTCACCGCCGTCGGCGCCGCTGCCGCGCGGCGCCTGGTGCAAGCCGGCATCCGGCTGGTCGGCATCGACACGCCGAGCATCGACCACGCCGACAGCAAGGAGCTCGACGGCCACCACGTGCTGCACGCAGGTGGTGTGGCGATCCTGGAGAACCTCGACCTGCGCGCCGTGCCCGCCGGCGATTACGAGCTGATCGCCTTGCCGCTGCGCATCGTCGACGGCGATTCGAGCCCCGTGCGCGCGATCCTGCGCGAACTGCCCTTCGCATGACCCCGCCTGTGACCTCATGAGCAAGCGAGCGATCAACCCCGTCGACCTGGCCCCGCCCATCGGTTTCGCCCACGCCTGGCTCGTCGAGCACGGCGCGGCGCGCACGCTCTACCTCGCCGGCCAGTGTGGCTACGACGAGAAGGGCCTGGTGGTCAGCAAGGGTGACCTCGTCGCCCAGCTCGACCTGGCGCTGCGCAACATCGGCTGCGTGCTGCGCGACGCCGACATGGAGTTCGCCGACGTCGTGCAGCTCAACTTCTACGTGCGCAGTCGCGACGACTACGCCACCGCGCGCAAGGCGTTCGGCCAGACCTGGCGCCAGCACTGCGGCAAGCACTACCCCGGCATGGCGATGTTCCAGGTGATGTCGCTGTTCGACCCCGAAGCCCTGATCGAAGTGCAGGGCATCGCCGCGCGATGAGAACGGCCCCGCTGCTGCACGTGGCCCTGGGCGCCGCCGTGTTCGCCGCCTGTGCGGCCGAGGCGCCGCGCACGTCGTTCGACGACAGCGCCGGCGTCGTCGTCGTCGACGTCGGCAGCGATGGCTTCGTGCGCTGGGAGGGGCGCCGCGAGCCGCTCGAAGCGTGTGTGCTGACGCTGCGCCAGCGGGTGCGGACGATGACGCCCGAGCAGCGGGCCGGCCTCGTCGTGCAGCTGCGCCTCGCCGGCGGCGTCGGCAGCGGCGATGCCGACGCGCAGGATCGCGCCAGCAAGGACCTCAACCGCATGCTCGACCACCTGCACGTCATGGGTGTGACGCAGGTGCGCTATCTGTGACCATGACCCTGCTGCGCCACCACCTGCCCCCCGAACTGGTCGTCTTCGACGTCGACGGCACCCTGCACGACACCTTCCGATGGTGGACGCCGGTGATCCGCGCCGGCGTCGCGCGCTTCGCCGAGCTGCACGGCCTCGAGCTGCCGCTGCCGGCCGCGCGCGAAGCCGAGGCCGTCGTCGGCATGCGCGACGCCGGCGTGTGGGCGCCGTTCCTGCCCGAGCCGCACAAGCACCGCTGGCAGGAGCTGCGTGCGGTCGTGCTGCCGATGGAGGTCGAGGAGATCAGCCGCGGCGTCGACTACCTGTTCGCCGGTGTGCGCACGCTGCTGCCACACCTGCGATCGATCGGCGTCAAGGTCGCGCTGGCGAGCAACTGTCGCCGCACCTACATGGGCGCGATGGTGAACGGGCAGGGCCTCGGCCAGCTCTCCGATTGGCAGTTCTGCCTCGACAGCGAAGGGGTGCAGTGCAAGACCGACATGCTGCGCCGCGCCCAGGAGGTCAGCGGTGCCCGCCGCGTGGTGATGGTCGGCGATCGCGAACCCGACCACGAAGCCGCGCGCGCGCTGGGCTGGCCGTTCGTCTGGCGCCGCAATGACCGCTGCGACATCGCCGACGCCGAGCTGATCTGGGACGGGGCGCCCGCCGCCCTGCTCGCCGGGCTCGGCCTCGCCGCGCAGGGTTAGCCCGCCAACGCAACGGCCCGCGCGGGTTCGCCACGCGGGCCGTCGTCAGGCGCCGCGCGCGGCGGCTCACCGGCGGTCGATCAGTTGAGGCCGACCGTGTGCTTGATCGACTGCGTCGACCATGGGATCAGGTTCGAGCCGCTCCACAGGTCGAGGCCGATGGCTTGCGCGTAGACGTCGAGGCCGAAGACGCCGGGCGGGATCGTGACCGGCACCGTGCCGGTGACGCTGCTGGCGGGCAGCAGCCAGACCTCGTAGCCGAGGAACAGCGGGCTGATCGACGTGCTCATCATGCAACCCGGCGCCGTGATGGTCGGGATCTGGATGCCCGGCGTGCTGGCGGCGAGGTCGAGGTTCAGCAGCGCGACGACCGTGCCGGCCGGGATGTTGCTGACGTTCCAGGTCACCGACTGGCCCGCGAACATGCGGCCGAAGTAGCCGACGCCAGCGGCGATCGGGGTCGACACCGCGCTGAGTCCGGCATTGGAGGTCGTGCCCTCGATCGCGGTGTCGAACGGCACCTCGACCGACAGGTCGCGCGACTGCGGATCCTGCGACGGCGTCGTGCCGCCGATGCGGCCGCGCGTGAAGCCGACGATCGACGAGTAGTGCATCGACGTCGACGTCGTCCAGATGCCCGAACCTTGCGACATCGAGCCGTAGCGGTACTCGACCATGCCGGTGGCCTCGTGCATCACAACCTGGAAGTTGAGGCTGCTGTGGCCGGGCTGCGTCGTCGTCGACGAGCCGAGGCGGTACCAGCCGACGTCGTTCCACGTCACGTAGACGACCGTGTTGCCGGGGCCGCCCGTGGTGTCCTCGAACACGTGCAGGCCGGCCTGCGGGTTGGAGAGCGTGTTGCGACCGGCGTGCAGGTCGCTCCAGAACGGCATGTAGCGGGCCGTGTAGTTGGTCGTCGTGCCGAGCAGCGACGGCTTGTTGGTGGTGTACATCGCCGAGGTCATCGCCGCGTCGAGCCACACCGAGCCGTTCGTGGTCGGCTTCAGCGTCGTCGTCGAGCCACCCGGGTAGTTCCAGGTGAAGCTCAGCGCGTGCGTGTACACGCCCTCATCCACGATGCTGTTGGCGACCGCGTTGATCTTGGTCAGGTCGATCGCCGGCGCACCGCCGACGACGTGGTAGTAGTTCGGCGCCGTCGGGTTGTCCGGGATCATGGTCAGGCCGTTGAGGTCGAACGCCTGGCCCTGGTTGAACGTCTGGTAGAAGGTCGAGCAGGCGCCGCCGCAGGCCGCGCCGTACTCCTCGTTGGTCGCCGGGATCATGTTCCCGTAGCCGCCGGGGCCCGCGAACTCGATGCCGACCACGCACGGGGTGGTGTCCGCCGTGCCCGTGAGCGAGGCGACGGTCGCGGTGCACACCGACTTGCCGCGGATGCCGGCGCCACTCGCCGTCGTGTCCTGGATCGGGATCATGTAGAGCGGCGCGGCGTTGGCCGGCGCCGTCGGCATGGTGATGTCGATCAGCAGGTTCGGCTCCGCACCCGTCGGGTCGTAGAGGAAGGTCGCACCGATGGCGGTGAGGTCGATGTCGATGCAGTAGTTGTTCGGGCAGGTGCCGAGCGAAGGCGCCACCGTGACGGTCGTCGTGCCGAGCGGGCCCATCGTCGTGGTCGCGGGGGCGACCGGTGCCCGGTTGGTCGCGAAGGTCGTGCTCATGACCGAGCTGGCCAGCGTCGTGCTGCCGACTTCGATCGTGACGCCGGCGTAGACCTGGCCGCCGAGGTTCGGTTCACCATCCTCGCCGCGGAACTTGACGTGCGTGATGAGCACCGGGCCCGTGACCCCGGCGTTGAGGAAGTGGCTCGCCTCGTAGAGCACCTGCATGCGACCGGCGGTCGTGCGCCAGTGCGTGGTATCGCCGGCGTTGGCGAGCTGGTCGGAGCGCTCGCCGAGATAGTGGTTGTCGGGGAGCACCACGTTCTGCGCGGCGAGAGTGCTCGCGAGAAGGGTGAGAGTGGCAGTGATCGGGATCTGGCGCATGGTTGGCCTCATTGAGTCGAAGTCTGAGCCGTCAGGCGAGGATCGGTGACGGTCAGGCAAGGTTATCACCAGCTGCACCCCCCGCAGAGGCCCAGGCGGGGCGGGGCTACGATCGCCCTACCGCAAAGCGGGGCCCGGTCTGCGATTCCTGGGGCCCGGCAATAGACTGTCGGCCGGGCCGTAGCGCGCGCCCCTTCGGAACGCCCATGGAGCTGCTCTACATCTTCATCCCGATCTTCGTCTTCGTGCTCATCAAGACGGTCATCGACGGGCAGCTGAAGGCGCGCAGCGACCGCGTGAAGCTGCTCGAAGAGGCGCTCAAGAACCCCAACATCGATCGCCAGACCGTGGAGTCGCTGGCCTTCCAGTTGACCGGGGCGCGGCCGGCGCGGGCGCCGGGCACCCCGAAGTTCGCGGCGGCCGTGCTCGCCGTCGGCTGGATCGGGCTGTTCGCCGGCATCGCCATGTGGATCGCCTCGATGTGGGTCTACGACAAGGACCTGACCCTCGCCGGCATCATCACCAGCATCGTCGGCCTCGGCGTCGTCACCTACCCGTTCGCGCTGCGCGAACTCGAGGCGCGGCGTTCGCCGCAGTGAGCCCGCCATGGTCCGCCTCACCGTCTCCTGGCTCGTGCCGATCGCGGCGTTCGTGCTGGTCCTGCTGTGCGTGCGTTGGGCGCGGCTGGGCAGCTGGTTCGGCGCGCTCTACCGGCTCTGGTTCGCGGCCTGTTGGGTCGCATTCGCCGGTGGCCTCGGCCTGATCGGGCTCTGGTGGCTCGGCTTCGCCCACAACCTCAACTACGAGACCGTCAGCGTCGTCACCGCCAGTGCCTTCGCCTTGCTGACGCTGCCGCTGGCGTGGAGCGAGATGCGGCGCCGCACCGAGGCCAAGCCGGCGCCGCGCCGGGCGGCGAACGACGCCGCTGCGTGGCGGGCGTGACAGGACCACGGCGGCGCGCTTCGATGGCCGCCGCGTGACCCTGCCCACCGCCGACGAATTGCAGCGCCGCGCCAGCGATCTGCTGGCGACCTGGCGCGTGCTCGACACCAGCATCGTGGTGGCGTGGAACGGCCGGCTCAGCACCACCGCCGGCCGCGCCTTCGTGAGGAAGGGCCGCGTCGAGCTCAACCCGCGGCTGTTGGCGCGCGCGCCGGAACAGGTGTTGACCGTGCTCACGCACGAGACCGCGCACGTCGCCACCTTCCGCCTGTTCGGCGCCAACGTGCCGGCGCACGGCCGCCACTGGCGAGCCCTGATGCGCCACGTCGGCCACGAACCGGCCGTCACCCACCGCATCCCGGTGCGCGGCCTGCGGCGGTCGCGCCGCAGCTTCCACTACCTGCGCTTCTGCGAGGCCTGTGGTGATCGTGTGATCCACACCGCGCGCCGCTTCGGCCGGTGCCACGGCTGTTCGGCGCGCGACAGCTTCTTGTTCTTGCGGGCCCCGGCGACCGCGCAGGGCCTCGCAGCCCTGCAGCGGCTCACGCCGGCCGAAGTGCGCGCCGCGTTCGGCTGAACGGTGCCGCCGCTGCCGGCCCGGTGGTGGTCCTGGCCAGCGCGCCGCCGCGGGCATAGCCTCTTCACCCGTGAGCCGTTCCCTGGACCTGTTCGAAGAGATCGTGCGACTGCGCGCCGAGGGCATGCCCGCCGCCCTGGCGACGATCGTCGGCACGCGCGGCTCGACCCCGGGGCGCGCCTCGATGCGCCTGCTCGTGCTCGCCGACGGCTCCTTCCTCGGCACCGTCGGCGGCGGCTGCCTCGAAGCCGAGGTTTACGACACCGCGCGCCAGGTCATCGCCGACGAACAGCCGCGCACGCTGACGTTCCGGCTGACGGAGAAGGACTCGCCCGACTCGGGCCTGATGTGCGGGGGTGAGGTGACGATCTTCGTGGAACCGCTCAGCAAGCCTCTGCTCTGGATCTTCGGTGGCGGCCACGTCAGCAAGGCGCTGTGCCAGGTGGCGGCGCTGGCGGGCTTCCGCACCACCGTGGTGGATGATCGGCCGGCGTTCGCCAACGCCGAGCGCTTCCCCGAGGCGCACGCCACCCGCAGCGGGCCGTTCCCCGAGGTCGTCGCCGGCATGCAGATCCAGGCCAACACCTATGCCGTGGTGGTCACCCGCGGCCACAAGGAGGACGCCACCGTGCTCGAGGCCTTCGCCCGCCGCTTCGGCGCGGGTGACAAGGTGCGATTCCTCGGCATGATCGGCAGCACCACCAAGCAGGCGCTGTTGTGGAAGCACCTGCGCGCCCGTGGCGTCGGCGACGACTTCCTGGCCAGCGTGCGCACGCCGATGGGGGCCTACCTGGGCGGCAACAGCCACGAGGAGATCGCGGTATCCGTGGTCGCCGAGCTGATCTCGGTGCGTCGCCTCGGCGTCGACATGGCCGCGACCTGGCAGGGCCGGGCCAAGAAGGGCCGCCCGGACAAGACCGTGCGCGAGCTGCCGGCCGCCGACGCCTGAGCGCCTCGGCCCGGGGAACCGCGAACCTCGGCCCCGGTCCCGGCGTTGTCTCGCCGGCGCCGCTTCGGCATGATGCTCCGCCCCTCCCTTCCAGACCCTTCGCGCCGGCCATGACGTCGAGACTCCTCTCCGCCACTCTGCTCGCTGCCCTGTCGGCGACCACCCTGCTCGCCCAGGACGACCGCATCCACCTCCACGGCGGCAACGTCATCGAAGGCTGTCGGGTGACTTCGTTCGACGTGCGCAACCTCAAGTACACCAAAGGTGGCAACAACGAAGCGGTCAGCACCGACCAGGTCGCCAAGGTCGAGCTCGGCAAGTTCAAGGACGTGTTCGCGCGCGGCCTCAAGGACGCCGACGTGATGCTGACGCAGGCGCGGGAGCAGGTCGAGCAGAAGAACCTGTTGATGGCGCAGTTCGGCTTCGTCACCGCCGCGCGGCGCTTCTTCGACACCGACCAGGCCGCCGAAGCCGTCGGCACCATCGACGAGCTGGTCAAGGCGATCCCCGAGGCCGGGGTGCTGCCCGACACCTACCGGTTGAAGTTCGAGTACTACATGAGCCTCGGCCAGAAGGGCGCCCCGAGCGCGCTGGCCGTCGCCAAGAAGTTCCAGAGTGACGCCGTCGGCAACGCCTGGCCCAATGGTCTCGCGACCGAAGCCGACTTCTTCCTCGTGCTGTCGGACCGGGTCGCCGAGAAGGAATACCAGACGCGGCTGCGCGGCATCGTCGCCAAGGCCAGCGGCACCAACCCGGTGATCGCGGCGCGCGCCAACGTCGAGCTCGCCGACAGCCTGCGCCAGAGCAAGGACAAGGACCTGCCGGCGGCGAAGAAGATCTACGCGGGGGTGCTGGAGAAGGACGGTGGTGACGTCAACGCGCGCGCCGGCGCGCTGCTCGGCCTCGGCAAGATCCAGATGGAGGAGGCCGGCAGCGACAAGGAAGCGGTCAAGAAGGCGATGCTGACCTTCCTGCGCGTTCGCCTCGAGACCAAGGACAGCTGGGCCGGCGTGCAGTCGGACGCGCTGTTGCAGACGATGCTGGCGGCCAAGAAGTGGGGCGGGCCGGAGTGGACGCTCGTGTTCGCGCGCTGCCGTCGCATCCTCGCCACCGACTACGCCGGCAGCGACGCTGACAAGCAGGCCGCCGGGCTGTGACCGTGGTGGGCAGCCGGCCAGACGCCGCCGCTGCCGACGCGCGCCAAGATCCGGTGGCGCGCCTCGCTGCCCCGCCGCCGTGGTGGGACGACGTGTTGTTCCGCGCCTTCCGGTTCGGCGTGCGCACCTTCTCCCGGCTCTGGTTCGGCGCCCGCGTCGAGGGCAGCCTGCCGGCGCAAGGGCCCTACGTCATCGCCGCCAACCACGCGTCGTTCCTCGACCCGCTGGTGCTCGGCAGCATGTCGCGGCCGCGCATCATCTACCTGATGACGGAGACGGTGTGGCGGTCGCCGCGGCTCGGCTGGTTCTACCGTTGGAGCCGGACCATCCCGCTCAGTTCACGCGGCGGCAATCGCGACGCGCTGCGCGCCGCCCGCGCCGTGCTCGAACAGGGCCGCGTCGTCGGCATCTTCCCCGAGGGGGGCCTCAGCCGCGACGGCCAGCCGCTGCTCGGCAATCCGGGGGCGGTGGCGCTGGTGCTGCAGGCGGGCGTGCCGATCGTCCCGGTCGGCATCGTCGGCGCCCATGACGCGATGCCGCCCGGCGTCGCGCTGCCGCGCCGTCGCCGCATCACGATCCGCTGCGGCGAGGCGATCGCGGCGGCCGAGTTCGACCGGCTCGGTGTCGGGGATCGTAAGGCGCGCCTGCGCGAAGCCACCCGCCTGATCATGCAGCGCATCGCCGCGTTGACCGGCCACGTCGCGCGCGAGGACGTGCTGGCGCCGCCGCCGCCCGCGGGCTGAGGATTTTCGCGGCCGAGCGCCCGGAATCGCGGTCCTGGTTGCACTGCTTCTGCAGCACACACGTCTCCCGGACGAGGAGACATGGCAGAAGGCGAACCAACATGGGGAACGGCGGCGAAGCAGGCGACGAGGTTCTTGCGGCGGTATCACGATCCGTGGACCCGCCAACAGCGCGACGATCTGGTGCAGGAGGCGACGATCGCGGCCTGGCGCTGGTCGGGGCGCGCGCACGATCCACGCCGTTTCTGGGCGGCGGTGCGCACGATCGCCGGCCGCTTGCGCGCGCGGCATCGTTTCCTCGAGCGGCGCCGGCTGCGGGCGCAGGGTGTGGTGGCGCGCGACGAGGCCGACGACGGCAGGGAACCGGAGCGCACGATCGTGATCGGCGGCGTGCGGCTGCCGATGGCGACGGCGACGGCCCTGCTCGGCGCGGCGATGCAGCGGCTGCCGGAGATCGACCGCGAGCTGCTGCGCGCGTTCCACGAGGGCTTCTGCTGCGCCGAGCTGGAGCTGCGGTTCGGTTTGAGTGAGCCGTGCATCAAGACGCGCATCCACCGTGCGCGCCGGCGGCTCGAGAAGGACATCGAGGCGAGCGTCCGCAAGGCGGGCGACCTCGACGTGACGTGATCCGTAGGCACTGTTCTGGACCATCCGAGAGAAGGAGAGACCCGATGAGGAGTTTCGTGATGCGTGGTTGTGCACTGTTCCTGATCCTGGCGCCGCTGTGGGCGCAGACCGGCGGCGAGCCCGTGCGAGCGGGCGGCGAGCCGGTCGCCGAGGCCAAGAACCCCAAGACGGCCAAGGTGGCGCGGCCGGTGGTCAGCGACGCCGGCAAGGCGGCGTTGGCGCAGCTGCGCTCGCTCACTCGCGGCCTGCGCGGCCTCGACGGCGACGAACGCAAGCAGGCGCTCGAAGCGGCGGCCACGGCGCACGACCAGGTCGCCGCCGAGTTTGCGGCCGAGAAGGCGGTGGCCGGCAACGCCGCGTTCGCGGCCGCGGAGCTGTGGCGGCAGCAGGGCAGCCTGGCGCTGGCCGAGAAGGACTACCTGCAGGCCGCGCAGATCGACGCCGAGCGCTACGCCCAGCGGGCGCTGATGGGGGCGGCCGACATGCAGCGCCGGCAGAACCGTGATGACGAGGCGTTCGCGACCTACGCCAAGGCGGAGGCGGTCGAACCCGGTTCGGTGCGCGCGCAGACGGCCCGGCTGTGGCAAGCGCGCCTGCTGCAGGCGCAACAGCGCCTCGAAGAGGCGATCCCGCGCTTCCAGGCCGCGCTCGAGAGCGCGGCGCCGGGGCAGCAGACGATCGACGCCGCCAACTTCCTGGCGCTGGCCTGGATCCAGCACGGGGACCTCGACGCCGCCGGCCGCGCCATCGAGCACGCCGAGGACTCGCTGCAGCCTCTCGCGGACGAGGACCCGATCGTGCTCGAACGCCTGCGCCGTTCGATCGAGACGATGAGTGCCAAGAAGGCCCTGCAGCGCGCCCGCGACAAGAAGAGCAACGCCGCCAAGGACGCCGTGGGCCTCGACGAGCTGCGTCGCGTCGGCCAGGGCTGAGCTGCCGCGAGCAGGCTTCTCCCGTTCCCGGGCCGGACCGCGCGCGCCACCGCTATCATGCGCCGCGCGCCCGGCCAGAGCCGCGCGCCCCCGCTGAACTCATGAAGCCCGCGTTCCTGCTGCCGTTCGCCGCGCTGCTCGGCTCCTGCACCATCCCCGACACCCTCGACACGCTGCGCGACCATTCGCCGCCGCCCGAGTTCGGCCGCCCCTACGTCGTGCGCTTCTGCGCCGGCGTCGGCGGCTGGGTCGGTGGCGCGATCGGCGGCGTGTTGTCGATCGTGTCGCTGCCCGTCACCTACCCGCTGAGCCTGCTCGCCGGCGACGGCCTCGGCGAACACACGCGCGACGAGTTCCTGCTGTTCCCCGCGACCACGCTGGCGGCGGTCGGTCATTGCCTGCTCGGCACACCTGCCGATGTGCTGGATTGGACCTTCCGGCGCGCCTGGGTGGCGTCGCCCGACCCGGTGACGAGCTATGAGTTCGTGCCGATGGAAGGGCCGATGGTGCCGCAGGTGGGGACGACGGCGAAGTAGCTGGTTCGATGTCCGGACGCGTTCGTGCGGACTGGCGCGGACCTCGATATGGTCACGCCCCCTTGGGCGATTAGCTCAGTTGGTTAGAGCGCCTCCCTTACAAGGAGGATGTCGGGGGTTCGAGTCCCTCATCGCCCACCACTCGCGCAGCAGGCCACGAGTCGCTGCGTGAGCCCGCCGCGCGCCACCGCGCGCGCCCCCCCCACGAACCACCCACAAGGGCCACCGCGCCCCAACCTCCGCGAACGCCGCGGCGAAGCTCCGTTCTGCCGCAAGTCCCTTCGCACGCGGGCGCAGAAACGAATCCGGAGCACGTGCCCAAGTCCGTATCCCACACTGCCTTCCGTCGTACGACAACCTCGTTTCTGATGACCATGCGATGACACATTCTCGGCGGCGATTTGGTCCATTCCCGCCACTGTGAACGCGATCCAATTGGTCGGCAGTGACTTCCGGCGCGTGTCTCCTTCGCGGCTCGAACAGCTCTCGGGTCGGCGCGAAGAAGTGCAGGCGCGGCTCATCGAGTGGAAGAACCGCGGCATCATCCGCGGCGGCTTGCTGCTCGCGACGTGCAACCGGTTCGAGGTGCTGGTCGAGCTCGACGCCCCCGCTCCGGACGACTTCGCGCGGCGGCTGCTGGCGGTCGACGGCGACTTCCCGCTGCACGAACACAGCGGCCTCGCGGCGGTGGAACACATGCTCGGGGTCACGGCTGGTCTGCACTCGCTGGCCTTCGGCGAAGAGCAGATCCTCGGTCAGGTGCGCACCGCGTTCCGCGCCGCCGAGGAGTTCGGCATGCTGAGCCAGCGGCTGCACATGCTGTGCACGCGGCTGCTCGGCACCGCGCGCGAGGTGCGGCACCGCATCGGCCTGGACCACAAGCCGCGTTCGGTGGCGTCGCTCGCCGTCGAACAGCTGCTGCACGCCGGGCCGCGGCTGGCGGTGATCGGCGCCGGCGAGACCGGTCGGCTGCTGCTCGAGATCATGCAGCGGCGGCACCTGCCGGCGCCGTTGGTCGTCAACCGCACCCTGGAGCGCGCCGAGGCGCTCGCCGAGCACTTCGGCGGCCGCGCGATGTCGCTGGCGGAGTTCGAACGGCAACGGCCGGAGCTCGACGGCGTGGTGTTCGCGGTGCACAGCCCGAAGCCGATCTGGCACGCGGCCGACGCGGTCGGGGTGCGCGTGGTGGTCGACATCAGCCAGCCCTCGGTGCTCGGCGAGGACCTCGTCTCGACCGCCGACTGCACGGTGAGCCGGCTCGATGATTTCGCGGCGCGCGCGCTGGCCGAGCAGGAGCACTACCTGGCGATCAAGACCGTCGGCGCGGCCGAGGTCAAGGCGCTCGCCGGGCCGCTGTTCCGCGAGGTCGCCGACGGCCGGCCCAATCTCGGCCGGGTCGTCGATCTGCACGTCGAAGGGGCGCTGGCCGAACTCGAACAGGCGCTCTGTGGCAAGCTGCGCCACCTGTCGACGGACGATCGCGAAGCGCTGCGCGGCGTCATGCTGCGGGCGGCGAAGCGCAACGCGCACCACCACATCCGCGACCTCAAGCACCTGACACAAGAACAGGTGGGTGTGTCATGATCGTCTTCGGCAGTCGCGGCAGCGACCTCGCGTTGACACAGTCCCGCCAGGTCGCCGAGCGACTGCGCGCGGCGACCGGGGTCGACTATCGCATCGAAGTCATCGAGACGAAGGGCGACCGCGTGCTCGACCAGCCGCTGCCGAGCATCGGCGGCAAGGGCCTGTTCACGGCCGAACTCGAGGCGGCGCTGCACGAAGGCCGCATCGACGTCGCCGTGCACAGCATGAAGGACCTGCCGGTGCAGGACGTGCCCGGCCTGACGGTCGGCGCCGTGCCGCCGCGTGCGCACGCGGTCGACGTGCTCGTCTACGACCCCGCGCACGAGGATCCGTCGATGCCGCTGGTGCCGCTGCGCGCCGGCTCGCGCATCGGCACCTCGTCGCACCGGCGCCGCGCGGCGCTGTTCGGGGCGCGCCCCGACCTGACGGTCGCCGACGTGCGCGGCAACGTGCCGACGCGTGTCGAGAAGGTGCGCCGCGGCGACTATGCCGGCGTGATGCTGGCGGCGGCCGGGCTCGATCGCCTCGCGCTCGATCTGCGCGGCCTGCGCCGCATCGAGCTGCCGGCCGCGATCAGCACGCCGGCGCCGGCGCAAGGTGCGCTGGCGGTGCAGTGCCGCAGTGACGATGCCCGGGTGCGGGCGCTGCTGCGTTCGCTGCACGACCCGGTCACGGCGCGCTGCGCCCACGCCGAACGCGACCTGCTGGCCCGCCTCGGCGGCGGCTGCTCGATGCCGCTCGGGGCGCTGGTGTCGCCGAGCGAGCGCGGCCATCGCCTGCAGGCGGTTTTGTTCGCCAACCCGATCGTGCAGCCCGAAGCGCGCGAAGGTGTGCGCATCGACGACGAAGGGCACGACCTCGACGCCATGATCGAGCGCGCGGCGCAGCGCCTGCGGCCGCTGATCGGCGATCCGCTCGCGGGCCGCAGCGTCGTGCTGTTGCGGCCGGACGGGGACGGTGGGGAACTCGCCGCGGCGCTGCAGGTCGCGGGGGCGAAGGTGACGACGCTGGCGGTGACGCGCAGCGAGGCGATCGCCGTCGACGCCGCCCGGCTGCCGGCGCTGCGCCGCGGGCGTGTGCTTGCGTTCAGCTCGGTGCGTGGGGTCGAGCGCTTCTTCGCCCTGGCCAAGGCCGCCGGTGACGACCTGCGCGAAGTGATGATCTTCGCCGGTGGGCCGGCGACCGCCGACGCCGTGCGCGCCCATGGCCACGCCTGCCGCACGCCGGTCGAGGGCAGCGGCGGCGCCGCGCTCGCGCGCTGCCTGCTGGCGACCACGCCGCGGCCGAACGCGGTGCTGTTCGCCTGCGCGGAGGAGCGCCATGGTGCGTTCGAGGCCGAACTGCGCCAGCAGGCCGTCGACGTGCTCGCCCTGCCCGTCTACCGGTTGGTGCCGGTGGCCGACCTGCAGGTGCCGCCGCTCGCCGGCGGCGCCGTCGTATTCACCAGTCCGTCGGCGGTGCGCGCCTTCGCGGCGCGCGCCCATGACAGCAAGGCACGTTGCATCGCCATCGGCCCGACCACCGCCGCCGCGATGACGGCGGCCGGGCTACGCTGCAGCGCCGTCGCGGCGACGCCGACCGCCGCCGATCTGATCCCCACGCTGATGGAGACCTGCGATGTCTGATCGTCCCCGTCGTCTGCGCCGCACCGCCGCCCTGCGCGACCTCTGCGCCGAGGTCCGCATCGCGCCCGCGAGCCTGATCCAGCCGCACTTCGTCGTCGCCGACGACCGCGCCGATCGCCCGATCGTGGCCCTGCCCGGCATCTCGCGCATGGGCATCGAGCCGCTGTTGCGCCGCGTCGAGACCGACCTCGAACTCGGCATCCGCAGCGTGCTGCTGTTCGGCGTGACCGACCACAAGGACCCCGAAGGGCGCACCGGCGAGGACGCGAACGGCCCCGCGCAGCGTGCCGTCGCCGCGCTGAAGCGGCGCTTCGGCGACGACCTCACGGTGATGGCCGACGTCTGTCTCTGCACCTACACCGACCACGGCCACTGCGGGCTCCTGCACGAGGGCCAGGTCGCCAACGACCCGAGCCTGCCGCGGCTCGCCGCGCAGGCGGTCAGCCTGGCCGAGGCCGGCGCCGACGTCATCGCCCCGTCCGACATGATGGACGGCCGCGTCGCCGCGATCCGCAAGGCGCTCGACGGCCGCGGCTTCGTCGATCGCGCCATCATGAGCTATGCGGCGAAGTACGCGTCGGCGTTCTACGGCCCGTTCCGCGAGGCCGCCGACTCGGCGCCGAAGAACGCGGGGCCCAAGGACCGCAAGAGCTACCAGATGGACTATCGCAACGGCCGCGAGGCGGTGCGCGAGGCGCTGCTCGACCAGGCCGAAGGGGCCGACATCTTGATGGTCAAGCCGGCGTTGGCCTACCTCGACGTCATCGCCGCGGTGCGGCAGGCGGTCGACCGGCCGGTCGCCGCCTACCTCGTCAGCGGCGAGTATGCGGCGATCAAGCTGCTGGCGCGCGAAGGCCTCGCCGCCGAAGCCGACCTCGTGCGCGAGCACTTCACCGCCGTGCGCCGCGCCGGCGCCGACGCCCTGATCACCTACCACGCCCGCGCCGCCCTGGAACAACGATGGCTGTGACCCCCTTGTCCTTCTCCGGCAGCGAACGCGCGTTCGCGCGCGCGCAGCAGGTGCTGCCCGGCGGCGTCTCGTCGCCGGTGCGCGCCTTCCGCGCCGTCGGCGGCTCGCCGCTGTTCTTCCACAACGCCGCGGGCGCGCACTTCGAGGACATCGACGGCAACCGGTTCCTCGACTTCGTGCACTCGTGGGGTCCGCTGATCCTCGGCCACGCGCACCCCGAGGTGCTGGCCGCGGTCAACGAGGCCGCCGCGCGCGGGCTGACCTTCGGCGCGCCACACCTCGGTGAGGTCGAACTAGCCGAGGCCGTGGCGAAGAGTTATCCGGGTGTCGAACGGGTGCGCTTCACGTCCTCGGGCACCGAGGCGACGATGTCGGCGATCCGGCTCGCGCGCGGCGTCACCGGGCGCGAGCGGCTGGTCAAGTTCGCTGGTTGTTACCACGGCCATAGCGACGGCCTGTTGGTGGCGGCCGGCAGCGGCGCCGTCACGCTCGGCCAGCCCTCCTCGGCCGGCGTGCCGCGCGCGGTCGCCGAGCTGACCACCGTGCTGCCGCTCGACGACGAGGCGGCGCTCGACGCGCTGTTCCTGCAGCGTGGCAGCGAGATCGCGGCGGTCATCGTCGAGCCGATCCCGGCCAACAACGGCCTGCTGTTGCAGCGGCCCGAGTGGCTGCGGCGGCTGCGGGAGCTCACCCTGCGCCACGGCGCCGTGCTGATCTTCGACGAGGTCATCAGCGGTTTCCGCGTCGCCATGGGTGGCGCCGCCGAGCGCTACGGCATCACGCCGGACCTGGTCACCTTCGGCAAGATCCTCGGTGGTGGCATGCCGGTCGGCGCCTTCGCCGGCGGCAAGCGCTTCTTCGACCAGTTGGCGCCGCTCGGCCCCGTCTACCAGGCCGGCACGTTGTCGGGCAACCCGGTGGCGATGGCGGCCGGCCGCTGCACGCTCGAAGTACTGCGCCGCGATCGGGTGCACCTGCACCTCGAAGGTCTCGCCCAGCGGCTGGAGATGGGTGTGCGCTCGCTGCTCGCCGCCAACAACTGGCCGGTCGCGTTCGTGCGCGAGGGTTCGCTGTTCTGGCTGCAGTTCGGCGGCACCGAGCCGGCGCGGCGCGACGATCGTATCCCGGCCGACGGCGCCGCCCTCTACAAGCGCTTCCACCGCGCCTGCCTCGAACGTGGCGTCTACCTGGCGCCGTCGGCCTACGAGGTCGGCTTCATCTCGGCGGCGCACACCGAACAGGACATCGTCGACACGCTGGTAGTGTTCGCAGCGGCCATGCAGGCGACGTTCGCCGGAGGCAAGCCGTGAAGCGCGCTGCCCACGATGCCCCGTTCATGGCCGTCGCGCGCGGCCAGAAGCCGTCGCGCCGACCGCTCTGGATCATGCGCCAGGCGGGCCGCTACCTGCCCGAGTACCGCGAACTGCGCGCGAGGATGTCGTTCCTCGAGATGTGCAACACGCCGGCCGCGGCCGCCGAGGCGACGCTGCAACCGATCCGCCGTTACGGCATGGACGCGGCGATCCTGTTCACCGACCTGTTGGTGCCGGTGCCGCCGATGGGCATCGGCCTCGACTACGAGCCGGGTCCGGTGCTGGCGCGCACGGTCAAGACGATGGCGGACGTCGAAGGGCTGCAGGTGCCCGATCCCGAACGCGACCTGACGCCGATGCTGGAGAGCGCGCGGCGCGTGCGCGCGGAGCTGCCGGAGTCCGTGGCGCTGCTCGGCTTCGTCGGCGCGCCGTTCACGATGGCCTGTTACCTGGTCGAAGGCCGCGGCAGCAAGAACTGGGACAAGACGCGCGCCCTGATGCACCGCGAGCCGGCGACGTTCGCGGCGCTGATGCAGCGCATCACCGATTGCCTGTCGCCGTTGGTCGCGGCGCTGGTCGCCGCCGGCTGCGACGGCGTGCAGGTGTTCGACTCGTGGGCGACCGTGCTCTCCGCCGAGGACTGGGCGCGGCACTGTGCCCCGTTCAGCGACGCCCTGCTGCGCCGCGCCCGCGACGCCGGCGCGGTCGCCGTGCACTTCGTCAACGGCGCCCCGCAGCACCTCGCCCGCATGAGCGAGGCCCCGGCCGACATCCTCGCCGTCGACTGGCGGCTGCCGATGGCCGAGCTGCGGGCCCGCACGCCGGCGCGCTTCGCGATCCAGGGCAACCTCGATCCGACCGCGCTGTTCTGCGACGAAGCGACGCTGCGGCGGAAGGTGCGCGCGATCTGCGACGCCGCCGGGGATCGCCACGTCTTCAACCTCGGCCACGGCATCCTGCCGGAGACCGACCCGCGCGCGCTCGAGATCGTCGTCGACGAGGTGCATCGGCGATGAACCACGCCCTGCACGAACACCTGCTGAAGAAGTACGACCGCCCCGGGCCGCGCTACACGAGCTACCCGACGGCGCCGACCTGGACCGCGGACTTCGGCGACGCCGAGCACCGCAGCAGCCTCGCCCGCGCCGCCGCCGAACCGGGCGCGCCGATGGCGATGTACGTGCACCTGCCGTTCTGCCGCAGCATGTGCTTCTACTGCGGCTGCAGCGTGATCGTCAGCAAGGACGACAGCAAGGCCGAACGCTACGTCGGCGAGGTGCTCGACGAGGCGCGGCTGGCGCGCGCCGCGCTGACGGCAGCGCGGCCGGTGGCGCAGCACCACTGGGGCGGCGGCACGCCGACGTTCCTGCCGCCCGAGCAGCTCGAACGGCTGTTCTCCGGCCTCGCCGAGTTGTTCCCGCTGGCGCCCGGCGCCGAGGTCAGCATCGAGGTCGACCCGCGGGTGACGACGGTGCCGCAGCTCGAGGCGCTGCGCCGCTGCGGCTTCGACCGCATCAGCATGGGCGTGCAGGATTTCGACCCGCAGGTGCAGGAGACGATCCACCGCGTGCAGTCGTTCGAGCTGACGCGCGACCTGGTCCAGGCCGCGCGCGCCGTCGGCTTCACCTCGGTCAACGTCGACCTCGTCTATGGCCTGCCGCACCAGCGTCCGGAGACGTTCGCCAAGAGCATCGAGATGGTGCTGCAGCTGCGGCCCGATCGCCTGGCCTGCTACGGCTACGCGCACGTGCCGTGGCTCAAGAAGCACCAGCGCGTGATCCCCGAGGCGGCGCTGCCGCGCGGCGCCGACAAGCTGGCGCTCTACCTGCTGACGCTCGAAGCGCTGCAGGCCGCCGGTTACCTGCCGATCGGCATGGACCACTTCGGCCTGGCCCAGGACAAGCTCGTGCAGGCGGCGCAGCGCGGCGAGCTGCACCGCAACTTCATGGGCTACACCACGGCGCCGGCCGAGGACATGCTGTCGTTCGGCGTCACCGCGATCAGCGAGATGGCGGGCGCCTTCGCGCAGAACGTCAAGACGCTGGTCGACTACCGTGAGCACCTCGAAGCCGGCAAGCTGCCGGTGGAACGTGGCCTGCGCCGCAGCGACGACGACGAGCGCCGCCGCCGCATCATCCTCGACCTGATGTGCCGCTTCCGCCTCGACTACGCCGACCACGGCGGTCGTGAGCAGTTCACGCAGCGCTACGCCACGGCGTTCGCGGCGCTGCCCGAGATGGCCGACGACGGCCTCGTCGAGATGAGCGACAGCGGCCTGCGCGTGACCGAGCTCGGCCGCCTGTTCGTGCGCAATCTGGCGATGCCGTTCGACGCCTACCTGGAGCGCCAGCGCCAAGGTTCGGGCCCGATGTTCTCCAGGACGGTGTGACGTGCGCATCGCGGTGATGATGCTGAACCTCGGTGGTCCCGCGACGCTCGCCGAGGTGCGGCCGTTCCTGCAGAACCTGTTCTCGGACCGCGAGATCATCCGCTTCCCCGGCGGCGCGCTCGGCCAGCGTTTGTTCGCCTGGCTGCTGGCCAAGAAGAAGGCGCCGTCGTCGTCGCGCAACTACGCGGCGATCGGCGGCGGCAGCCCGCTGGTGGCGTGGACGCAGCAGCAGGGCGACGGCATGCAGCGGCTGGTCGAAGCCGAGACCGACGCGCGGCTGACCATCGAGCCGTGCATGCGCTACTGGCACCCGACCGCGGAGACGGCGCTGCGCCGCGCCGCCGGCTTCGGCGCCGAGCACATCGTCGCCTTCAGCCAGTACCCGCAGTACTCGACGACGACCACGGGCAGCAGTCTGCGCGACTTGCGCCGTACGGCCGAACGGCTCGGCATGCGCACGCCGATCACGGCGATCGAGTCGTGGCACGAGCACCCGAGCTACATCGCGGCGATGGCCGAGTGTGTGCGCGAGGGGCTCGAACGGGTGCCGCCGGCGCTGCGCGGCGTGGCGCGCATCGTCTACTCGGCGCACTCGCTGCCGATGAAGGTTGTCGACGCCGGCGACCCGTACCCGGACCAGATCCGCCGCACCGCCGAGCTCGTGCACGCCGCCACCGGCATCGCGCTGCCGTACGAGGTCTCGTGGCAGAGCAAGGTCGGGCCGGTGAAGTGGCTGGCGCCGAGCAGCGTCGACCGCATCCGCGCCCTGCCCGGCGAAGGCGTGCGCGACGTCGTCGTGGTGCCGATCGCGTTCGTCAACGACCACATCGAGACGCTGCAGGAGCTCGACCGCGAACTGCACGAAGAGGCCGTGCGCGCCGGCATGCGCACGTTCGTGCGCGCGCCGAGCCTCAACGTGCGGCCGCGCTTCCTGCGCGCGCTGGCGGACATCTTCCTCGCACACCTGTCGGCGAACGGCCTCGCCAAGCAGGCCGTAGGCAAGGTCGGATGAGCAACCCACGCATCGCCATCGTCGGCGGCGGCCCCGCGGGGCTGGCCGGCGCGTTCTGGCGGCTCCATGGCAACCCGGGCGCGGACATCACCGTCTTCGAAGCCGGGCCGCGCGTCGGCGGCTGGGTGCAGGCGGAACGCCGCGACGGCTTCCGCTGCGAACTCGGCCCGCAGGCCGTGCGCCCGGGCGCCGAGCTCGACGCGCTGGTCACTGCGCTCGGCCTGGGCGACGCCCTGGTGCCGGCGGCGGCGACCGCGAAGGCGCGCTGGATCGGCCGCGGCGGCCGCCTGCTGGCAGCGCCCAGCGGACCGCTGTCGCTGCTCGGCACGCCCTTGTTGTCGCTGCGCGGCAAGCTGCGCCTGTTCAAGGAGCCGTTCGTCGCCGCCGGTGATCCGACCGGCGAGTCGCTGACCGACTTCGTGGCGCGGCGCTTCGGCAAGGAGACGCGGCCGTTGGTGCAGGCGATGGTCGCGGGCATCTTCGCCGGCGACGCCGACAAGCTCGAGATCGAAGGTGCGTTCCCGGTGCTCGCCGAGGCCGAACGTGCGCACGGCAGCGTGTTCCGCGGCCTGCGCAAGAAGCGTCAGGCGACGCCGAAGCAGCAACGGCGGCCGCGACCGAAGGCCGCGCTCTACTCGTTCGCCGAGGGCATGCCGCAGCTGATGCAGGTGATCGCGGCGCGGCTCGGGGAGCGCGTGCGCGCCGACACGCCGGTGCGTTCGCTGACTCGCGACGGCGACGGCTACCGGCTCAGCTTCGGCAACGACAAGGTGGCGAGGTTCGATGAGGTGGTGCTGGCGTGCCCCGCAGGGGCCGCCGCCGGCATCGTCAGCGGCCTCGACCCCGAGCTGGCCCGCGAGCTGGCAGCGATCCCGACGGTGTCGATCGCCAACGTGCACCTCGGCTTCAGCGCGGCGACGCTGCCGCCGAAGCTCCAGGGCTTCGGCTTCCTGCTCGAACCGGGCGAACAGTGCCCTGTGCTCGGGGCCATCTACGTGTCGAGCCTGTTCCCGTCGCACGCGCCGGCCGGCAAGCACCTGCTTCGCGTGATGATCGGCGGCCGCCGCCACCCCGAGTTCGTCGAACGCACCGACGACGCGCTGGTGCAGCTCGCGATCGCCACCATCGCCCGCTACACGGGCCAGGTGCTGGCACCGGAGTTCGTACGCGTCACGCGCGTGCGCGCCGCGATCCCGCAGTACGAGCACGGCCACACCTTGCGCATGCAGGCGGTCGAACGGCGCCTGCTGGCCTTCCCGGGCCTCAGCCTGCGCGGCAACAGCTACCGCCAGGTCGCCCTGTCGGGCCAGCTCGGCCAGGTCTCGGGCACCGACGACGCCGCGCGCCGCTGACCGACGGCCAGCGCGCGCGGTCCCCGGGCGGCATTGCCTGCAGAGCCTCGAAACCACGCGGCATTCACCGTTTCTTCACGAACGGCCGCCAGACGAATTCCCGGCCTTGGCTCGCGGCCCGCCGGCCCCGCGGGCTACCGTCGCGACGCCACCGGACCCCCGAGCTCTCCACCATGGAAGTACGCAAGCTGACCTCGTTCGTCGACGACGCCTGGGAGAAGGACATCGTCCCGCAGCTCGTCGACTACATCCGCATCCCCAACAAGTCGCCCGCGTTCGACAAGGACTGGCAGGCGGCCGGGCACATGCAGCGCGCCACCGAGCTGATCGCCGGCTGGTGCAAGGCGCAGCCGATCGAAGGCCTCACCGTCGAGGTCGTGCAGCTCGAAGGCCGCACGCCGCTGATCTACATGGAGGTGCCCGGCGAAGGCAGCGACACCGTGCTGCTCTACGGACACCTCGACAAGCAGCCGGAGATGGTCGGCTGGTTCGAAGGGCTCGGCCCGTGGTCGCCGGTGCGCAAGGGCGACAAGCTCTACGGCCGCGGCGGCGCCGACGACGGCTACGCCGCCTACGCGTCGCTGACCGCGATCCGCGCCCTGCGCGAGGCCGGCGGCAAGCACGCGCGCTGTGTCGTGCTGATCGAGGCCTGTGAGGAGAGCGGCAGCTTCGACCTGCCCTTCTACATCGACGCGCTCAAGCAGCGCATCGGCACGCCGAGTCTCGTCGTCTGCCTCGACTCCGGCTGCGGCAACTACGACCAGCTCTGGTGCACGACCTCCCTGCGTGGTCTGGTCGGCGCCGACGTGCGCGTCGACGTGCTCGGCGAAGGGGTGCACAGCGGCGACGCCAGCGGCATCGTGCCGAGCACCTTCCGCATCGCGCGCGAACTGCTCGGTCGCCTGGAGGACAGCGAGACCGGGCGCATCCTGCCCAAGCACTTCCACGTCGACATCCCCAAGCAACGCCAGAAGCAGGCGAAGGCCGCGGCCAAGGTGCTCGGCGACAGCCTGTGGCAGCGCTTCCCGTGGGTGAAGGGCAGCAAGCCGATGGCGAAGGACCTCACCGAGCTCGTGCTCAACCGCACGTGGCGGCCGTTCGTCGAGGTGATCGGCGCCGACGGCCTGCCCGCGATCGACAAGGCCGGCAACGTGCTGCGGCCGACCACGACGCTCAAGCTGTCGCTGCGCATCCCGCCGAGCGCGGACCCGAAGTACTGCATGGCGAGGCTCGAGAAGCTGATGACCGAGAAGCCGCCCTACGGCGCCACGGTCACCTTCAAGGGCGAGAAGGCGAGCACGGGCTGGGACGCGCCGCCGCTGGCCGATTGGCTCGGCGACGCCTGCGCCAAGGCCTCGCAGACGCTGTTCAAGAAGGACTGCGTCTACATGGGCGAAGGCGGCACGATCCCCTTCATGGGCATGCTCGGCGAGAAGTTCCCCGACGCGCAGTTCATGATCACGGGCGTGCTCGGCCCGCAGAGCAATGCGCACGGACCGAACGAGTTCTTGCACATCCCGATGGGCAAGCGGCTGACCGCGTGCGTGGCGATGGTGCTGCAGGAGCACCTGCAGCGGCCGCGCGGCGAAGGCAAGGGCGGCAAGCCGGCGAAGGCCGAGAAGGCCGAGAAGGCAGCCAAGGCCGACAAGGCGGCGAAGGCCGCGGCCAAGGACGCCAAGAAGGCGAAGAAGGCCAAGAAGTAGCGCTGCGCCGCCGCCGCGCGTCAGTGGTCGGCGAGCCGGAACACCACCGGCCGGCAATGCACTCGTGGCGCCGCGTCTCCCGGTGGCGCCGGGGCGAAGCGCCACGCCCGTAGTGCCGTCAGCGCCGCGTCGTCGAGTTGGGCGTTGCCTGAACTGGTGGCGACGGTGGTCTGCGTCACCGAGCCGTCGGCAGCGATCGTGAGCTGCACCAGCACGGTGCCTTCGATGCCGCGCCGCCACGCCACCCACGGATACGACGGCGGTAGGTTGTGCCCCGCGATCGGCGATGGCAGCACCTCGGCCTGGGCTGCAGCCGCGGCCGGTTGCGGCGGTGGCGCGGTGTCGCCGTGCGGTGCCGGCGGTCTGAGACGCAGCCGCCACTCCGGCCAGGTCAGGCTGGCGTCGCGAACTGGCGCGGGCGTGGCCTCGACGCGGTTGGGGATCACCGTCGGCGACGGCTCCGGTTCGGGTTCGGGCAGCGGCGGCGGGCCGGTGGGGGGCTCGGCTTCGACCGGCACCTCGGGCAACGGCGCGCTCGTCGGCGGTCCGGCAGGGGCGTCGAAGTCGATGGTCGAACGCAGCGGCGCACGCCGCACACTGGCCCAGCGTGCCACCAGCGGGCCTGGCGACAGCCACACCAACGCCGCGGCGATGCCGGCGCCGTGCAGCGCGACCGAAGCCACGACGGCGCGCCAGTGCGACGTCATCGACAGCCATGGTTGCAGCAGGAGGCTCATGCGGAACGTGGCGAAGGACCAGCGCTGGCGGCGGCGCCGCGGAGTTCGTTGCCACGCCGTCGCCAGCGAACTGGTCGGGTATCAATCAGCAGTCGTGGCCGGAGCCCTCGAACGCGCCTTGGGCGGTCGTTGTTCGCGCCCAGGGTGGAAGTGCCGGCCGCGTGGACACAGGGCGTCCGTTCAGAATTCCCAGCCGAACAGCAGCGTGAGCTTGGTCTCGGGGGAATCGTCGGTGACGCCGAACAGCGGCACCACGTCGATGTGGGCGTTGGCGACCGGGCGGAACTGGAAGCTCGGCCCGAGCAGCACCTCGTTGGCGAAGTCGCCGCGGTCGGTCTTGTCGTCGATCCACGCCGCCTTGACCTCGGCGCCGACGGCGAAGCGCTGGTCGACCAGCGTCTTGCTGAGGCCGGCGGTGATCTCGTAGCCGTTCTCCTGGTTGCCGCCGGTCTCGTGCTCGAAGACGAGGTTGGCGCCCCAGTGCCAGCTCGGCGCGGCCTCACCGCCGAACAGCAGCTTGGTCTCGATGTGGTCGGGCGCCTCGTTGTTGGCGGCCCATTCCAGGTAGATCGTCGGGTTGCCCCAGATCGCGTCCCAATCGGCCAGCGCGTGGCGGACTTCGAGCTTCTGCTCGTCGAACACCATCTCGCCCTCGTTGCCGTCCTGGTGGGAGACGAGGTAGAGGTCGAGCTGCGAGCGCCACGGCAGGCCGAACTCGAACTCGTACTGCACCTTGGTCTCGGCCGAGCCGCCGTCCTTCGACGTCTCCGGGATCAGCCAGTACTCGAATTCGGCGGTGCCCTCGGGACGGACGTAGACGCGCGTCTCGGCGAAGCGGCGGTGCGAGGTCCACTCGGGCTGGCCGTAGCTGCCGATGCGGTCCTCTTCGCGCAGGTCGGAGACGCGGCGCGCCTCGACCATCACCGGTGGATTCTGCGGGGGCGGCGGGTTCTGACCCTGCTGCGCCTGGCGCTGCGCGTCGGCTGGATTGGTGATGCTCTGGGCCGCGAGCGGTGTGGCGAGCGTGATCAGCAGCAGGTGGGAGAGTGGGAGGCGGGCGCCTGACTTCGTGTGCATGCCGGCGCCGAAGCAAGGCGCGGGCCGTTCAGTGCAACGGGCGGAACGTGATCAGCAGCACCACGCGGTCCCCGTCGCCGCGGTTCCACGCCTCGTGCTCGAGGCCGTCGTCGAAGACGAGGCAGCGTCCCGCCTGCCAGCGCCCGAGCTCGTCGCCGAAGCGGATGGCGACGTCGCCATCCGGCACGACCAGCGCCAGGTGGCAGCGCAGCACACCGGGCAACTCACCGTGATGCGGATACAGGTGGGTGCCCTTCCTGAAGCGCGAGAAGCCGCTGTTGACGAGACCAGGCACCGCATCGAGCGCCCTCGCCGTCGCCGGGCAGCGCGCCCGATTGGCTGCGGCTGCGCCACCACCCGCCAGCCAGCACCAGGTCCAGCCGGTCTCGTCGTAGCCGTCGGCGATCGTCGTCAGCGAGTCCTCGCTCGGCGCGAAGTCGTGTTCGCCGAGTCGTTGCAGCTCGGCCAGGATCTCGGGGAAGGCCCGTTCGAGCGTGGCCACGAACGGGAACGAACTCGGGTCGCGGAAGGCGGTCATGCGCGGGGCGGCGATCGGTATACCGCCGGCGGCATGGGCGGCGGCGGGGGGCTTGGTGGTTACTGCGCAATCTGCGATGTCTATGGCAACATGGTCGTCGTCCCCGACCGTGTCCGAGCCAGCGTCGCCATGAAGGACCTCTCCCACGCGCTCCTCCTCGCCTGCACCCTGTCCCCGGCGGTCGTCGCCCAGACCGTCGACCTCGCGGCACTCACCGCGGGCTCGATGGTGGCGGTGTGCAACGGCGGGCAGCAGACCACGACCCTGCCGGCCGGGCCGATGGCGGCGCAGGGTTATCAGTTGGCGGTCGCCGGCGCCGGTTCGCTCGTCGCCGTCGCGGACCTGACCTGGACGGCCGCGGCGAGCCCGTACGCGATCGATGTCTACCTGACGGCCTCGGTGCAGGTGCCGGCGTTGCCCGGCGTCGCCACGAGCGGCCCGTTCGAGGTCATGATCACGGTCGCGTTCCCGACCCAGATCTCCACCACCATCGAGTTGTCGAACGTGACCGTGGCGACGCCGGGCACGGTGTCCCCGACCGCTCGCGCCGATGTGTTCGACGACGGCACCTACGAGCTCGACGAGACCACCGCCGGCACCGCGACCCTGCCCTGGATCCCGATCGGGCCCACTGGGTTGGTGATCAGCTGCCTGCTCGACGCCGCCTCCGCGGTGGAAGGCTCCGTCGTGGCCGGTCTGCATGTGCGCATCCTGCCCGGCGAGACCGAGTCGACTTTGCTGTTCCCTGGTTGCGGGCTCGACTATGGGGTCAGTCCGCGCCTCGACGGCAATGTCGACTTCGCCGTCGGCAACGTGCAGGCCGGCATCAACCTCGCCGTGTTCGGTCTGTCGACCCAGCCGCTGTTGCTCGGCAGCCAGGTGCTGACTCCGGGTGGCCCGGCGATGCCGTGCGTGTTGCTGCCGCAACCGGATCTGATCGTGTTCTTGCCGGCCCCCACGGCCGAGACGCTGGTGATCCCGCCCGCGGCGCGCCCATTCGTACTGTTCAGTCAGGGGGTGCGCATCGACGGCTCGGGCTTCACCACTTCGCCGGCCTACCAGATCATCGGCACCTGAGGCGGTGGGGACGGCGGCAGCGGCCAGGGCCGACCGCGCGGCCCGGCTCACTGCCAGCGCAGCGAGGTGAGCGCGCGGTCGATCTCGGGGGCGAGCTCGGCGAACTCGGCAGCGGGCACCCGGCAGCTCACGACGTCGAGGTGGGCGCCGGCCAGCACCGCGGTGTCGTCGGCGATCACCGTGCCCGCTGCGCCGCGCCAGGCGCTGCGCACCCGCACGGCGCGATGGCCGCCGCGTGGGGAACGGTCGATCGACAGCAGGCGGAAGTCGCGCGCTTCGTTCGGGGCCTTGGCCGCCGCCTCGGCGAACTGGGCCAGCAACGGCGCGTCGCCGAGCCGCGTCGACACGTTGCATTCGGCGCCCCCGCGGCGGAAACGCGCCAGTTCGGCGCCGTTGCCGGCGCCGTCGTCGAGGCGCTGCCATGCGGCTGGCAGTCGCAGCGTGAGCCGGCCACCGTCGAGTCGCTGCGCGTCGCCGCCACGGAGCCGTGGCGCGCCGAGCGAGGTCTCCAGCGTCGCGGCGATCGCCGCGAAGCCGGCGCGCGAGGCCGCGAGCTGCGGCGCCGGCGCCGTGAAGCTGATGACGAGGCTGACCGGCGTGCCGGGCACGCAGTAGTCGAGCACGTCGAAGGTCCATCCCGCGGCAGGGCCGCGCATCGTGCCGCGCACGAACCACGCATCCCGCCCGGCGAGCCGCGCCGCGCCGCGTTCCTGCACCACGAGCTCGTCGTTGGTGCGGCGTTCGATCAGGAGCCGCTGCGCCGCCTCACCGAGCCCGGCGTCGTCGTCGGCGGCCACCGCCGCCGCGGTGGCCACGTGCAGCGTGCGGTAGACGAGATGGCGGCCGTTCTTCGGTGGCGCCTCGAACGCGTACAGTACGTCGTCATCGCTGTTGCGCACCTGCCAGCCGTCGGGCACCACCAGCGACCACAGCGGGCGCGCCTCGCGGTGGCCCACGATCGTCGCCGGCAGCGGCGAGAACTGCGCAAACTCCGGCGTGGCGCAGGCCACCAGCAGGAGCAGCGACCCGGTCGTCAGCAGCTTCATCGTTGCCTCCACTCCCACACCACTCCCGACGCGTTGAGCGCCTTCATCGCCAGTCGCAGCTTGCCGTCCTGTTCGCTGACGCGGACCGGGCCGTACCAGCCGAACTTCTGCCCGTCCTCGATACGCGAGACGATGCGCAGGCACGGCAGGCTGCGCCACTCGAACAACCACAGCGGGTGCGTCTCGAACTCATTGCCTGGGGCGCCGCCGCGCATGGTCACCACGAACAGGTTGGCGGCCGTCGTCGCCGCGACGTCGCAGGTCGTGTGCAGATCGCGATACTGCTGTGGTCCGGTGACGAGGAACTGCTGCCAGCTGCCGGCGAGGCGCGCCGGGTCGAAGTCCTGCCAACTCGCCGGCCACGCCGCGAGGTCCGCGTTGTCGGCGACCGTGTAGTCGTGGCTCGTCGTGGCCGTGCGGCCCTGCAGCGTGCGCGCCGTGAAGTCGACGCGGTAGCGGCCCGGATCGTCGGCCACTGCCAGGAGGGCGAGACCGCCCGCCGCCATCGTCAGCGCCGGCGTGAAGGTGGGCGTACGTTCGCCGGCGTCATCCCGCGTCGCCAGCACGAACTCGAAGGTGTCGCCCGGGACCGGCTCGACCTTGCGGGGGGCCTGGCCGGGTCGCGCGATCGGCTGGAACGCGCATGCGTTCCACTCCGCCCGGTCGAACGACACCTGCACGAGCCGCACCTCGCCGGTGGCCGTCTCGGTGTAGCGCGCGACGGCGGTCAGCGGCGCCTGGGTCGACGGCGCCGTCAGGTCGATGCTGGCGTAGGTCTGCAGGCTGCCGTCGGTGACCACGAACGACAAGCCGCCGAGCTCGTGGAACAGCTCGTTCTTGCCCTCGACGTACTGCGGCATGACGAGGTCGATCATGTCGGCGGCGGCGGCGGTGGCCCAGCGCGCCGGCCACAGCGGGTCGACCACGAGTTCGCGCCGCAGCAGCACCCAGGCGCCGAGGCCGTCGTCGAACTGCCACTGCTCGGCTTCGACCTGCACGATGGAGTTGCCGGTGACGTCGAGCAGCAGGCGGTCGCCGCCGAACGGCCGCGCCGTCGTCGAGTTCTTGCCGAGGGCGTCGAGTTGGCGCACGTTGTCGATGGCCAGCGGGCTGGTGTCGGCGTCGGCGAGCTGGTGCACGCGCCGCAGCAGGCGGCGCCAGTCGTTGCCGAGGCCGAGCGGCGTGCGGTCGTACGCCTGCTGGTACTGGCCCGCGCGGTGCGGGCCGTAGATCGACAGGCCGCGGCTCAGCGAACGTTCGTTGCCGCGGTAGACGGCGAGCTGCATGCTCGCGAGCGCACGATCGAGCGTGGTGAGCGGGTCGTCGGCGATGCCGGGAACGCCGCGCAGCCGCGCCGCGAAGTCGCCGAGGTCGATGCTGGCGAAGGTGTCGTCGGCGATGCGGTTCTCGCGCGTCTCGTAGTTCTCGGCGAAGAACAGCGCCCGCGCGATGGCCCGCCACTGCTGGTCGCTGGCGGTCAACGCGGCCAGCGCCACGCCGTCGACGGCGGCGGCGACAGCCGGCGCGGCGGCGAGGTCGAACGCGGCGAGGGTCGCGCCCGACTTGCTGTTGGCGTCGGAGAAGGTGCCGTAGTCGCGCACGATCGCCTTGGCGACGGCGGCGCCATCCTGGTCGATGGCGAACTGCGGCAGCACCTGATCGTACGGGAAGCCGCTGCCGGGCACGTTGGCCTCCGACGCCACCATCGAGTCGGCGAGGTCGTGCACGGCCAGGGCGACGTCGAGCTGCGCCATCAGGCAGGCGTCGAAGCCGAGCAGGTCGAGCTTCAGCACGCCGCTCGTCTGCAGCGCGGTGGTGAGGCCGCTACGGATGCCGGCGAGGCCGAGCTGGGTCGTCGGCTTCTGCCCCGGCGCGTCCTCGTCGACACACATGCCGGTCCAGGCACCGCCGTGGTCCCACAGGATCACCGCGTGGCGCTTCGCCGGGAACTTGCGGAACACGCCGCTGACGAAGCTGGCGAGCGTACGCGGGTCGCCGGTGTCGCGTTCGACCACGGGCCCGAGGCGAGTGAAGGTGCCGTCGTCGCCGGGCTGCACCCGCAGCACGCGGGTGTCGCTCCACTCGTCGGCGCCGTCCTCGGCGTCGGCGTGGCGGTCGATCAGCGCCACCACGGCACAGCCGCGCGCCGGCATGCCGCGCTGCATCTCCAGCAGGTCGCGCAGGGCGGCAGGCTCGAGGTCGTTGTCGCCGGCGAGATAGATCGCCACCGTCCACTGCCGTTCGGCGTCGGGCTCGGGGTTGCCGAGGTCGGCGAGCGTGGCGTCGAGCGCGAGCTCCGGCGCCAGCCGCCATTCGCCATCACCCAGCGTGACCACGAGCGTCTCGCCGGTGAACGCGGCGCGCGCCGACGTCGCCGCAGCTTCGCCGCGTTTGCCTTCCCCCGTGAAGGCGCCGTCGTGCAGCGCGCCGGTCAGCGTCGTCGCCGCGCCCCCGAGCGTGCCAGTGGCGGTCACGCCGGTGGCGCCGGCCGCGAACTCGAGCCGGTCGCGCGCGAGGTTGCCGAAGGTGCCGAACAGGGCCGGTGTCGGCAGCGCGAAGGACCGCGGTTGCTGGGGGCCTGGCTGGACGGCGGCGCACGACAGCGCTGCCACGAGGGCGAGTGGGAGCATGCGAGGAGGCGGCGGGCAAGCTAGTGGTCCGCGGTTGTTCGCACCAGGGGCGCCGCGCTCGCCGGGCCGCGCCCCACCGCCGCGCGCATCGCTGGCGATGCCGCGTCCTGCGCGTGCTTCGTGGGGGCCGGGCGACCATGCTGCTGGCCTGTCGATGCCGAAGGCCCAGCTGCACCACCCGTTCGTCGTCACGCTGCTCGCCGCCGCGTGTGCGGGGCCGCCGCCGGCGGCGACGGCGGGCACCGTCGAACGGCTGCTCGTCTGCCAAGGCGCCGCGAACACGCTGGCGCTGCTCGACCCGGCGACGCACACAATCCTGGCGGCGGTGCCGATCGGCGGCTGGCCGCGCGAGGTCGTGGTGGCGCCCGACGGGCGCACGGCGGTCGTGCTCGGCGGCGGGCGTACCGGCTGGGCCTTGACGGTGGTCGATGTCGAACGCGCGGCCGTGCTGCGCACCATCACGCTCGCTGGGCCCGGCGGCGAAGTCGCGGCGCCGCGAGGGCGCGGGCCGACCGGCCTCACCTTTGTAGCGCCGCGGCAGGTGCTGGTGGCGGGTGTGGTGGTCGGCCGGCGGCTGCTGGTCGACCTCGACCGCGGCGCGATCGAACCGCGGCGGCCGCAGGGTATCGAAGGTGGCGGCGTGGACGCTGGGGCCGGGGCCGGGAGCTGCGCGATCGACCCGGCGCGGGGTGCGTTGTGGTCGGTCGACGCGGCCGCCGCCACGCTGACGATCACGGCGAGCGGGGCCGCGGCGCGCACGATCGTGACCGGCGAACAGCCGTTCCGCATCACCTTCACGCCCGACGGCGCGCTGGCGCTCGTGAGCTGCACCGAGGCCGGGGTGATCGAGGGCTACGACGCGGCGAGCGGCGCCCGCGTGTTCACGATGTCGATCGCCGGCGATACCAGCGAACTCTCGGCGCTGCCGATGGGCCTGACCGTCGCCGCCGACGGCCGCCGCGCCTTCGTCGGCTGCGCCCGCGGCGAGTACGTCGCCGTGATCGACCTCGCGCAGCGCTGCGTGATCGACCGCATCGTGGTGCCCGGCGGCCCCGACGGCGTCGCCTTCGCGCGCTTCGTGCCGCGCGCGCTCAGCCGCTGAGGGCGGCGAGTCCGTCGCGGTCGACGACGACGCCGGCGATCGGGTCGTCG
>JAEUHT010000259.1 GCA_016793265.1 Planctomycetota bacterium
GGCGTGCGCACCAACAGCGCCGCCAGCAGGCCGGTCGCCACCCGATGGGCGACCAGCGGGCGCGCCGGCGCAGAGCGTCGGCGCGCGGCGGTCACTTCTTCGCCTTGGCCGCGTCGAGCGCAGTCTGCAGTTCCTTGACGAAGTCCTCGGGCTTGTTCCAGCCGCCGATGAAGTGCAGCTTGTTGCCGTCGCCGTCGAAGATGCCCATCGCCGGGATGCCGCGGGCCTCGAGCTTGTCCATCAGCTTCTTGTAGTCTCCGGCCAGGTCCTGCTCCTGGATGAGCTTGACCGGCACGAACGAGCCGTTCAGCAGCTCGGCGACCTCCTTGTCGGGGTAGGTCGTGTAGTCCATGCGGTAGCACCACACGCACCAGAACGCCATCACGTCGATGAACAGCGGCTTGCCGCTCTTCTTGGCCATCGCCAGGCCCTCATCGAACGACACGTAGTGCCATTGGATCGGTGCCGTCGCCAGCGGCCGGCCCTCGTCGAGCTGGCGCGCCTTGTAGAACTCGGCGCGGTCCTTGTCGAAGCGCTCGTGCCACAGCTTCTCGACGCGTTCCCGGTGGGCGGCGGCGTCCTTGGCGTCCGGCGCCGTGGCCGGCGTCGCCGTCACCTGCACGACCTTGTCCTTGACGCTGATGCCGAGCAGCTGGTCCTTGTCGAAGCGGCGCTCACGCATGCCGCTGAGGCCGTAGGCGCTGGTGGGGTTGTTGTCGCCGGCCTTGCGCGCGGTCCACAGGTCGCCGGCGCTGCCGTAGGTGCCGTCCTGGTCCTTGTCGACGATGGCGATGGTCTGCTCGACGTCGCCGAGCTTGACCGTGGCTTCGAGGTAGTTCGAGAACTGCAGACTCGCGGTGGCGGTGTCGCCGCGGGCCATGACGCCGACCTTGGCCGGCAGTTCGACGCCGCCGAGCTTCAGCGTGCAGTCGATCGCCTTGCCGACGCCGATCTTGGTGTTGCCGCGGCCCTTCTGCTCCTCGACGGTCAGCTCGAGCTGTTCGTTCTTGTTGAACTTGCCGTCGCCGTCGAGGTCGATGGCGAGGCGGTCGGGCCACTCGAGGTCGGCCTTCGACTTGCCCACCAGCACGGCGACGCTCTTCTCGCGCACGGTGCAGGTGCCGCCGAGCACGCCGTTGAGGCCGTCCCAGGTCGGCAGCCCGTCGAGCGTGGCCTTCAGGGTCACGGCTTCGCTGTTGGGCATCACCGGCGGGCGCGCCTCGCGGTTGCTGAGGTCGGCGACCTTGACGGTGCCGGTGGCGGTGGCGGACGTCTGCGCCAGCAAGGCCGGGCAGAGGGCGAGGGAAGTCAGGGTGTAGCGGAGCATCGGGTTCATGGTTTGGCAGCGGGGCGCGGTCGCGGGCCCGGTGAACCGCAGATGCTAGGGGCGCGGGCGCCAGGGCGGCGTACCGACTTTGTCCGCGCGCACGGAGGGAGCGTCGCCCTTACTTGCCGAACCTGTCGATCGGCTGCCGCGAGACCTCGCCATAGACGTCGGGCGTGGTGCCGTCGTCGGCCAGCATGGCGCGGTTCCACGGTTGCGGCGCGATCGCCACCAGCAGCACCTTCATCGGGCCGGAGCCGGTGTCCACCTCGACGGGGGTCGGGAAGTAGCGGAACGAGCAGGGCACGCTCTTGCCGCCGTCGCCGGGCAGCGGCAGCGCTTCGGCGTCGGGGTCGTGCGGCGTCAGCAGCAGCGCATCGGCGGGCAGGCCCCCCTGGGCGACGAGTTCGCCGAGGCTGGCCGGCAGCTTGCCTTCGTGTTGGGCCTGCCAGCGCTCGATCGCCTGCCAGATGCGCGCGAGCTGGTGCTTGCCGATCGCGGCGGTGAGCTGGGCGGTCTGGTAGTCGGAGGTCATCTCCGCCCACAACATCGGCGCGTAGACCATCGCCAGCGCCGCGGTCTCGACGCCGCCGAGCGTGCCGAGCTGCTGCAGCCGCCAGGTGTCGCCGTCGCGCCGCAGCAGGCCGCGGCCCTTGCCGAGCAGCTCGGCGACGTCCTCCGGCGCCGGCATCTCGTCGCGCTTCAGCAGCGGCTGCTGTTGGCGGCCCATTTGCGCGATCTCGTAGAGCGGCAACCAGATCTCGTGGAAGGCGGTGTAGATCGCCGCGGTGTCGAAGCGCACGTCGAACGGCAGTCGTTCCCCGCGGCCGGCAGGCTCCGGGGCGTCGCCGACGTCCATCACCGCAACCCCGTCGGCGCGCGCCTTCAGGAACGCGCGCATGCTGGTGCCGGTCTCGGCGATGTGCAGCACGCCGTCGAGCTGGCACCACGTCGGTTGGAAGGCCGGCGGCACGCCCTGGTATTGCAGCACCGTGCACGGCACATCTTCGTAGGTGACTTGCTTCTGCTTGGCCCCGGTCGCCAGCGCCGCCAGCACGCGCGCGAGCGCGTCCTGGTCGCCGATACCGAGGGAGAGGTAGATACGCGGCACCAGTTGGCCACGCGCTGGCGCCGTGACGCCGATGGCCAGGCCGCCGGAGAACGCGGCGACCACGTCGGCCTCTTGCAGCGGACCGAGGTCGCCGCCGGCGAGGCCCTGCAGCGCCGAGTACAGCGTGGCGACGTCGACCGCGGCGCGCAGTTGGGCCAGCGCGCCCTCGGGCAGCGGCTGCGCCGGCAGCGCCGCCTTGCCGCCGAGCAGCGCCCCGACGAGCCCCTTCGGTTCTCCCTCGCAGCGCACCGCGAGCGTATCGAGCAGCTGGTCCCCGGCGAACTCGAGCTGCCAGGAGAACTCCTGCAGGGTGTCGAAGCCGAGCATCGCGAACTCGGCCGGCACGCCGCCGCCCATGTCCGCGAACATGCGCACGTACTGCTGCAGCTGCATCGACATCGTCAGCGCGGCCGGGCCGGGCGGCGGCGGCGAGGCGATCTCGGCGCAGTGTTCGATCAGGCCGCTGCCGCTGGCGAAGGAGCCGGGCAGGTGCAGCATCCACAGGCGCGTGCCACGCAGGAACTCGAAGTTGGGGTCGTTCTCGTCGAGTCCGGTCGGCGCCCACGCATAACCCGGGTAGCCGTCGACCTTGCCTTCGTCGAGGCTCTGCCAGTGCTTGCTCGCGTTCATGCGCGCGGCGCGCTGCTCGAAGCGCGCCGTCCAGCGGCCTTCGGCGCGCGGCGTGCAGCGCAGCACGACCGCGGTGCCGGGGCGATGCTCGCCGTCGACCGGGCCGCTGGCCATCAGTTCGAAGCGCACGAGCTCGGCGAGGTCGGGCATCTCCATCATCGACAGCGGCGAGCTGATGCGGTTGGAGATCACCCACGGATCGAGCGCGACCTCGAGCCGGTCGGCGGTGTCCAGCAGGGCTTCGGTGTGCGTGAGCCTGGCGGTGAAGCGGCGCCGCGCGAGCTCGTAGGCCTCGGCGACGTCCGCGGCCGCCAGCAGCCTGGCGAGCCGGCTCTGCGCCAACTGCTGGCGCAGCTTCGGCACGTCCTCGGCGACGAAGCCGCCGAGCCGGTTCTTCGGCACGAGGGTCGGCGGGCCCTGGGCGATCAGGGGCGCGGCGAGGGCGAGAAGGGCGAGGGCGGTGGCTCTGGACATGTTCCTCAGCGGGACGGCGGTTGCCGCCGCAGCTACGGTAGCGGCCCGCCGGCGCGGTGCCAGCCACGCCAGCGCAACGGCGGTGGCTGGCCGCGCCGCACCGCCGGTGCGTCAGGACTTCGGCGGGGTCTTCGTCGGCGCCGATGCGGCAGCGGCGACCGCCGGCTCGGTCGCGGTCTCGCCGGCGAGCTTGCCGAGGAACGGCGGCATCTCGACGCCGCCGATGTCCTTCATCATCTGCAGCATCGGCGGCAGACTGCCGGCGAGACCCTGCAGGAAGCTCGCGGTGGCGTGCTTGCCGTCCTTGCCGGCGCCGCCGTCCCAGACCACGACCTTGTCGAACTTGACGTTGGCGATCGCCTTCGCCGCGGTCTCGGCGAGCTGCGGCAGGTGCTCGAGCATCAGCAACTGGAACGCCTGCTGGGCGCCGCCGCAGCCTTCGACGATGCGCTGCAGACCTTCGGCCTTCTTGGCCAGGATCTCGAACTGGCCCCGGGCCTCGGCTTCGAGCCGGGCGAACGTCGCCGCGGCCTCGGCGTTGGCGCGCAGGCGCACCTGCTCGGCTTCGGCCTCGGCATCGACGATCAGGCGCGCCTTCTGCGCCTTCGCCGCGGCTTCGAGCTCGGCGCGCTGTTCGCTCTCGATCTTCGTCGCCATCGCGTCGGCGGCCTTGGCCTCGGCGAGGTACTGCATCTCGCGGACCTTGGCCTCGGCCTCGCGCTTGCGCGTCTCGGCGAGCTGGTAGGCCTCGGCCTGGCGCACCTTCAGGGTGGCGTCGGCGTCGACCACCTTGGCGCGCGCCAGGTTCTCGCCGGTGACCGCCGCGGCTTCGGCGTCGGCGACCCGCACACGCATCTGCCGTTCCTGCTCCTTGACCGCGCTCTGTTGTTCGAGCTGGGCGAGGCTCTGGCCGATGCCGGTCTCCTTGGCCAGTTCGGCCAGCTTGACCAGCTTCTCGCGCTCGGCCTCCTTGGTGCCGATCTCGCGTGTCTTCTCGGCGTTGGCGACCATCACGTCCTGCTCACGCTTGGCCTCGGCGACGCCGATCGAGCCGCGCTTCTGCTGCTGCGCGACGTCGATCTCGGCCGACTGGATGGCCTCCGACGCCGCCTTGCGGCCCATCGCCTCGATGTAGCCGGACTCGTCGGTGATGTCGGTGATGTTGACGTTGATCAGCACGAGGCCGATCTTCTCGAGCTCCGGCGTCAGCGAGTTCTGCACGCTGTCGAGGAACTTGTCGCGGTTCCGGTTGATGTCCTCGATCGTCATCGAGGCGATCACCTGGCGCAGCTGGCCGAGGATGATGTCCTCCGCCTGCTTCATCACCTGGCGCTGATCGAGGCCGAGCAGGCGGATCGCCGCCGTCTGCATGACGGTCGCTTCGGTGCCGACCGCGACGGTGAACACCGACGGCACGTTGACGCGGATGTTCTCGGCCGAGAGCGCCCCGCGCAGCGGGATCTCGATCTGCATCGGGTCGAGGGTCAGGAACGCGTAGTCCTGGATCAGCGGCCAGACGAAGGCGCCACCGCCGTGCAGACAGCGCGCCGACTGGCCGCGCGAGACCTTGCCGTAGATGACGAGGATCTTGTTGCTCGGGCAGCGCTTGTAGCGCTTGACCACCATGATCAGGAAGCCGAGCACGATCAGCGCGGCGGCGATGCTGGTCAGCATCAGGAGGGTGTTCGAGTCGAGATCGGCGAACGCGGTCATGGCTCTCCTTGGCGAGGGACGCGGGCGGGGAAACGCGGACGAAGGACGAGACGGGGGAGGCGGGGGGCGCTCAGGCGGCGGCTTCGACGACGAGCAGGTCGCCGTCGAGGCGGTCGATGACCCGCACCGGGGTGCCGGTCGGCAGCTCGGTGGAGCGCGAGATGGCGCGGCACTCGAGGCGGCGACCTTGTACGTCGATCAGCACGCGGCCGTGGCCGTTGCCGGAGCAGGGCACGCGCAGATAGACGGTGCCGGTGGTGCCGATGGCGTTGGCGAGGTCGACGTTGCCCTGCGACTGCAGCCGCAGCAGGCCGCGCGTCAGTTGGGTGACGAAGTAGAGCGCGACGAGGCCGGCCAGCGAAGCGGCGAGTGCGACCGCGGTCGGCGACCAGCCGGCCTTCTCGGTGGTCATGCCGATCAGGCCGAAGAAAGTGGCGAAGGTGGTCACCGTCTGGATCGACAGCAGCTTCAAGAACGGCGCCTGGTCGTGGCCGAAGTCGGCGCCATCGGCGCTGCCGTCGTGCAGTTCGCCGTCGTGGCCGGCGCCGAGCAACAGCAGCAGGAACTGCAGCACCAGCAGCGAGCCTCCGATCGCGGCGCAGTACAGGAAGACGTTGCTCATCGGACTCCGGGGACGCGGGTGGGCAGCGGACCGGGGCATGTTCCCCGGCGGCCGTGCTGAGGTGGACGGATTTGTGCCAAGAATGTCGTCGCGGTGGGGGCCGCGCACCCGGGCGACAACGGCCGCTGGCGACCACCGGACCCCGCCGGCGACCGCGCCGCGGCGCCCTCGGTCAACTGGCGTCGGCGTCGTCCGTCGCCGTCGCTTCGCGGCGGTGGATGCGCACGCGTTCGGCGCGGCGGTTGTTCGCCTTGGTCACCACGAAGCGGTAGGGGCCGACGTCGACGTGGGCGCCCGGCGTCGGCACCGTGCCGAGCCGTTCGGCCATGAAGCCGGAGATGGTATTGCTGGTCGCGTCGACGTCGCCGAGGCCGAGATCCGCGAACAGCCTGGCCACCTCGGCGACGCCGCGGCAGAGCCAGGAGCCATCCGGTCGCTTGATCACGCTCGGTTCTTCGGTGTCGAGTTCGTCCTCGATCTCGCCGACGATCTCCTCGAGCACGTCTTCGAGCGTGATGATGCCGCGCGTCGAACCGTACTCGTCGACGACGATGCCCATGTGGCGTTTGGCCCGCTGGAAGCGGCGCAGCACGTGGTTGAGCGTCGCCGACTCGGGCACCACCAACACCGGCACGCTGAGCTCGGCCCAGTCGGGCGCGACGTTCTCCCGCAGCGAGAACAGCAGCTCCTTGGTGAGGATCACGCCGCTGACCTGGTCGAGGTCGCCGGTGGGCGTGTAGGGGAAGCGGCTGTGGCCGGCGCGGCGCACGAGGTTGAGGTTGCTCTCGGTCGTCGCTGCGCCCGACAGGTAGGCGACGCGGTCGCGCGGCACCATGATCTCGCGGGCCTTGGTGTCGCGCAGGCGCGTCGCGTTCTGGATCAGCTCGGCGGTGATCGGGCCGAAGGCGCCCTGGCTCGCGCCCATCGTCGTCAGCACGCGGATCTCCTCGAGCGAGGTGGTGCGGCCGGTGTGCTCGCCGGCGAACAGCCGCGACAGGGCGCGCGTCAGCAGCAGCACCGGCGCCACGGTCACGACGAGGCCTTGCACGAGCCAGGCGATCGGCACCGCCAGCCGGTCGGCGTGCACGACGCCGAAGGTCTTCGGCACGATCTCGGTGAACGCCAGCACGGTGACCACGAAGGCGGCCGCGAACCAGGCCGGCGACCAGCCCGGGAACGCGTGCGAGAACTGGTCGGTGGCGATCGCCGCACCGCCGGAGTTGGCGATCGTATTGACCACCAGGATCGCGGCGATCGGTCGGTCCGGTTCGCGGCGGAAGCGCCGCAGCAGCTGGCCGGCGCGGCTGCCCGATTGCGCCAGGGCCTCGACGTGCGCCTGCCCCACGCTCAGCAGCGTCGCTTCGGCCAGCGAGCAGAAGAACGAGAACAGCAGCGACAGCGAGACGGCCAGCGCGAACAGCAGCATCGGGGCGGGTGGGGGGAATCCTCCGCGGCCCAGGGTAGCTGTTGGCGGGCGAGGATAAAGCCCGGACTCAGGCCGGCAGCGTCGCCTTGGCTTCCTCGCGGCAGACGAGTGAGTACTCGCCGTTGCGCACCCGCACGGTGACGCGGGCGCCCGGGCCCAGGTCGTGGTCGAGGATCAGCTCGGTGAGCGGGTCCTCGATGCGGCGCTTGATCAGCCGGCGCAGCTCGCGGGCGCCGAACTCCTCGGAGAAGCCCTGCTTCGCCAGCAGCACGCGAACGCCCGGCGAGAACGTCACGTGGATGCCGCGCCGCTTCAGCAGCTCGGTCACCTCGCGCAGCATGTTGCCGGCGATGCGCTGGCAGACGTTCTCGTCCAGCGCGTTGAACATGATGACCTCGTCGATGCGGTTGACGAACTCGGGGCGGAAGCTCTCGCGCAGCGCTTCGAGCGTCACCTCACGCAGGTTGATGTCCTTGAGGCTCTGCCGGCGGTGCGCCGACGAGAAGCCCATGCGCGTGCGCACGGCCTCGATCTTCTCGATGCCGAGGTTCGAGGTCATCAGGATCAGCGCCTGGTGGAACGAGACGGTCTGCCCCTTGCTGTCGGTGATGATGCCCTCGTCGAGCAGCTGCAGCAGCAGGTTGTGCACCTTGTAGTGGGCCTTCTCGATCTCGTCGAACAGCACCACGCTGGTCGGCTTCTTCTTGATCGCCTCGGTCAGGAAGCCACCTTCGTTGTGGCCGATGTAGCCCGGCGGCGAGCCGATCAGCTTGGCGTACTCGTGCGGCAGCGCGTACTCGCTGCAGTCGACGCGGATCATCGCCGACGGGTCGTCGAACAGGTTGCGGGCGACGGCCTTGGCGAGCTCGGTCTTGCCGGTGCCGGTGCGACCGACCAAGAGGAAGGTGCCGACCGGGTTGGTCGGGCGCTTCAGGCCGACGGCGGCCTTCTTGACCGCGCGCACCAGCGACTCGATCGCTTCGTCCTGGCCGATGATCTGCTGGCGCAGGTTGCGCTCGAGGTTGGCGACGCGGCGGAACAGGCCCTGGCGGGCGGCTTCGTTGCCGGGGCGCGGCAGGAACGGGTCGTCGGCCTCGGTGGCCTTGCCGTTGGCGCCGGACGGGATGCTGACCTGGTGGATCTCCAGCGACGGGTTGACGTCGATGCAGATCTGGTAGAGCAGCTCCTCGACGACCTCGAGGTCGTAGCCTTCATCGAGCTTGCGCACGGCGGCGAGCACTTCGCCGTCGAACGTCGGCACGCAGGTGCGCACGACGCGTTGGCGGTAGTCCGACTTGTTGGCGATGGGCGCCGCGTGCAGTTCCTGCAGCAGCTCCTCCGAGCAGCAGCGGACCTTGATGAACTCGTCGATCAAGTCGAAGTACTTGATGACGAACGCAGCTCCTGGATGCTTCAAGCGTTGCCCTCGGCCTTGGTTCGTGACGAAGGCCTTTTCGGGCTCTTGCGTGCAGCGACTTGACGAGCGCCCCATGATTCGTCGAAGTGCCGCAACCGCCACATCCTGGAACCACGTGATCGCCGACAGCAAACTGCTCGCCCTGCTCGTGCACCGCGGTCTGTTGACCGTCGACGACGCGCGCGCGGCGATGGCGGCCGGCGACGCGGCCAGGTTCCTGGTGCAGAGCGGCCGCTGCACCGCCGAGCAGTGGCAGCAGTGGCAGCGCACCGAGGCCGGCACCCGGCCGGTGCTGAGCCGCTACGACGTGGTCGGACAACTCGGCGAAGGCGCCGTCGGGCGCGTGTTCGCGGCGATCGACAAGGTCGACGGCCGCGATGTTGCGCTCAAGGTGCTGCGACCCGAGCTGGCGCGCGATGCGCAGCAGACCGAGCGCTTCGTCAAGGAGGCGCGCCTGCTGATGCAGCTCGAGCACCCGCAGCTGGTGAAGGGGCTGCGGGTCGCCAAGGAGGGCGAGACGATCTTCTTCGTGATGGAGCGGCTGCCGGGCGAGTGCCTGCAGGACATCCTGGCGCGCGAACAGCGGCTCGACGAGGAATCGGCGCTGCAGATCGTGGTCGAGGTGGCCGGCGCCCTCGACGCCCTGCACCAGCAGCGGCTCGTGCACCGCGACGTCAAGCCCGGCAACGTGCTGTGGTCGGAGCAGCGCGGCGCCGTGTTGATCGACCTCGGCTTCGCCGTCGCCGGCGGCGCCAACACCGGCGGCGACACCACCGCCGGCACCGTGCACTACATCGCGCCGGAGCAGGCGCGCGGCAGCGACCAGCTCGACGTGCGCGCCGACATCTACGCGCTCGGCGCCACGCTGTACCACCTGACCACCGGCTCGTTGCCGTTCGAAGGTCGCACCAGCGAGGAGGTGCTGAGGAAGCAGGTGCTGGAGTCGTTGTCCGGCGACCGCATCCGCGCGCTGCGGTTGTCGCCGCACCTGCACTACTTCCTCGAGAAGATGATGGCGAAGGACCCGGCGATGCGGTTCCAGGATCCGCAGCAGCTGCAGCGCGAGATCGAGGCCTTCCTGCAGCAGCGGCGCCAGCAGCGCGAGCTCGAGGAGAAGCAGCGCGACCGGCCACGGTTGGGCGATCGGCCGCGCGCGGGGGAACGGCGGCGGCCGTCGATGTTCGAGCGGCGGCGGCGCGGGCGGCGATGAGCGGCGAGGTCGGTGACACACGCGCCGGCTTCCCGTTCGCCTTCACCTGCCGCCGCTCCGGCAACTGCTGCGCGATCCCCGGCGGCTTCGTGCGGGTCGCCGCCAGCGAAGCCGCGGCGATCGCCGCGCACCTCGGCATGAGCGAGGCCGCGTTCCAGAGCCGCTACCTGCAGGCCGACGGCGAACGGCTCAAGGAAGGGCTCGGCCACCGCTGCGTGTTCCTGCAGGACGGCCGGTCGGCCGGTTGCAGCATCTACCCGGTGCGGCCGGCGAAGTGCCGCGATTGGCCGTTCTGGCCCGAACTGCAGACCGACGCGGCGCTGCTGCAGTTTGTGCGGCGCACCTGCCCGGGGCTCAGGGATCGACCTTCGACCAGCGCCGGCGCGCCAGATCGACCCGGTGCGACTTGAGGTCGCTGGCGCGTTCGACGTCGGCGACGAAGCCGCGGCCGCGTTGGTGCACGCGCGTGACGCAGCACGGGCCGAGGCCCGGCACGGAGATCCAGTCGCCCCGCTGCACGGGCGCCGCCGCCGCCGCCGCGGCCGGGTCGGTGGTGGTGGCCGTCGGCTGCGCGCGCGGCACCGGCACCGGGGCCGGCAGGTGCGTGTCGTGCCAGCGCGGGCCCGGCGCGCAGACGTCGCAGGCGGCGCAGCCGTGTTCGAGGTCGTCGAAGCCGAAGTGCTCGTGGATCGTGCGCTTGCGGCACACGCCCTCGGTGGCGTAGCGCACCATGCGCAAGAGGCCGAGCAGGTCCTGCTGGCGCTTGTCGGCTGGCAGCCAGTCGGCGAGTTCCGCGTCGTCGGGCACCCGCGTCAGCAGCAGGTCCTGGCCCGGTTCGCCGGTGAGGCAGCCGCCGGCGCGCAGCAGGCGCAGCACGGTGTCGACGCGGCCGTCGTGGCGGTTCTTGGTCAGCAGCGCCTCGCGCAGCGTGTCGACGTCGGCCGCGTGCAGGCGGTCGCCGAGCCCTTGCATGTGGTCGATGAGCTGGCGGGCGAAGTCCACCCCAGGGTTGGCCCACTCGGTGAAGTCGCGCTGGATGACGAGGTCCTGCTCGCGCCACAACAGCTCGCAGCAGGCGCCTCGGCCGTCGCGGCCGGCGCGGCCGACCTCCTGGTAGTAGGCCTCCAGCGTGCGCGGGATCTGCCAGTGCACGATGCTGCGGATGTCCTGCTTGTCGACGCCCATGCCGAAGGCGTTGGTGGCGAGCATCAGCGCGTTGTGGCTGTCCTGGAACCGCTGCTGCTGCGTGCGCCGTTCGTGCGCCGACAGGTCGCCGTGGTAGACGAGCGGCCGGAAGCCGCGGCGCTGCAGTTCCCCTTCGAGCTGCAGCAGGTCCTTGATCAAGGCGCAGTAGACGATCGCCGGGCCGCCGCTGCGCTCGAGCAGGGCCCGCAGCCGCGCCAGCTTGTCGTCGTCGTCGTGGCAGTCGTGCACCGACAGGTAGAGGTTCTCGCGCTGGATGCCGGTGTGGAACAGGGGCGCGTCGTCGAGGCCGAGCGCGCGGCGCACGTCCGCCTGCACCGTCGGTGTCGCCGTCGCCGTCAGCGCCAGGCACGGCGGCTGGCCGAGTGCTCGCCGCACCTGCCCGAGCCGCAGGTAGTCGGGGCGGAAGTCGTGGCCCCACTGGCTGACGCAGTGCGCCTCGTCGATGGCGAGGCGGCTCACGCCGACGCGCTGCACGGCGGCGAGGAAGCCGTCGACGCGGAAGCGCTCCGGCGTGCAGTAGAGCAGGCGCACGCGCCCGTCCTGCACCATGGTCAGACGGCGCTGGCGTTCGTCGCGCGGCAGCAGGCTGTGGATGCAGGTCGCCGGCAGCTCGCGCCGGCGCAACGCCGCGACCTGGTCGTCCATCAGCGCGATCAGCGGCGACACCACGATCGTGAGGCCAACACCGACCAGCGCCGGCAGCTGGTAACACAGCGACTTGCCGTCGCCGGTGGCCATCAGCACCAACGCCGAGCCGCCGGCCAGGAAGTGCTCGCAGATGCGCTGTTGCGGGCCGCGGAAGCCGGTGAAGCCGAAGTGCTGTTCGAGCGCACGCAGGAGGTCGGACACGCAGCGAGCGTAGGTGGCGGCGGCGGCGCTGTCCTGCGCCGAGGCCGGGAAGTCCCGTTCGTACTGGAGCGCGGCGCGGCCTCGGCGATAGTGCCGCGCCTCCGCATGAGGTCGCTCCTTCGCCGCCGACCCTGGCTGCTCGCGCTGGTCCTGGCCGTGGCCATGACGCTGGCGAACCTGTGGGAGCCGCTGACCGTCGACGACGTCTGCCACCACTACTACGCCGCGCAGGTCGCGGCGGCGCCGGCGGACCCGTACGGCTTCGTGGTGCCCTGGCACCAGCAGCCGCGGCCGGCCTGGCAGGTCATGGTGCCGCCGGTGCACTCGTACTGGTGGGCGGCGGCGCTGCGCCTGTTCGGTGACTCGCCGCCGCTCTGGCACCTATGGTTCCTGCCGATCTACTGGCTGCTCTGCGCCAGCGTGCTCGACCTGCTGCGGCGCTGGGCGCGGCCGCACGCCGCCGCGGTGACCGCCGCCATCGGGCTCGGGCCGGCGCTGCTGCCCGGGGCGAACTTCATGCTCGACGTGCCGATGCTGGCGTTCGCGCTGGCGTCGCTGGCCTGCCTGCAGCGCGCCGCCGACCGCCGCAGCGGGCCGCTCGGCCTCGCTGCCGGCGTGCTGCTCGGGCTCGCGCTGCAGACGAAGTACTCGGCGCTGGCGTACTTCGGCCCGTGGTTCCTGCTCGCGCTCTGGCGGCGTCGGGCGCGCGAACTGCTGGCCGGCCTCGCCGGCGTCGTCGCCACCGCCGGCGGCATCGAGTGGCTGCTGGCGCTCGCGCACGGCGGCGGTTCCTACTTCCTGCAGCACCTCGGCAACGCGCCGGCCCGCGACTGGGACCATGTGCTGCGCGGGCTGCTGATGCAGTACGGCGTGCTCGGCATGCCGGCGGCTCTGCTGGCCCTGTGGGGGCTCGGCGTGCGCGGCTGGCGCTTCGCCGCCGCCGGCCTGGTCTACGCCGCCGGCTACCTGCTGGTGGCGTGGTCGCCGCTGCGCTCTGGCAACGGCGCGCCGGGCCTCGTGCACGGGGCCGGCTATGCGGCCATGGTGGCGCTCACCTGGGGGGCGACGCTGTGGTTGTTGTGGGCGGCGGCGCGGCGCGGGCTGCGGCGGCGGCGACCGGCGGCGCTCGCGGGCGTGTTCTTCGCGGCCTGGTTCGTCGCCGAACTGGCGGCGAGCCTGCTGATGTCGCCGTTCCCCGCCGCCCGGCGCGTGCTGGGCATGACCGTGGTGGCCACGGTCGCGGCGGCGTGGTGGTTGGCGCGGCAGCGCGGCTCGCAGGCGCCGGTGCGGGTGGTGGCGCTGGCCACGGTCGGGCTCGGCCTCGGCTACCAGCTGCTCGATTGCGTCGAAGGTGCGGCCTGGACCGCGGCGGCGCCGGCGACGGCGGCGTGGGCGCGGCAATACGCGCCGGCGGCCGCGCTCTTCTTCACGGGCGGCTGGGGCTTCGAGTTCTACGCGCCCCGCGCCGGCATGCGGCCGCTGTTGACCGCGGGAACGGCGCTGCGGGCGGGGGACCTCGTCGCGGCCGGCAGCCTCGATGGCACCGAGCCGCCGTGGTTCGAGGCCAGCGAACTGCTGGAGCCGGTGGCCGAGCTGACGTTCGGCGATGATGTCGTGCCGCTGTCGCTGCACCACGGCTACTACTCGGGGCGCCGGCCGATCGACCACCAGCACGGGCCGCGCTACGTGGTGCACCTGCTGCGGGCGCGCCGCGACTTCACCAGCGCCGACTTGGTGCCGCTGCCGCTGCCGCTGCGCTTCCGCTGAAGGCGATGCGAGAACCCGATTCGTGCTGGAGCAGGCCGCGGGCTGGGACCGATAGTGCGCATCCCGGCATGGTCCCGACTTCGCAGCCGCAGCGCCCCTGGCTCGTCGCCCTCTGGGTGGCGCTGGCCATGAACCTGCTGAACCTGTTCGAGCCGCTCACGGTCGACGACGTCTGCCACCACTACTACGCGGCGCAGGTCGCCGACGCGCCGCTCGACCCGTACGGGTTCGACCTCGTCTGGCACCAGAAGCCGGCGCCGGCGTGGGACGTGATGGTGGCGCCGGTGCACTCGTACTACTGGGCGCCCGCGATCCGCCTGTTCGGCGATTCGCCGGTGGCGTGGCACCTGTGGTTCCTGCCCGTGCATTGGCTGTTCTGCCACGGCCTCTTGCTGCTGCTGCGCCGCTTCGCGCGGCCGCACGCAGCGCCGCTGTTGGCGGCGATCGCGCTGGGGCCGAACGTGCTGCCGGGCGTCAACCTGATGCTCGAGGTGCCGATGCTGGCGCTCGCGTTCGCGAGCCTGAACGTGCTGCTGCGCGCCTTCGACCAGAAGAGCCTCGGCCTGGCCCTCGGCGCCGGCTGCCTGTTCGGCCTCGCCTTCCAGACCAAGTACTCGGCGATGGGGTTCTTCGCGCCGTGGGTGCTGCTCGGCATCTGGCACGCCCGTCCGCGCGAACTGCTGGTCGGCCTCGCCGCCGCCGCCTGCACCGCGCTCGGCATCGAGGGCCTCATCGCGTTGTCGCATGGCTCGGGCTCCTACTTCCTGCGCTGCCTCGAACTGACGCAGCGCCGCGACTGGCACCACCTCAGCCGCGGTCTGTTGCTGCACGTCGCCGTGCTGGGCATGCCGGCGGCGTTGTTGGCGCTGCGGGGCTTCGGCCTGCGCGGCGTCACCGTGGTGCTGGTGGCGGCGGTCTACGCCTTCGGCTACGTCGGCATCGCGATGGTGCGCGACGACGACGATCGTTCGGCGATGGAGGGCGCGATCGACTCGCTCGGCTACCTGGCGATGGCGGTGGTGACGTGGGGCACGGCGGCGTGGCTGCTGCTGCGGCTGTCGTGGCGCGGTCTGCGGCGGCTGCTGCGCCGCGGCTCGTGGCGCGGCCTGCCCGCGGCGATGCGCGGCGGGCTGTTCCTGGCCGCCTGGTTCGCCGGCGAGGTCGTCAGCAGCCTGGTGGTGTCGCCGTTCCCGGCGGCGCGGCGGGTGCTGATGATCACCGTCGCCTTCACCGTCGCCGCCGGCTGGCTCTGCGCGCGGCGCCGCTCCACCAGCACGACGGTGCGGAACGTGGCCATCGCCAGCGTGCTGCTCGGCGTCGGCTACCAGGCCATCGACTTCATCGAAGGCCGCGCCTGGGTCAGCGCCGCCACCGGCACCGTCGACTACGCCCGCCGCCTCGACCCGCAGGCCAAGGTGTTCTTCACCGGCGGCTGGGGCTTCGAGTTCTACGCGCCGCGCGCCGGCATGACGCCGCTCTTGCGCGACGTCACGGCGGTGCAGCGCGGGGACTTCATCGCCGTCGGCAGCATCGACGGCGACGAGCTGCCGTGGTTCGAGTGGAGCGGCAAGATGGAGAAGGTCGACGAACTCGCCTTCGGCACCGACGGGCTGCCGCTGTCCGTGCAGCAGAACTACTACTCGGGCCGCCGGCCGCTCGACAACCAGGCCACGGCGCGCTTCTTCGTGTTCGTGTTCCGCGCCGTCGAGTCGTTCACGACCAAGGAGCTGGTGGCGCGGCCGAACGAGTGGCTCGGCCGCTGAGCGGGGACGTGCCGGCGAGCGGCGAACCGGGGCGCCGGGCGCTGCGCCGGCTCAATCGAGCGCGCGCAGGCTCTGCTCGACGCCGGTGATCTGCGCCACCAGCGCGGCGAGGTTCTGCCGCTCCTTGTCGATGACGGCGGCCGGCGCCTTCTGCACGAAGCCCTCGTTCGCCAGCTTCCGCTCGATGTTGGCGGCTTGGCCGCGCAGCTTGCCGAGCTGGTCCTGCAGCTTCTGCCGCTCCTTGTCGAGGTCGACGACGCCGAGCAGGAAGGCGCGGCTGGCGCCGCACACGACGGTGGCGCTGTCCTTGGTCTGCTGCGCGTCGCCGGCGACCGTGGTGGCGGCGAGTCCACACATGTGGGCGAGCAGCGGCAGCGTCGCGCGCAGCAGCACGGCGTCGTCGCCGCCGGCCAGGAAGCGGGCCTCGAGCCGTTCGCGCGGCGCCACCTGGTAGCGCGCGCGGGTCTCGCGGATCAACACGCACCACTGCTGCATGCCGGCGACCTGCGCCTCGGCGCCGGGGTCGCGCCACGTCGCCGGCGCCACCGGCCAGGCCGCCTGCACCAGCAGCGCGCTGGTCGCGAACGGCGCCTCGATGCCGCGCTGCGGCGCCAGCTCGCCGAGCGTCTGCCACAAGGTCTCGGTCAAGAACGGCACGAACGGGTGCAACAGCCGCAGCGTCTGGTCCAGCACCGCCGCCAGCACCTGCTCGGCGACCGCGCGCGCCGCCGGTTCGGCGTCGTCCTTGCACCGCGGCTTCAGCAGCTCCAGGTACCAGTCGCAGAGCTCGTTCCAGAAGAAGTCGCGCGCGGCCGCGAGCGCCGCCGACGGGTTGTAGGCGACGAGCTGGGCCTGCACGGTGGTGATCGCGTGCGCCAGCCGCGCCAGGATCCAGCGGTCCTCCAACGGCAACGCCGCCGCGGTCCGCGGCGCGAAGCGGGTGCCCTTCAGGTTCAGGAAGGCGAAGCGCGCGGCGTTGAACAGCTTGTTGCAGAAGCTGGCGCCGACCAGGAAACGGTCGCTGGTGGCCTTGGCCGGCGTGATGCCCTCCTTGCCGTACTGGCCGATCAGGTCCATCGGCTGCTCGGCGACCGGGTCGACGAAGGTGCCGAGGTAGGGGCCGGGCTTCGCGGTGGCGAGGTCGACCAGGCGCTCGGCTTCGCCGGCGGCGGTGAACGGCGAGATCGCCTGCACCGGCAGGCGGATGTCCTGCGTGCCGGTCTGCAGCTCGCAGACGACGTAGCGCAGCGCGTCGGCGCCGTAGCGGTCGATGATGTCGATCGGGTCGATGCCGTTGCCCTTCGACTTCGACATGCGCACGCCCTTGCCGTCGAGGATGGTGGCGTGCAGGAATACGTCCTGGAACGGTACGTCGCCGAGGTTGTAGAGGCCGGTGACGATCATGCGCGCGACCCACAGCGTGATGATGTCGCGGCCGGTCACGAGGCAGGAGCCAGGGTAGTAGTACGACAGCGCGTCGGGCTTGCCGGCGGCGCCGCCGAGCGGCGTCTGGCCGGGGCCGACCTGGGCCGTGGCCGGATCGGGCCAGCCGAGCGTGCTGTGTGGCCACAACGCCGAGCTGAACCAGGTGTCGAGCACGTCGGGGTCGAGCGCCAGCCCGGCCTGTTCGAGCAGCGGGGCGACGTTCGCCTCCAGCGCTGCGTCGCGGCAGCACGCCTGCACCTCGACGGTGATCGGCGCATGCGGACCCCGCAGGTGGTCGAGGGCCTGGTGCGGGGTCAGGCGGGTGCCATCGGGCAACACGACCCAGGCGGCGACGTCGTCGCGCTGGAACCAGGTGTCGAGCACCGGCAGCAGCATCACCAGTTGCTGCGCCGCCATGTCGCCGCGGAACACCGGGATGCGGTGGCCCCACCAGAGCTGGCGGCTGATGCACCAGTCGCGCT
>JAEUHT010000273.1 GCA_016793265.1 Planctomycetota bacterium
GCCCCTCGATCATCGTCTGCACGTCGTATTCCCAGGCGATCTTGGTCAGCTCGCCGAGCGCCTCGAGTTCGCCGAACTGCGCGGCGTCGTTGGCGTCCTTGATGCTGCCGGGTCGCAGGCCGTCGCCGAGCGAGAAGGCGACGTCGTACTTCTGCATCAGCTCGCAGATGCGGCGGAAGCCCGTGTAGAGGAAGTTCTCGCAGTGGTGGTAGAGGCACCACTTGGCCATGATCGAGCCGCCGCGCGAGACGATGCCGGTGACGCGGTCGGCGGTCAGCGGCACGTGGTGCAGCCGCACGCCGGCGTGGATCGTGAAGTAGTCGACGCCCTGCCTGGCCTGGTCCTCGAGCACCTGCAGGAACAGGTCGAGGTCGAGCTGCTCGACCTTGCCTTCGACGCGTTCGAGGGCCTCGTAGATCGGCACCGTGCCGATCGGCACCGGGCTGTTGCGCAGGATCCACTCGCGCGTCTCACGCAGGTTCTTGCCGGTGCTGAGGTCCATCGCCGTGTCGGCGCCCCAGCGGATCGCCCACTGCAGCTTCTCGACTTCCTGCTCGATCGACGAGCCGAGCGCCGAGTTGCCGATGTTGGCGTTGATCTTCACCAGGAAGTTGCGGCCGATGATCATCGGCTCGATCTCCGGGTGGTGGATGTTGGCCGGGATGATGGCGCGGCCGCGGGCGATCTCGCTGCGCACGAACTCGGGGTCGACGTGCTCGCGGATGGCGACGAAACGCATCTCCTCGGTGACGATGCCGCGCCGCGCGTAGTGCATCTGCGAGAAGTTGCGATCGCCGCGCTGCACGCGGGCGTCGATCCACGGCTGGCGGCGTTTGGGCAAGCCCTGGCGCACGTCGTGGCCCTGCGGCCCGGTGGTGTCGTAGACCCGCACGACGTCGCCGTTGGTGAGGCGGATGTCGCGGGCGGGCACTTGGAGCTCACCGACGGCGACCTTGGTCGAGCTCGGGAACGAATCGGAGAGGGGCCTTTGGCCCGGCGTCTGGCTCATCGCTGCGCTTTCCTACGCCGGCATGATCCGGATCAGGTTCGAGGGGTGCATCTCAGCCCGCACGACGGGGCGGGCGCCCCCAGGCAGAAGGCGACCACGATCGGCCGCCGGCCGCGGTGACGCAAGGGTGCGCCGCGATTGTTCACTTCGGTTCTGGCGCTGGGCCCGGTGCCGGCGGCGTCGGCGTTTCGCCGGGCGGCGGCGCCGCGGGCGACGTGCCGTCGTGCGCCGCGGGTGCAGGGGCCGGCGGCTGGTTGGCGCCCTTGCTCGACAATGGCGCCAGCAGCAGCACCTGCCGCAGTTCGTCGTCGACGTGGTCGCCGAGCCAGTCGATCGCTTGGCGACCGTAACGCAGCGAGTGCGACTGCTGCGCCGCCTCGGCGATCTTGCCGTCGGGCAGGAACATGTTCACCGCGAACAGCCCGAACAGCACGACGAAGGCCCCGGTCAACACGCCGAACAGGCCGCCGCCGAGGCGGTCGAAGAAGGTCAGGCCGGCCTTTGCCGCGAGCCGCTGCAGCAGCAGGGCGAGCAGGCTCAGCGCGATCAAGACGGCCAGGAAGATCAGCACGTAGGCGAGGTAGAGCGTGGTCTCCGGGGTGTCGGTCGGGGCGGCGGGCGTCGCCCCGCTCGACGTCGCGGGACCGTGCAGCCAGGCGCCGACTTCGTGGCCGTAGCGGCCCGACACCACGTAGGCGACGGCGAGGATGCCGATGCGGCTGACCTGCCAGATCAGTCCCTTGAACAGGCCGATGACGAAGAACACCGCCAGCACGGCGAGCGCGGTCTGGTCGACCCAGCCGAACACCGGCTGTGCCGGCGACAGGTGCAGCGGATCGGGGACCTGCGCCGTAGCCGCGGTCGTGGTGGACGTGGACGCCGGGTTCTGGGGGAGCAGCAGCACGGCTACGCATTCTGCCCCGATCGTCCCGTGCAAGCGAGGGGCGGCTCGGGCGCCGGCTACTCGGGGCCGGTCGCCTTCGGGCCGCCGCGTTCCGCAGCGCGCAGCACGAAGTGTGCACGCGCTGCCACCGAGGGTTCGGCATAGGCGCGGGCGATGACGTCCGGGGCAGCCCCGAGCGTCTGCAGCAGCAGGTCGGCCAGCAACGCGACCGGCGCCGACTCGGGCAACGGCAGCGGCGCGGTGAGCCGGGCGCTCGTCGCCGCCCGCAGGCGCTGCGCCAGCCGCGGCACATCGTCGACGGCGACGTCGATCTCGGCGAACGGCGCGCAGAGGACGCGCCGGTAGAGGCGGTCCGACGGCACCTCGCTGAGCTGCACGCGGGCCCGCCCGAGCACCTGGATCAGGAAGCGCCCGTCCGGCTGGCGTTCGTGCCGCACGATCTCGCCGAGCCCGGCCACTCTGGGCAGCGGCGGCGGCACCGCGTCGCTCGCCAGCGGCGAAGCGACCACCAGCAGGCCAGGGCCGTCCAGCATGTCCTCGATCATCTGCCGGTAGCGCGGCTCGAAGACGTGCAGCGGCAGCAACTGCGAGGGGAACAGGTAGACCCCGGGCAGCGGGAAGACCGGGATCGGGGAGCGTGGCAGGTGGAGCAACACGGCGGCGGGAAGAACCTCACCTTACCACGGTGGTGGGAATGCGCGGAGCGATGGTTGCGCCGCGGCCCGGAGGGGGTTCTGGTAAGGCGATGCCGAAGTTCCTGTTGATCCTGCGCGGTGATCCCGAGGTCTGGCGGCACCAGCAACCCGAGGCGATCCGCGACCTCGTCGGGCGCTTCGAGGCCTGGGCCGGCAAGCTGATGGCGCAGAACCGCTTCCTCGACGGCAAGAAGCTGGCCGACGGTGAGGGGCGGGTGATCGTGCGCGACGGCGACGCCTCGCGCGTGACCGATGGGCCGTACGGCGAGAGCAAGGAGATCGTCGGCGGCTTCCACCTGATCGAAGCCGACGACTACGAACACGCGGTGCGGCTCTGTGAGAACCACCCGGAGCTGTCGATCCAGGGCAGCGTCGAGATCCGCCGGCTGGACACGATGGGCGGGTGAAGGCCGCGGCGCGCCGGCGGCGCTGCGCTCAGCGCTGGTAGATCTCGGCGTCGGTCGGGCCGCCGCCGACGACCATGATGGTGCCGTCCGGCAGGTTCACCGTGGTCGGGAACAAGCGCGGCGCCGCCATCGAGCCGGTCGGCGTCAGGCTGTTCGGGCCCTGCGCGAAACGATCCGCGGTGGCGGAGGCCGTGGCGACGAAGGTCGACGTCGAGGCGTCGATCGCGACTTCGAAGCCGCCCGCGATCAGGGCCCCGCCGCTCGGCAGCGGCGCCACCGCGGCGCCGGCGCGGCCGACCTGCATGCCGTTGACGGTGGCGAAGGTGCCGAAGCCGAACAGGCTCGGCGTGTAGACCTGGCAGTCCGTGCGCGTGCCGACGATCAGGTCCTGGATCTGGCCCGTCTGCAGGAACTGCGTGAGGTCGAGCGTGAGGCCGCCGACCAGCAGCACCTTGCCATCGCTGAGCGGGCAGGCCGTGTGCAGGAAGCGCGCGCCGCTGAACGCCGAGGGCAGGCCGAAGCTGCCGCTGGTCGGGTTGAAGCGGTAGGCGGTCGCCGACACGGTCGGGATGTTGATGATCGGGATCAGCGTGATGCCGCCGGCGACGAGCACCTGACCCGAGGTCAAGGTCGTCGAGGTGTGCAGGGCGCGCGCTTCGAGCATGTTCGGCCCGGCCGTGAACGTGTTGTTGGCGGGGTCGAAGACCTCGGTGGTCGCCTGCACGCCGGCGAACAGCGCCAGCGGGTTGGTGAGGTCGACCGAAGCGAGGCCGCCGGAGATCAGCACCTTGCCGTTGCCCATCACCGAGGCGCCGTGGCCGGCGCGCGGCGCCGCCATCGTCAGCGTCGTCGTCGTCTGCGTGACCGGGTCATAGACCGCCGCCGCCGTCGTCGGCTGGCCGGTGGTGACGTCGACGCCACCCGTGAACAGCACGCGGCCGTCGGGCAGGCCGGTCGTCTGCGACAGCAGGCCGACGCCGAACGAGGCCCCTGCGAGCTGCCACTCTTCGGTGCGGGAGAGGTAACGCTGCGCCACCGGGCCGGAGCCGCCGACGAACAGCAGTTCGTTGTTGGGGGCGGTGGCCGTGCCGCCACCGGCGATCGGCACCGACGGTTGATTGAGCGCCGGCACGAACGTGCCCGGAGCCTGCGGCGTCACGCGCACGAGGTTGGACACGCGCCAGGGGCCGTTGCCGGCGACAGCCTGGAACGACCACACCAGCCCCGAGAAGAACGGGTCGTTCGGGAAGCTGAGTGACGCGGTGGCGTTGCCGCTGGCGTCGGTCACGCCGCTGAAGGTCGGCAGCGAGAAGCACAACCAGGCGAGCTGGTCGGTGATGTCGAGCGTGATGCCGAGGCCCGGGATCGGGGTCGATTGTTCGATCAGGTCGAACAGCACGACATAGGCCTCATTGGGGGCGCCGTGCAGCGGGAACGTCGTCGTGCCGCCGAGGGCGCCGCCGACCTTGTCGAGCGACAGGTTCTGGGCGGCGAGGGGAGCCGCGAGGGCGGCGGTGAGGAGCAGGGAGGTGGTGAGGCCGTGTTGCATGGCGTGTTTGCGGTCGCGGTCGCGGGAAGGCGACCGGAGAGTATGGCGCGCGTTGTCCGCGCCGGCCATGCGGGGACAACGATCTGGGGCCTGCTGCGGTCGAGCGAACGCCTACGGCGTGCAGGTCAGCATGACGCCGTTGCTGAGGAACAGCCGCGCGTTGTCGCCGCCGAGGGTCTGGAACCAGTACGAGTTGATCGCGGTCGGCGAGTTGGGCACCGGCAGGGTGGCGACGAAGGAGCCCGTGGCGTCGGCGATTCCGAAGGTCAGCACGGCCGAGATCAGCGGGTTGATCTCGAGCATGCCGAACGGCGGCACCGAGACCGGCGGCAGCGGCGCCACCGACATGAGGATCGCGGCGAGATCGCCGGGGCGCGCCGACCAGACGAAGATGTCGACGTTGTTGCCGATCTGCACCACCGCGGGCGAGAGGCTCATCATCGGCGCGCGCTGCAGCGCCATGCCGCGCGGGGCGACGTGGATCGCGGCGATCGTGCTGTCGTAGGCCTGGGTCGCCTCACCGGCGTCGAGTGCGTCGCCGTCGCTGTTGAGGTCGCGCAGCAAGGTGATGCGATCCGGTGCCTGCGCTTCGCAGAGCAGGATGCCGAGATCGTCCTTGGCAACCATGTCCCACCAGATCGACCCCGTGGTGTGATAGAAGACCGTCTGCTCGGTCGCGCTGATGGTGCCGCTGGCGTCGGCGTCGAAGGCCCGGAACACGTTCTCGTTGTTGCTGTGGTCGGAGACGTAGAAGGCGCCGGTGGCGTCGACGGTGAGGCCGTAGTAGGAGGGCGAGGCCACGAACGGCGGCGTCCAGAAGCCGGTGACCTCGCCGGGGTCGTTGCAGTTGCCGTTCTGGTTCAGGTCGCTGAGCTTGTAGATGCCCTTGGCGATCGCGCCGGTACTGCCGACCTCGCTGTAGTAGAGGTTGCTGTCGGGGCCGGCGATCACCTTGGACGGGAGCGAGTTGCCGGTCGAGCCGGCGCCGCCGGGGATCAGGCAGTAGATCTCGGCCTCGCCGAGGTCGTTGGCGTCGCCGTCGGCGTCGAGGTCCTGCAGCATCAGGATGTGGTCCGTGCCGCTCGCCGTGTTGGCGACCGCGAGGAACAGGCGGCCGAGCAGGTCGACGGTGACGCCCTGCACCGACGACATCACTACACCGCTCTGGTTGGTCGGGTCGAAGTAGACCGTCGCCTCGCCGACATCGAGCGCGTCGCCGTCGCCGTTGAGATCACGCAGCCGCGTGATCACGTCGGTGTTGGCATCGCCGACGAACACCGAACCGTCGAGGCCGCAGCAGATGCAGGTCGGCGTGGTGAAGAGGATCGGTCCGTTGAGGTCGTCGTAGAACGACACCACCTCGCCCGGGTCGTTGTAGTCGCCGTCCTGATTGAGGTCCATCAAGCGCCAGACGCCGTCGTAGTCGGAGTCGACGACCATCAGGTCCATCTGGCGCGAGTACGGGATCGCCTGCGGCACCTGCGCTACGGCAGCGGCGGCGAACGGGAGGGAGAGCAGCAGCGGAACGAAGCGGGTCGCCATGGTGGGGCGCATGCTAGCCATGCCCGCCCAGAGCGGTAGTCGCCCGATGGCTACCGCCCGGCCCGCTGTTTCCAGAGCGCGAGCAGTTCGCGTTCGCGCGCCGCCGTAAGCATGATCTCCGGCCACGGCTTGTCGCCGCGCCCGTGCTGCACCCAGGCGGCGGTGTCGCGGATGGTCTCGGCGATCGGTCGGAAGGTGGCGCCGTTCGCCAGTGCGCGGCGGTTGTCGGCGCGGCCGTTCTTGGCCGTCGGCGTCCAACAGCCGATGGTGCCCCAGGGTTCGACCTGGTTCGCGGCCAGGAAGGCGTCGTCGACCCAGGTGTAGTCGAGCGTGTGGTTCAGCGTGCCCTTGCCGGTGTGCAGGAACTCGGCCGTCGAGATGCGGCCGTCGAAGCCGACGGCGTTGAACGGCCCGGTGATGCCGCGCTCGATCAGGTGCACGATCCAGGCGCCGAGGTCGCGCACGTCGACGAACTGCAGCTCGTTGTCGGGGTCGCCGGGCGCCAGGCATTCACCGCCGCGCAGGAAACGCTGCGGCCAGTAGGTGAAGCGGTCGGTCGGATCGCCGGGGCCGACGATGTAGCCGGGGCGCACCAGGGTGGCGTGATCGGGGAACGCCGCGGCGGCGGCTTCTTCGCAGTAGCGCTTGAGCGCGCCGTAGCGCTCGTAGCTCTTGCCCATGTCGTGCGTGTACTTGTCCTCGCAGGCGCACAGCGGGCTCTGCTCGTCGACCGGCGTGTTGTCGACCTCCAGCGTCCGGTAGACCGACAACGAACTGATGAACACGTACTGGCCGACGTTGCCGGCGAGCACCTTGCAGACGTCCTCGACCTCGCCGGTGAAGTAGGCGCTGGTGTCGACGACGGCGTCCCAGCGGCGTCCTTCGAGCGCCTTCAGGTCCTGCGCCGGGTCCTTCGGCCGATCGGGGCGCGGCCGGCGCCGCTGGCCCTGGATCTGCTCGACGCCGTCCTTGCCGGCGTAGAGCCCTGGGTTGGTCTTGCCGCGGTTGAACAAGGTGAAGCGATGGCCGCGGGCGAGGCCGGCGTCGACGATCGCGGGGCCGAGGAAGCTGGTGCCGCCGAGCACGAGGATGTGTTTGCCAGCCGGACGTGGCGCCGCAGCGGGGCCCGGCACGGCACAGAGGGCCGCACCGGCGGCGGCGCTGGCGAGGAAGGAGCGGCGGGAGACGGTAGGGTCGGAGCGGTTCGGCATGGGCGTGCGCATGCTACGTGGCGGTGGTGGCCGCGGTGAGGCCGGCCGGGCAAGGAACCGCTGCTTCGTGGCCCGGGGTTGCGTATGCTGCGCCGCCCCGATGAGCGCGCCGAAGTACCACCTGACCAGCTACGGTTGCCAGATGAACAAGCTCGACAGCGAGCTGGTCGAGAGCCGTTTGCGCCAGCGTGGTTACGTCGCCGCGACCAGCGAGGCCGACGCCGACGTGGTGCTGCTCAACACCTGCTCCGTGCGGCAGCACGCCGAGGACCGCGTCTGGTCGAAGCTCGGCACCCTGCGCGTGCGCAAGCGCGGCCAGCCCGGACTCGTCGTCGGCGTGCTGGGCTGCATGGCCCAGGAACACCAACGCTACCTGTTGTCGCGCATGCCGCACGTCGACCTCGTGGTCGGCCCGTCGGCGTTCGGCGACATCGACCAGAAGGTCGACGCGGCGCGCGCGCAGAACGCCCGCATCGCCGCCGAACGCGAACCGGCGCGCACCAAGCACGAGGTCGCCGGCGCCGGCGTCGTCGCGGTCGGCGACGGCGTCAGCGGCGACCGCATCGTGCGCGACGTGCGCGTACGGCCGCACCGTTCGCAGGCCTATGTCTCGGTCATGCGCGGCTGCAACATGCCGTGCACCTACTGCATCGTGCCGACCACACGCGGCGACGAGGTGTCGCGACCGCTCGCCGACCTGGTCGAGGAGGCGCAGCGGCTCTGCGACGACGGCGTCACCGAGATCACCCTGCTCGGCCAGACCGTCAACGCCTACGGCCGCGACCTGAAGGGCGAGCACGCCACCCTGGCGCGGCTGCTGCGCGCGCTGCACGAGATCCCGGCGCTGCGGCGGCTCGCGTTCATCACCTCACACCCGAACTTCCTGAACCAGGAGCTGATCGACACGCTGGCCGAGCTGCCGAAGCTGGCGCGTTACCTGCACCTGCCGGCGCAGTCGGGCAGCAACGTGGTGCTGAAGGCGATGCGGCGCGGCTACACCGTCGAACGCTACTTGGCGCGTCTGGAGCAGCTGCGCGAGAAGGCGCCCGACATCGAGCTGCACAGCGACTTCATCGTCGGCTATCCGGGCGAGACGGCGGCGGAGTTCGAGCGCACGGTCGACCTGGTGCAGCAGGTCGGCTTCGCGCAGAGCTACGTGTTCAAGTACTCGCCGCGGCCCGGCACGCTGGCGGCCGAGCTCGCCGACGACGTGCCGGAGGCCGAGAAGGAGCGCCGCAACGCGGTGCTGCTGGCGGCGCAGGAGGCGATCACCGCGCGCCAGCTCGGCGCCCTGGTGGGACAGACCCTGGAGGTGCTCGGCGAGGGGGAGAGCAAGGTCGACGGTCGCCTCAGCGGCCGCACCGTGCACCATCGCCTGGTGCACTTCGACAGCCGCGACGCCGGCGTGGTCGGGCAGTACGTGCCGGTGCGCATCACCGCCGCCCTCGGCCATTCGCTGGTCGGCGAGCGGCTCGCCGACGACGCCGCCGAAGCGGGCGCCCACGATCGTGTCGAGGTGCAACCATCGTGAACAGCGAAGCCCTGATGCTGGAGGCGGTGGAGCTGGCGCGCCGCGGCCGCGGCGAGGTCGAGCCGAACCCGCGCGTCGGATGCTTGTTGTTGCGCGATGGTGAGGTCGTCGCCCGCGGCTGGCACGAGTTCTACGGCGGCCGCCACGCCGAGGCGATGGCGCTGGCCGAGGCGCGGCAGAAGGGCGTGCGGCCCGACACCGCGGTGTTGACGCTGGAGCCGTGTTCGACGCCGAAGGGGCAGGACGGCAAGAAGACCGATCCGTGCGCCGCGGCGCTGATCGGTGCGGGCGTGCGGCGCGTGCTGATCGGCGGCATCGACCCCGACCCTCGCCACCGCCGCCGCGGCATCGCCGCGCTCGAGGACGCCGGCATCGAGGTGCTCGACGGCGTCGCCGCCTCGGCCTGTGATGAGCTGCTGCTGCCGTTCCGCCGCGCGCTGCAGCTCGACCGGCCGTGGATGTTGTGCAAGTGGGCGATGACCCTCGACGGCAAGACCGCGGCGCCGACCGGCGAAGCGCGCTGGATCTCGGGGCTCGACGCCCGCCGCCGCACGCACGAACTGCGCGCCCGTTGTGATGGTGTCATGGTCGGCTTCCGCACGGCGCAGATCGACGACCCCGAACTGACCGTGCGCCTCGCCGAGGGCCGGCAGCCGGTGCGCATCGTGGTCGACCCGCTCGGCGAGATCGACGACGACAGCAACCTCGTGCGCACGGCCCGGCAGGCGCCGGCGTGGTTGCTCGTCGGCGACGAGGTCGACCCGCTGCGCACCGGCCGCTTGGTCGACCTCGGCGTCACCGTGATCCAGTGTGCGACCGCGGAAGGACCGCGCCGGCTGCACCTCGGCCACGCCTTCCGCGAGCTGCGCCGCCGCGGCCTGCGGCGCATCCTCGTCGAAGGTGGTGGCGGCCTCGTCGCGCAGATGCTGGCCTGGCGCAGCGTCGACCAGGTGCTCGCCTTCGTGGCGCCGAAGATCATCGGTGGTCGCTTCGCGCCGACGCCCGTCGGCGGCGAGGGCCGGCCGTTCATGGCCGAAGCCCTGCAGCTGCGCGACGTGCACTTCGAGCCGTGCGGCGATGACGTCGCCATCTCGGGCTTCGTCGGCGATTGACGGGGGCCGCGCGGCCGGTCAGCGCGGCGTCACCGACGGCAGCGCGGGCACGGCGGCGCGTTCCTGGTAGAGCTCACGCAGCGTGCCGGCGAGCTGCGGCGCCTCGTCGCGCAGGGCGCGGAAGCTGAACAGCACGTGGCCCGGGTGTGCGTTCGCCGCGGCGCGCGTGCGCAGCACCTGGTCGCGCAGCTCGCGGTGGCGCGCCGGTGGCTTCGGTTGCTGCAGCCGCGACACCGACAGGCCGGGCCAGATGGCGCGGTCCTTCGGGTTGTGGGCGTGCCAGTAGGCGAGCAGCGCGTCGAATGCGTGCGGACGGTCGTCGATCGGCCAGTAGAGCTGCGGCGACAGGTAGTCGAGCCAGCCCTCGCGCAGCCACTTCGGCACGTCGGCGTAGAGGTGCGCGTACTGGTCGAGGCCGGCCTCGATGCCGGCCGGCACGCCGGGGCGGGCGATGCCGAACGGGCTGATGCCGACCATCACCCAGGGCTTCTCACGGTGCACGAGCTCGTAGAGTGTGCGCACGAAGTCGTCGATGTTGCGCCGCCGCCAGTCGTCGCGCGAGAGCCGGCCGCCGCTGCCCTGGTACCGTTCGAAGCTGCGTGCGTCGGGGAACGCGGCCTTGCCCTCGGGGTACGGGTAGAAGTAGTCGTCGACGTGCACGCCATCGACGTCGTAGCGCCGCACGACGTCCTGGATCACCGCCAACGTCCACTTCACGGCGGTGGCGTCCCCGGGGTCCATCCACTGGTGTTTGCCGTAGCGAACGCACAGCTCGGGCGCGCGCCGGGTGACGTGCGACGCCGCCGCCGGCGACTTGCCGGCCGGGTGCGAGGCCCGGAACGGATTGAACCACGCGTGCAGCTGCAGCGAGCGTTCGTGGCAGCGCGCGATCACGTAGGCCAGGGGATCGAAGTCGCCGGCGGGTGCACGACCCTGTGCGCCGGTCAGCCACTCCGACCACGGCTCGAGCGGCGAACGGTAGAACGCGTCGGCCGCGGGGCGCACCTGGAAGACGAGCGCGTTGAGGCCGAGTTCGGCGGCGCGGCGCACGATCTGGTCGAGCTCGGCCTGCAACGAAGCGACCGGCAGGCCGGGGCGGCTCGGGAAGTCGATGTTGTCGACGGTCGCGACCCAGGCGCCGCGGAACTCGCGCGCAGGGCCGGCGGCAGCTCCTGGACCAGTGCCCGGCGCGGGGCCCGATCGCGGCGCGGCGGCGGGTTGGGCGGCCGCGTCCGGCGTTGTCGGCAACGAACACGCCGCCAGGGCGAGAACGAACGACAGCAGCGCGCGCGTAGGTCGGAGCATGCGGGAGCCGGGCCGGGAAGCGCCGGTATCATGCCGAGTTCGGCGCCGCGCGCGAGCCAAAGGCGCGGCGGGCCGGCGCCGCGGGCATTGGTGTTGGTGATCCAGGCGACATTCCGGGCTGCCTCGCCGATCTGCTGGCGTGCATGCAGCGGCGCGCGCGCCGGGCTACGTTGCGCCATCTCGCAGTCGCTCCACGCAGTCGAATAGTCCCACGCCAACGGCGAAGCCCAGACCATGCCCTCTCCCGTCCGCGCCCTCGTGGCGGCGCTCGTCTCCGTCTCCGTCGCCAGCGCCCAGGACACGCGCGCGCCCGAAGCCTACCAGCTCGCGATCGGGCTGCAGCAGCGCGGGCTGCACGAGGAGGCCGTGCGTCGCTTCGAGGAGTTCCTGCAGGCGAACCCGCGCCATGCGCTGGCCGCGGAAGGCCACTATCGGCTGGCGCAGAGCCTCGTCGAGCTGCAGCAGGCGCCGGCGGCGATGCGGGCCCTCTCGGCGGCGCTGCAGGTGGGCGGCGCGCAGTTCCGGCTGCAGGCCGAAGCGCGCTACCGCCTGGCCGAACTGCAACTGCAGGCCGGCCAGCACGAGGCCGCGGCGGCGTCGTTCGAGCAACTTGAGTAGCCGCGTGGGGACGACCACTACCAGCTGGCGGCGGCCGGGTACGGCGCCGGGGAGGCGCAGCGTGATCTGCAGCACGACGAGCGCGCCGCGGCGGCGTTCGCGGCGGCGGCGGCGGCGGCGACCGGGGCGCGCGCCAGCTACCGCTTCGCCGCCACCTACCAGCTCGGCTTCGCCCAGCTGCGCCTGACCTTGCGCGCCGAAGCGGCGGCGACGTTCGCGGCGGCGGCGGCGGCGGCGCCGGACGATGCCGCCAAGGGGGAGTGCCTGTTCCTGAGCGGCGACGCGCTGCTTCGCCACGGCGCCTTCGACGACGCCGCGCGGGCGTTGCGGGCGGCGGCGAAGCTGCCGGGGGAGTTCGCCGACGACGCCATGCACGCGCTGGCCTGGGTGCACCTCGGCCGCGGGGAGCAGGAGGCCGCCCGCGAGGCGTTCGCCGCGGCGCTGCGGCAGTTCCCGTCGTCGCCGCTCGCCGCCGCCGCGCATCTCGAGCGCGGTCGCTCCTTCTACCGCGATGGCCACCACGCCGAGGCCGAACACGAACTGCAGCCGCTGCTGGCGGCGGACACCGCGGTCGAGCTCGTGCGGCAGGCGCAGGAACTGCTCGGCCTGTGCGCGCTGGCGCGCGGCGCCGGCGAGCAGGCGCTGGCCCAGTTGCAGCAGGCGCTGGCGGCGGCAGCACCGGCCGACCGGCCGCGGCTGCACTACGCGCTCGGCGAGGCGCTCAGCAACCTGCAGCGTTGGCCCGACGCGCTGGCGGCCTACCGGCAGGTGCCCGCCGAGGTCGACGACACGCTGCGGGGGGAAGCGCTCTACGGCGCCTGCTTCGCGCTGCACGCGCTCGGCCAGCACGCGGCCTCGATCGTCGAGGCGAAGCGGGTGCTCGCCATCGAGCCGCGCCACCGGCTGGCCGACCAGGCGGCGTTGGCGGTCGCCGAGAACGAGTTCGCGCAGCAACACTACGAAGCCGCCGAGCTGGCGTTCGCGGCCGTCGCCGAGGTCGAGCAGCTGCGCGCCGGTGTGGCCTGGAAGCTGGCGTGGTGCCGCTACCTGCGCGGCGACAAGCAGGACGCGGCGAAGCGCTTCGCCACGATCGCCGACGGCGGCACCACCGAGGCCGAGGAGGCGTTGTCGATGCTGGCGCTGGCGGCGCTCGAGGCCGGTCGCGGCGACGACGCGCTGGCGGCCGCCGATCGTTACCGCGCCCGCTTCGCCGACGGCCGCTTCCTCGATCGTTGCGAACGCGTGGCGGCGCGCGTGCTGCGGCAGCGTGGCGACCTGGCGGCGGCGCAGAAGCGCCTGCAGCGGGCGGCGGCGGCGGCGAGCCGGCGTGAGGGCGACGCGGCGGCCGTGGCCGATCGCAGCGAAGAGGCCGAGCTGGCCTTCCAGCAGGGCGACTTCCGCGGTGCGGCGGGCCTGTTCGCGGCGCTCGCCGAACGCGACGACACGATCGGCGCGCGGGCGCTGGCGGGGCAGGCCTTCTGCGCCTTCGAACTCGGCGACGACGATGCCTG
>JAEUHT010000284.1 GCA_016793265.1 Planctomycetota bacterium
ACGAGCCGCTCCGCCGCCGCCAGGTCCGGCGCCAGGAAACGATCGCCGTCGAGGCCCTTCACGACCTTGCGCAGCGCCTGGTAGGCGGCATCGACGCCGAGCCCCGGCCGCAGCCGTTCGCCGAGGTCGAGGCCCTGCGCCGCGCACAACAGCTCGATGCCGAGCACCTTCGCCGTGTTGGCGACCACCATGGCGGCGTGGCGGGCGGCGGTGACCCCCATCGACACGTGATCCTCGCGGTTCGCCGACGTCGGGATGGTGTCGACGCTGGCCGGATGCGCGAGGCTCTTGTTCTCGCTGCACAACGACGCCGCCACCACCTGCGGGATCATGAAGCCGCTCTCGAGCCCGGGGTTCCTGGCCAGGAACGGCGGCAGCCCGCTGATGTCGGGGTTGACCATCTGCTCGATGCGGCGCTCGCTGATGTTGGCCAGCGTGCTGACCGCGATGGCGAGGAAGTCCATCGCCTGGCTGACCGGCTGGCCGTGGAAGTTGCCGCCGCTGACGACGCTGCCGTCGCCGAACACCAGCGGGTTGTCGGTGACCGAGTTGGCCTCGGTGACGAGCACGTCGAGCGCGTAGCGCATGCCGTCCTTGGCGGCGCCGTGCACCTGCGGCGCGCAGCGCAGCGAGTAGGCGTCCTGCACCTTCGTGCAGTCCTTGTGGCTCGGCATGATCTTGCTCCCGGCCAGCAGCGTACGCAGGTTCTGCGCGGTGGCGCCCTGGCCTATGTGCGGGCGCACGTCGTGCACACGGGCCTGGAACGGCTTCTCGCTGCCGCGCAGCGCCTCGACCGTCATCGCGCAGGCGATGTCGGCGGTCTTCGCCAGCAGCAGCGCTTCGTGCAGCGCCAGGCACCCGATCGCGGTCATGATCTGCGTGCCGTTGATCAGCGCCAACCCTTCCTTCTCGCGCAGCTCGAGCGGCTGGCGCCGCAGCCGCCGCAGCGCCTCGGCGCCGCTCAGCACCGCGCCGTCGTGATGCACCTCGCCGTAGCCGATCAGCGGCAGCGCCATGTGGCTCAGCGGCGCCAGGTCGCCCGACGCGCCGACCGAACCCTGCGACGGGATCACCGGCACGAAGCCGCCGTTGAACAGCGCAATCGCCTGCTCGATCAGGTCGAGCCGCACGCCGCTGTGGCCGAGCGAGAGGTTGTGGATGCGCAGCGCGAACGCGAGCCGGCTCTGCGCCACCGACAGCGGTTCTCCGACGCCGGTGGCGTGGCTCAGCAGCAAGTTCTTCTGCAGCTGCGCGAGCTGGTCGTCGGGAATACGCACGCCGGCAAGTTTGCCGAAGCCGGTGTTGATGCCGTACATCGTGGCACCACTGGCGACGGCCCGGTCGACGATCGTGCGGCAGCGCCGCACGCGCTGCTTCGCCGCCGGCGACAACGCCACGCGGGCGCCGTCGCGGCTCAGCGCGACGAGGGTGGACAACGGCAGGGACGGGTCACCGAGGCGGATCGTGGGCATCGTGCGCCGGCAGTTCTCGCGCCAAAAGCCCCGCCAATCAACGGTGCAGCCGCCGAGCCTCAGCTCGACGGCGATTCGAGCTGCAGCGGCGGCGCCGTCGGCACCAGGTAGAAGCGGCCGACGGCGACCTCGAAGCGCTCCCCACCTTCGCGTTCGAAGGTGTAGCTGCCTTCCATGGTGCCCCACGTCGTCGCCAGCGGGCTGAAGCTCGTGTACTGGTAGGTCTCGCCGGGGCCGAGCCGCGGGAACTCACCGACCACACCGCGGCCACGCACGACCTCGCGCCGCCCCTCGCCGTCGACGATCAGCCAGTGCCGCGACAGCAGGCGCACCGGCGCCGTGCCCTGGTTGGTCATCGTGATGCGGTAGCGGAACACGTGGTGCCGCCGGTGGCTGCCGTCGTCGCCGAAGAAGTCCTGCGGCAGCACTTCCTGGGGCAGGTACTCGGCCGCCGCGTGGATGCGGATGCCTTCCGTCGTGGTGTCCGAGTGCGGCGAGCTGTTCATGGGCGCGGGGCGAGAAGTTCGCACGAGAGAGTACGACGCCCCCCCCGAAAAGCGAGCCCCACGGGCGGCGATCAGTGGTGGTAATCGCCTTCCTTGTGCTGGAACTCGAGCTTCCCGTCCGGCGAACTCAACTGCAGCTTGCCGCCTTCGAGACTGCCCGACCACGCCTCCGCCTTGCCGGCGCCGAGCAGCGGCGCCTGCACCGTGAGCTGCTTCGTCGCGGCGTCGAAGGTGTAGGTGCCGTGCACGTGGTCGTGGCCACCGTCGGCGGCCGGCGCCGTGTGCACGTTCAACCGGGCGCCGCCGACCTCGAATTCGAGCGTCATGCCGGCCTTGGCGTCGGCGGTCACCTGGGTCCAGTTGCCGGCGAGCGGGTGCTGCTCACGGCTGCAGGCGACGAACAGGAACGGGAGCAGGAAGGCGCAGCGCATTCGCATGGTGGGGTCCTCGGCGACCCATTGTGGCGAAGCCTCGGCCGGGCGCCACCGTCATCCGGCGTGATCCCCGCCGCTTCACTTGCGGCGCAGGATCATCTCCACCTTCTTGCCGTTCTGCTCCTCCGTGATGGTGATCACGCCGTTCGAGTACTTGGCGGACTTGGTGTCCTCCTTGCCGTCCTTGCCCTTCATGGTCATCGAGATGGTGTCGCCGGCGAGCTTCCACGTGCCGGTGCCGCCATCGTCCTTGCCCATCATGTTGACCGTGGCCACGGCGGTGCCGTCGGCCTTGAGCTCGACCGACATCTTCATCTTGTCGAGCATGCCCTTGACCATCTCGGCCGGCGCGCCCGCGGGCAACTCCGCCGCCATGGTCTTCTGCAGCGCTTCCTTGTCGAGCTCGTAGACACCAGCGGCCGAGGCTGCGCCGCCGCAAGCGGACAGGATCGAGAACAGGAACGCGACACCGAGACCAAACAGGTTCTTCTTCATGCCCGGGAGAATGCCGCCTCGGCGCGGCGGTTGCCACCGCCGGGGCACCGTTCAGCGCGGGAACAACACCGTGCGGACGCCGGTGTCGACGTCGGCGCGCACGATGCGGTCCCCGGCCTGCAGCAGGGCGGTGTGGTCGTCGGGGAAGGCGAGCAGGCGTTCGTCCTGGAACCACGGCGTCGCCGCGTCGCGCGGCAGCACGCGCCGTGCGGTCAGCGTGGCGACGTCGAGGCGCAGGAACCCGCCGCCGCTGCCGCGGCCGAAGCTGAGCCAGACGCCGCCGCGCGGGTCGCGTGGCAGCAGGGAGCCCTGGCCGCGCAGCCCGAACTCCGCCACGAACGAGGACGTGGCCGTGCCGGGAGGCGGCTCGATGCGATCGCTGCGGCCGTCGGCCACGCGATACGCGATCAGCTCCCGGTGCTGCCACCAACCGCGCTGCAGGAGCACCCGATCGTCGTCGAGCACGCCGAGCAACACCGCGTTCCGCAGGTCCGGCAGCGCAGTGACGACGCCGTCGACGGAGCGCTTCTGCCAGCCGCCGGCGTGCGACTCCAGCAATTCGCCTCGCACGAGCGTGCCGGAGGTAAACGGCCACCACCGCCGCAGGGTCAGGTCGAACAGGCCGCAGTCCTGGCCGAAGGCGAGGAAGCCGTGGCCGGCCGGCGTCACGCGGTGAGGCACCTGCCAGCCACGACCGAGCGACACGCGCTCGACCGGGCCACCGTCGGCGCCGGCGATGCAGACGTCGTCGCCTTCGAGCCACGCGGCGCGACCGCCGGGAGCCCGCAGCATCGTCGCGGCGCGCGCTTGGGCGACAACCGCGGCCTGCTGCGCCGGCGTCAACACCGTGACGAGATGGTCGTGGTCGAACGGCGCCACCGACACCTCGCCGGTCGCGAGGTCGAACAGCTCGTGGCGGTCGAAGCGCTGCTTCCGCGCGTTCCATTCGTAGCGACGCCACCACCGCCGCACGCGGCCCGAGTCCGCCGCATGCGCGAGCATCAGGTCGGACTCCAGGCTCGTACCGAGGCCGCCGAGCTGCTCGCAGCCGCCGGTAGTCAGGTCGATGCGCAACGGCACGGGCCGGAACCGCTCGTCGGCCGCTCCCCACACGAGCGCCGCGCGGTGGTCCGGCGTCAGCCCTTCGACGTCGAGCCCGACGAGCTGCCGCGGGTCCGGGTGGTGGTAGCGCCACGTCTCGACCGCGAACCAGCCGGCCGGCGGCACCAGCACCGCGCCGAGCGCCACCGCACCGCAGCCAGCCGAACGCACGGCGCCGCCGCCGCGCCGGCCACCGAGCCACGACGCCGCGGCGACCACGATCCCACCCACCGGCACCCACCACCACCACGCCAGCCAAGCGATGCCGCCCTCGATGCCCGGGCTCGGCGCGCAGAGCAGCGCCGCGGCGATCGCCAGCACGAGCCCGAGCAGCACGGCGCCGCCGACCGCCATGCGGCCGCGCGGCAACCAGGTGCCGATCGCCCACACCCACGGCGCCATCAGCATCGCCAGCACGATCCACGGCGTGAGCCAGGGCCAGGCGATGCCCACCTCGCCGTCGAAACCCGCGGCGAACAGGTCCTCCAGCCCGCGCCCCTTCCACCACAAGAACGTGCGCCCCGCCAGCACCGTCAGCAGCGGGATCGCCGCCGCCCCGAGCCCGAGGAACAGCAGCTTGCCGCCGAAGGCCGCCCGCAAACCGCCCGGCAATCGCCGCACGAACTGGTCGCCCTTGGCGCCGAACTCGCGCTGCACGAGGCCGGGCGCCACGAACAAGACCACGCCGAGCGCGCCGGCCAGCAGGAAGCACGACAGCACGAAGCCCGCGCTGCCGACCTGCGCCCACCACTCCTGCGGCAGCAGCGAGAAGCCGAGCGCCAGCGCCACGGTCACGATCGTGACGTAGCCGAGCAGCAGCCAACGCTGCGCGCGCCATTCGCGCCAGCAGTGTACGAGCACGAGGTTCATGCCAGCACCGCCTGCGCCGCCGTGGCGAGCACCCGCTGCAACCCCTGCGGCACCTGCGCCGGTTCCGGCTCCCCGAGGACCTCGTCGAGGGTGCCGTGCTGCACGATGCGGCCGCCTTCGAGCACGGCGATGCGATCGGCGATGCGCGCGGCGAGCTCGAGCTCGTGCGTCGCGCACAGCACCGTGCGTTCGCCGGCCCGCACGCTGTCGATCACCACTTCGAGCACCTGCTCACGCACGAGTGGGTCGAGCCCGGCGAACGGTTCGTCGAGCAGCAGCAGCTCGGGCTCCGGCGCCAGCGCCGCGACCAGCATCACCTTCATGCCCTGGCCGCGCGACAGCGCCGCCAACGGCGTATGCATCGGCACCACGAGCCGCTCACACAGCTCGCTGGCGAGCCGGTTGTTCCAGGTCGGGTAGTGCGGCGACAACACCAGGAACAGGTCGCGCGCACACAACCACAGCGGCGCGTCGGGCACGTCCGGCACGTAGCCGATGCGGCGCAGCACGTCGCGCGAGCGGCGCACCGGGTC
>JAEUHT010000002.1 GCA_016793265.1 Planctomycetota bacterium
TCAACCGCTCGGCACCTTCAAGCTCTGGTTCGGCGCCATGCTCACCGCCGGGCGCGGGCACTGAGTCGCGGCGATCCTCGCCGGGTGGAGAGCGCTCCAGGGAGCAGGTCGGACCGGAACGTGATCGCACAGCCGTGTGGCGTAGAGGTGAGGGGAGCGTTGGCTGCGTTGACCCTCGGGGCCGGCGGTGGGAGTGTGTGCTCGCAGGTCCCGGGCGCCCGGGGCGATGGTCGAGCCACCGCGAGAACGACCGGAGGGGCCATGACGAACCCCATTGATGCGAAGCGAGAGTTCCGCCAGCAGAACCGCAGGCCGGATTGGAGCAAGGGCACACACCAGACGACCAAGGCGGTGGCCAAGACCGCTGGCGCCGTCACGATGGGCATCGGTGCGGTCGCCATCGGTGCCGCGGTCCCGTTCAGCCTGCCGGTGTGGGCTCCGCTGGCGGCGACCGGGCCGTGGCTCTCGGCCCTCGGCGAGGCCTGGTCGGATGTCGCCTGGGCGATCCACGACGCGCACGACGAGGATGTCGAGCGACCGAAGGGGCACAACACGATGGTGGAGCACGATCTCCTGGACCGCAGCCAGATCCTCAGCATCGTCGATCAGAAGCCGCTGGCAGCCGTTGCCGGCAATCGTGCGGGGACGCGCGGCAGCATCACGGTCAAGGACCTGCTGCCAGCGATCCTCACGCACTACAAGGCCGCCCACGGCCTCATGAGCGGGAGGTTGCGGGACATCCCGACGGACCAGGTCTGGTCCTGCCATCAACTGGAGCACCTCTACAAGAACCTCGCGAACCTCGACTACCACCTGTCGAAGATGAAGGCCTACGCGGATGCGCTCGTGCACTTCGCGACGGCCTTCAAGAGCTTCTGCGACCACAACGCGGCCAACCTCAAGCAGGCTTGGGACGCCACGGAGGAGAAGGTCGACAAGGTCATGGACGAGAGCGAGGACTGGCACCGCCTGCACTGCCCGGTGCTGCACACGTGCTACCGGACGAGCAAACTGTCGCGGGTGGGCACGAAGTTCAACTGACCCAGCGCTGGTGCGGCGCCTGGGCCGGAACGGCGGGATTCTGCACGGTTGTTGCCACGGCGGGCCGGTTCTCCGGATCACCGGGTCATGGTCCCTCCGCTCGCCGATCGCGGCCGCTCCTTGGTGCGGACGTTCTTCCGCGCCATGCAGCGCCTGGACCTGCCTGCCCTGCAGGAAGTGGTCGCCCCACACCCGCAGCTGGCCACCCTGCTGCGGCCGCTGGCGCCGGGCGCCATCGGCATCGACGCCGAGGCGGCAGTCGATCTGCTGCCGCTGCCGGGCGAGCGCTGGCTCGGACGCCTGCACACCGCCGCCGGCGTGCGCGTCGTGCTGCTGCAGGAGCACCGTGGAGTGCTGCGCGCCGACGTGCGGCACTGGTTGATCGAACCGGAGGCCGGGCGCGCCGCTCGCACGGCGGCGCGCGAGTTCGTGGCGGCGTTCTGGCGCGGCGACGCGGCGGCGATGGCGGAGGTCGGCAGTGACGCGCGCGACGCCGCGGTCCTGGTCGGCATGACCGGTAGCCGCACCGCCGCCGCCGCCTGCGAACAGCACGCGCGCTCGCTGCAGTTCGCGGAGCTGCAACCCGGGGAGGCGTTCCACGTCGGCGACGCCATCGAGTTCGTCGACGCCGCGTATGCCGCCTCGGGCATCACGGTGCTGCACGGCATCTGCGCCGGCGGTGAGATGCCGCTCCTGGTCAAGCACTCCGGCGTCGGCTGGCGCGTGTTGACGCGGCCGTTCTTGCGCAACGCGCGCCTCGTCGTCGAGCGCTGCGCGAAGCACGAGCAGCGGCGCGACGCCGCGCCCGGGCTGGACGCGGGACCGTGCACGGGTGTGGTATCGTGACGCCGATGAGCGGTGATCTCGAAGACCTGCTGCGGCGCGCGAGCCAACACGACGAAGTGGCGGTGTCGCAGTTGCTGGAGCAACACCTGCCGGCGCTGCGTGCGTTCGTGCGGCTCAAGGCCGGGCCGATGCTGCTGGCCAAGGAATCGTGCAGCGACCTCGCCCAGTCGGTCTGCCGCGACGTGCTCGAGAACGCCGAGCGCTTCCGCTTCGGCGGCGACGCCGAGTTCCGCAAATGGCTGTTCACCACCGCCATGCGCAAGATCGCCGACCGCGCCGAACACTGGCGCGCCGGCAAACGCGACCCGGGGCGCGAACGCGGCGGCCTCGACGAGCAGGAGCTGCGGGGCTTCGCCGGCGTCTACACGCCGAGCAACCAGGCGATGGCGCGCGAGGAGCTGGCGCGCGTCGAAGCGGGCTTCGCCAAGCTGGCGCCCGAGAAGCAGGAGGTCGTGCTGATGGCCCGGCTGATGGGGCTCAGCCACGCCGAGATCGCCAAGGAGCTCGGCAAGTCCGAGGTCGCGGTGCGTTCGATGCTGAGCCGCGCGCTGGCGGAGCTGGCGACGTTCTTGTGAAGGGGGGGCGCCGGCGCGCCACGCCGCCACCGCGACTACTGCCCCGGCACCTCCGATTCCTGCCTGGCCCTCGCCACCTGGCCGCGGCAGCCGGGCACCTGCGCCAGCGCCGCCTGCCACGCCGCCTCGTCGAGCAAGAGGCCGGCGGTGGCCAGCGCGTCGGTGTCGAGGCCGCGCGGGCCGCGCACGCAGGTGAGGCGGCGGTCGGTGACGCCGAGACCGGTGCGCGGGTCGATCACGTGTGCGTAGCGGCGGCCGTCGATCTCGACGAAGCGGAACACGTCGCCCGACACCGACACCGCTTCGTTGCTGGCCACGAACCTGAGCCCGGTGCCGTCAGCGGTGGGGAAGTCCGGCACCAGCACCGGCCAACCAGGTTCGCCGGGCGGCGCCTCGCCGAACACCATGTCGCCGCCGGCGTGGTAGCTGCAGCGGGGCAGGCCGCGCGCCCGCAGCAGGCGCAGCACCTCGTCGCCGACGTAGCCCTTGGCGATGCCGCCGACGTCGAGCCACATGCCTTCGCGGGCGAGCCGCGCCGTCGAGGCCGCCGCGTCGAGTTGCAGCGCCGTGATGTCGACGTAGCGAACGGCCGCGCGCAGGTGCTCCTGCGGCGGCAGCTCGCCGAGGCGCCGCGACACCCGCCACAGCTGCACGTACGGTTTCAGCGTGATGTCGAAGGCGCCCTGCGTGATGTGGTGCAGCTCGATGGCGCGCGCCAGCACCGACAACAGCTCGGACGGCACCGGCACCGGGGCCGGGGCTTCGGCGGCGATACGATTGAGCGGGCTCGGCGGTTCGTAGGCGTAGTCGTTCATCATCGCCGCAAGCGCGGCGATGCGGGCGAAGGCCGCCGCCGCCGCCGCCTGCGCCGTGGCGGCGTCGGGCGCGTAGAGGCACAGCTCGACCGGGATGTTGCCGAAGTGCACCGCTGTGAACGAGAAGCGCGACAGCGGCGGCGCCGCGGCCGGCGCGGCAGCGGGTGGCGAAGGTGGTGGCGACGCGCAGGCCGCCAGTGCGAGCAGCAGGGCCGCCTTCGCCGCCGCGTGCACGTTCACTTCGCCTGGCTCGTCGGCGGGATGCCGACCGGATCACAGACCAGCCGGAAGCCCATGTCGAAGCGGTCGCGGTACCACCACAGGCTCTTCGGCAGGTTCGGATAGGTCAGGTTCCACACCGCCTGGCTCTCGTTGGCGCGCCACTCGAGCTGCAGCTCGCTGGCCGGCACCAGATACGAGCCGCCGCGGATGTAGGGCTTGTCGCCCATCACCCACTCGGCGACGTTGCCCCAGAAATCGTAGAGGCCGAGGCTGTTGGCGGGCTTCTTGCCGACGGGCATCGACAGCGGCTCGCCGAAGGCGTCGCGGTCGGCGTTGTCGGCGAGCCACGCCACGTCGAGCGGGTTGCTCGGCAGGCCACCGGTCGCGTTGGCGATGTAGCGCCATTCGGCTTCGCTCCACAGGCGGTAGGAGCGGCCGGTCTGCTCGCTGACGAAGCGGCAGAAGGCCAGCGCGTTGCGGCGCGACACGCCGAGCACGGCGCGGCCGTCGAAGCCGTGGCCGCGCGAGGCGTCGTCGTAACACGGGCTCGGCCGCAGCAGCGCCGCCTTCAAGGACGACGCCAGCGTCGGGTCGGCGATGTCGCCGCAGTAGGACCAGGTGCGGAACATGTCCCACGTGACCTCGGTGGTCTGCGCGTAGAACGGCGCGACACCCTGCGCGGCGTCGCCGGGCACGAGCACCATCTCGAACGGCGCCGCGAAGCCGAGGTCGTGCAGCCGCGCGTCCTTGGTCGGGTTGCGGTAATCGACGTGGTCGGTGAAGCGGGGCGGCAGCGCCGTGATGTCGACCGCAGGTGGGGTAGTCGTCGTCGGACTCGCCGTCGGGCCCGCCGTCGCGTCGCCGCCGGCGCTGGTGCCAGCCGGCGTGTTGGCGGCGGTGGACGGAGTCGCCGCCGCGCTCGCCGCCTGGCGCAGATCCCGGCGCAGGCCATCGATCGACGCTTCGAGCGAATCGAGGCGCGTGCTCAGCGTGCCGACCTGGCTCTCCAACTGCCCGGTCGCCGCCTGCTGCGCCACCAGCTGCCGGTTGAGCTCGGCGATCACCGCCAGCGGGTCGGGCGAGACTGCGGCGTGCACCTCCACGAGCACTTCGGCATCGACCTCGGCCGGGAAGCTGATGCCGCGGCGCTGTTGCACCTGGAAGCCGGGGCGCGAGATCGGGAAGCGGGCGTCGACGCGCACGCTGGCCTCGCCGACCTCGAGGCGCGCGTAGACCGTCAGCGCCTGTTCGATGCCGTTCAGCCGCAGTGTGCACGTCAGCGCATGCGTCCAGTCCGGCACCGCGCGGTCGAACGTGGCCGCGGCACCCGCCTCGCGCGGCGTCACCTGTTGCGTGCGCAGCACCGCGGTCGGCTGATCGTCGAGGAACCAGCCCTGTTCCTGCACGGTGTTGATCAGCGCGTTGGGCGCCGGGTGGTCGCCGTGGCCGCGCATCGCCGCCAGCGTCACGTGCAGTTCGGCGGCGCGCAGCGTGCGCGCCTTCGGGTCGAGCAGCACGCGGCCCTGCAGCTGCGTGAAGGCGCCGCTGTAGTCGGACCGCGAGCCCATCAGCACCTTGCCGCAGTGCCAGATCAGCTGCGTATTGCCGCCGGCGTCGAACGGGGTCAGGTCGAGCGCGAGGTCGCCGGGCGCTGCCTTGACGCCGGCGACGTCGCCGATGACGACCGGGGCCGCGGCCTTCGCGGCGACGATCGGCTGGTTGGACCAGGCCTGCAGCCAGGCCGCGACCGCGACGCCGAGGGCGGTGCCGGCGAGCAAGAAGGTGCCGGCGGTGAAGACGGTGGAGAACTTCGGCATGGGCGCTGGCGAGGACTCGTGGCGCGACGGCGGGCGCCGCGGCTCGGGCAGGGTAGGCAACGTGGCGCCGGCGGTCGAGCCTCGGACCGGCCCCTGGTCGCTCGGCGCGGTTCTTCCCGGATCGGCGCGGTCCTGTCCATTGCCATCTGGACGTAGCCGCCCCCGAACTGGCGGCCCGGGCGCGGGCTCGGGTGCGGCGCCGGGATCAGGAACCCAGCGACAGCCAGTGGGCGTCGCCGGCGTCGAAGCCGAGCGGCAGCGAGCCGTCGACGAACAGCGCCTGGATGACGAGGTCGAGGCCGATCAGCGACGGCTGGTTGGGCAGCACCACGGCGCCGTTCCATTCGCCGGTCGGCGAGGCGACCACCATCGCGGCGAGGAACGACCGCTGCGGGTCGACGTGCACGCAGCGGTGCTTGGCGATCGGCAGGAACCCCGCGGTCGGCAGGCCGATGGTGATGGTGCCGAGGTCGCCTGGCGCGAGGTAGCGGGCGCCCATCGCCACGCTGCTGCCGAGCACCGGATCGCCGACCTCGAAGCGGCGCGTGCTGTAGCGCTGCAGGACCTGGCGCGAGCCCGGCACCGGCAGCACCCAGGGTTCGCGGCCGTGTGCGCCGTCGTCGGCCATGAACACGAGCTTGCCGCCGGCGAGCTCGCCGACGTTGCCGAGGAAGCCGCCAGGAGTGATCAGCGACGAGCCCGGGCCCGGCTGCAGGTCGGCGAGCAGTGTG
>JAEUHT010000015.1 GCA_016793265.1 Planctomycetota bacterium
AAGCGCCGGCGCAGGGATTCGAGCATGCCTTCCCAGGTGTCGGTGCGGTCCAACGATTCGGTGGTTTCGGTCACTGGTTCTCGGGTGCCCGGCGCGGCTGGCGCCGACGGCAGGCGGGCAGCGTGGCGAACGGTCGGGCCGGGGTCAACCTCGCTGCGGCGGGGTGCCGATGCCACCGACGTCCAGGCAGGGCCGAGGGGGAGGGAATCCGCCGGGGCTGGTTGCCACCGCGCCGCCGGCGGCTACTGTTCGCCCGATTGCTGCCTGCCCATGGACAGCAACCACCCCAACGCGGGGTGCGTACCAAGGGAGCCCAACATGCTGCGCAAAGTCCTCGTGTCCGCTCTGTGTGCGGCCTCGGCCATGGTCCTGGCCAGGCCCGCCGCCCCACAATGATGAGGTGGTGGTGCGGGGTCCAGTTGGGCCCCCTCGACGCCGGCGACGGCCGGTGGTTCTGCTCCGGGTGCGCCTTCGGGCGGCGGTCGAGGCGGTGGCATTCCGCTCGACATGCGCCGCGGCAAGACCGCCAAGGAGATCCTCACGATCGACTGGGTCTACCCCGTCTGGAAGCCGGTCGTCGATGACCGCCCGGCCAGCGATGGCAGCACCCGCGGTGTGCAGGTCGAGCGCGCGCTGCCGCTCGAACAGGCGTACGAATTGGTCACCGATGGCGACCGGCGTCCGCTGTTGATCCTGCGCGAGTGTGAGAAGTGCAAGGGCACGGACCACGCGCTGCTGAGCCGTTCGCTCGACAACGAGCAGACGGTGCTGCTGACGCACTGGTTCCGCTGCGTCAAGCTGCCGACCAACGTGGTCGACGACAAGCACCCGTTCTTCAACCTGTTCAAGCGCGAGAAGGAAGGGCAGCGCATCCCGCACCTGTTCTTCGTCGACCCCGACGGCTCGCACAAGGCCGAGCTGCCGGGCGACCAGCCGCAGACCGCGCTGTGGAACACGATGTTCGAGTATCTCGACCGCTGCTACGCCGAGAGCGCCAAGGAGGCGATCAAGGAGCTGCGGCAGGTGCTCGGGCAGTACGACAAGCTCGATGCCGAGGAGCAGCTCGTGAAGAGCCGCATGGATCGGGAGATCGAGAAGAACGGGCCCGAATCGCCGAAGCTCAAGAAGTTCGACGCCGACCTCGGCAAGGTGGCGAAGAAGCGCGAGCAGCTGAAGGCGCGCGAGTCGGAGCTGCGCGACCTCGCCCTCAAGGCGATGGCAGCGCCCAAGTCTGCGGAGGCCGCGCCAGCGCAGCCTGCGCCGGCCGGGGACGCGCCCGCCGGGGCGCCACCAGTGCAGAAGTCGTAGTGCTGCGAGAAGCAGTGCCCAACCATACGCCGGTCGCCGCGCCCTGAGGGCGGCGACCGGCGCTGCGATTTCCTCGCCAGCCAACGTTGCCCATCGATGCTCGTGATCCGCGCCCTGTCCGCCGTCGTGGTGGTGTTCTGCTGCCTCCTGCTCCAACCCAGAGCCCAGGATCCGCTGCCGCAGAAGGACGAGGACGAGGTCAAGAAGCTCGGCCCCGTCGACCCCTACACCGGCGGCGACAAGGCGGCGATGGCGGCGGCCGGCGTGGTCGCCTACGGCCCGTTCGCGTGGGCGGACTTCTTGACCACGGCCGACGTCGACCGTGTGCTCGGCGAAGGGCGCGTATTGTGGATGGAGACCGCGCACTTCAAGTTCGGCGTCAACCTGCGCTCGGTCAAGTGGCCCGATGAGCAGGACCAGCGCAAGTTGCTGCAGGACGAGGTCAAGCAGCTGCGCAAGACCCTGCCGAAGCTGGCCGAGCGGCCGAAGAAGATCGACCCGTGGCTGCGCGTCCATCTGTACGCCGCGCGCTGCGAGAAGGCCTACGCCGAGTTCCAGAAGCTGATCGGCGTCCGTGATGCCGACTTCCCGGCCAAGGGCGACACGCCGCCGAACGGCGCCTACCTCGGGCTGCCGGGCAAGTTCCTGGTGCTGCTGTTCCAGAAGAAGTCGGACATGGTGCGCTACATGGACCGCTTCTGCGGGCGCAAGGACGAGCGCTCGATGCGCTACTACCACCAGAAGAGCAACCAGATGCTGCTGTGCGTCTCCGCCGAGGGCATGGAAGGCGTCGACGAGTGTGGCCTCTACAGCCACGTCACCTACGCGATCTGGCACAACCTGATGAGCGGCTACCAGGGCTTCCAGTACCCGCTGCCGCCGTGGTTCGCCGAGGGCCTGGCGCAGTGGTACGCGCGCAAGGTGCCGACCGACTACCTGACCGTGGAGATCAAGGACGACGAGGCGGTCGCCGAGGAGAAGCAGCACGAGTGGCCGATCAAGGTGCGCCGCCGTGCCCAGCACGAAGGGCTCTGCATCCCGTTCGCGACGATGGCGGAGTGGCCGGACTCGGCGGCGATGGGCTACCACGCCCATACGCAGTCGTGGTCTCGCATCGACTTCCTGATGCGCCTCGACGCGCAGAAGCTCGGCCAGTTGTTGCGCCAGCTCAAGAACGTGCCGCCGTCGGGCGACTGGGAGGCGCAGGGCGCGCAGGTGCGGGCGATGGCGCAGAAGCTGCTGTTCGACCTCTATGAGCTCGACGCCGCCAGCTTCGACCAGAAGTGGCGCGAATGGGTGCTGAAGACCTACCCGAAGAAGTAAGGTCGCGGCGATGCAGCCGGCCGTGCTCCTCGCCGTCGCCGCCGCCGGGGCCCTCGGCGCCGTGGCGCGTTACCTGGCCTTGTTCGCCGCACGTTCGTGGTTCGAGGCGCCGATCGTCGGCATCGCCGTCATCAACGTGCTCGGCTGCTTCGGCTTCGGCTGCGTCTGGTCGCTCGGCTTCCAGGGCCGCTGGTCGCCGCTGGTGGCGACCGCGGTGCTGGCGGGCTTCTTCGGTGCCTTCACGACCTTCTCGTCGTTCGCCTTCGACTGCCATGAGCTGTGGCTGCAGAAGCGCGTCGACCTGCTGCTGCTGAACGCCGCCGCCCAGAACGTGCTCGGCTTCGCCGCGATGTGGGCCGGCATCCGCCTCGCCCAGGGCTGACCTTTTCTGCGCCGCGGCGCCGCCGGCCTGTCGCCCTGCCGCAAGGCGGCGTACCATGCGGCCCGTCGCGGTCGCCCGGGCCGTGGCTCCCTGTCCATGCGCCCGCTGCCCGTCCTGATCCTGTTCCTGCTGCTGGCCGTCGGGCTCGGACTCGGGCTGCGCGTCATGCGCGGCGCCGCGGTGCCGCCGATCGCGCCGGTCGGCGCCGCCGGCACCGCCGCCACCGGCGGGCTGCCGCAAGGCCACGTCTACACCGGCCTCGCCAGCGAACCGCCCGACCTCAACCCGTTGACCGCGGGGCGTGGCGTCGCCAGCCGGCTGCTGTTGCCGTACGTATTCGACACCCTGCTCGATCACGATCCGGCGACCGGGGCGCTGCGCCCCGCGCTCGCCGCGGCCTTCGTGCCCGCCGCCGACGGCCGTTCCTGCACGTTCACGCTGCGCCGCGGCGTGGCGTTCGCGGACGGCTCGCCACTGACGATGGCGGACGTGCTGTTCCCATGGCATCTGGCGCAGGCTGGCCACCTGCCGCTCGGCGCCGTCAACGACGCCATGGCGCGCATCGAAGGCGTCGACGTGCTCGATGAGCAGAGCTTCCGCGTGCGCTTCCGCGGCGTCTACTACGCGGCCGTCGAGGCCGTCGGCGAAGCGTGGTGGGTGCCGCAGCGCCGCTGGTTCGAAGCGCGCGTCGCGGCGGCGAAGGGCCCGGAGGAGGCGATGCCCGCCGTCGACAGCGCGCGCTTCGCCGAGCTGCTCGACCGCGTCAACGACCGCTGTGGGCCCGGCACCGGGCCCTATCGCTTCGAGCCCGAACTCGGCTACGGCACCTGGCAACCGCACCAGGACCTGCTGCTCGCGCGCAGCGAGAACTGCTGGCGGCGCCAGGTGAGCCCGGGCACCTGGAACTTCGCCGGCATCCGGCTGCTGTTCCGCGACCCGGCCGGCGCCACCAACGCGCTGCTCGCCGGCGAGCTCGACTGGTACTCCAACCCGCTGCTCGAGGAACTGCTCGCCGCCCAGCCCGAGCTGGCGCGCCGCTACCGCCCGCTGCGCTACGACTACAAGGAGCTCGGCGTCTTCCGCGTGGTCTGGAACCTGCAGCGGCCGCCGTTCGACGACGCGCGCGTTCGCCGCGCGCTCGCGCACCTGTTCGACCTCGATGGCCTCGTCGCCGTGGCCGGCGGCAACGCCCGGCCAGCGCTCGCCCACGCCAAGCCGGACAGCGCCGAGTACCCACGCCACCTGCAGCCGTTCGCGTTCGATCCGGCGGCCACCCGCCGCGCCCTGCGCGAGCTCGGCTTCGACCCTGAGCACGGCAAGCCCCTTCGCCTCGAGCTGCTGGCGCCGACCGGCACCGAGCAGTTCCGCCGCACGGTCGAGTTGTTCGTCGACGCCTGCAAACGCGCCGCGATCGACCTCGTGTTGCAGCAGCGCGACTTCGGCGCCTACCTGCGCGAGCTGCCGGCCGGCAAGTGGGACGGGTTGCTGTCGATGCAGTCGCTGCGCAGCTGGGGCGATCCGTACGACCTGCTGCATACGCAGGGGCTGTGGAACCACGGCAAGTGGTCGCACCCAGAGGCCGACGCGCTGGCGACCGCCGCGCGCGCCGAACTCGACGCCGGCAAACGGGCGGACCTGTTGCGGCAGCTGCACGAGCTGGCCTTCCGCGAGCAGCCGGCGGCGCTGCTCGTGCACCCGATGGCATCGATCCTGGTCAACAGCCGCATCGAGAACCTGGCGCCGGGGCCGTACGGGTTGGTCCCCGAACGGGCGTTCGTGCCGATCGAGTTCCAGCGCCGCTGAACCGCTGCCGAAGCTGGCCTGATAGAACTGGCTGCCGTTCTGCGGCCACCGCCGCCCTCCGCCCATGATCGCTCCCGCCGACCCGCGCGTTCTCGAGAAGTGGCCCACCGAGCTGGCCTCGTTGCCGTTCGGCAGCCCCGCCTTCAAGGCCGCCAACGCCCGGCTCGCCGCCGAGGACGAGGTGGCGCTGGCGCCGTTCGCGCGCGCGATGCCGACCTGGATCAACCTGACGAGCACGACGGCCTGCAACCTGAAGTGCTTCATGTGCAACCAGTTCCTCGACCCGAACTCGCCGAAGGAGATGCTCGACGAGCAGATCTACGAGAAGGTCGTGCGCGAGCTGTATCCGTACGCGCGCACGATGCAGCTGTAGGCATTCGGCGAGCCGCTGATGACTCCGCGCATGTCGCAGAAGCTCGAAGACCTCGAGAGCTACGGCGGCAAGCTGGAGATGGTGACGAACGGCACGCTGATGATGCGCGAGTCGCGCTTCCGCGAGCAGCTGCTGCGCTGCCTCGAGCTGGTGACGTTCTCGATGGATGGGGCGACACGCGCCACCTACAACTCGGTGCGCACGGGCGCTGACTTCGACGAGGTCGTGCACAACATCACGCGCTTCAGCGAACGGCGGCTCGAGCTGCCGGCGGCCTCGCGGCCGAAGCTGAACTTCAACTACATCCTGATGCGCCGCACGGTCGCCGAGGCGCCGAGGTTCGTCGAGATGGTGCATCGCTGGGGCGGCGACCAGATCGTGTTCAACCACCTGGTGACGTTCCACCCGAGCCTCAAGGGCGAGTCACTCAACTACTGCCGCGCCTACGCCAACGAGTGGCAGGATCGCACGCGCGAGGTGGCGAAGGCGCTCGGGGTCACGATCAGCATCCCGCCGAACTTCACCGAGCTCGATTCGCCGGCGCCGGCGGTGGCGGCTGCTGCGGCGGGGGCGGCGGGTGGCGAGGCGAAGCCAGCGGCCAAGCCGGCGCGGCCGTGCGGGCCGCCGCCGATCCGCTGCTGGTTCTTGTGGCAGCGCATCTACCTGACGCCGTTCGGCGACGTGGTGCCCTGCTGCCTCGCGGCGATGCCGCACTTCGGCAGCCTGAAGAAGGACACGTTCTTCGACATCTGGAACGGCCCGACCTACCAGAGCTACCGCCAGCACGTGTTCACCGAGCGACCGCTCGGCAAGTGCCGCACGTGCTACCTGATCTACCCGAACGCCGAGCTCGCCGGCGCCGAAGGCTTCGAGTACTGACGGGGCGATTCGGCGGGGTTGGCCCGTCTGGGTTGGAGCCGGCGGCCGTTGCGCGGCCGCGGCTCAACGACGACCGGGTGGGGGTGGGCCGGTTTGGGCCAGAAGGGGTGGTGGCCAGAAAGGGTGGTGGCCAGAAAGGGTGGTGGCCAGCGGGGTGGTGGCCAGCGGGGTGGTGGAGAGTAGGGGAGTCGAACCCCTGACCTCGACAATGCCATTGTCGCGCTCTACCAACTGAGCTAACTCCCCCCGTTCCAACGGAAACTGGCCAACCAACACCGTCTGCGGCGCGGTAGCCGCCGCACCTCCCGCGTGGCGTCCGCCGGTCTGTCGACCGCACGCGCGCCGCGTTGGAAGGACGGGCAAGGTAGCGACGACGGGGCCAAGTTCAAGCACCTTCTCGCCTTCACACGAAGCTCCCGAACCTTCGTCGAACGGTCACTGGCGCGCTGCGGAAAGCGCGCTAACGTCGGCGGCTCGACGTCGGTGGCCGATCGGTCACAACCAGCGTGAGGTCCCCGGAGGCCGGGGCCGCTGGGGCTCGGTCGCCGGCGCAACTGGGCCGTGGGCGCAACCCGCGGCGACGAGGCGCACCATGGTCAAGGAAGGTTCGTTTTTTCAGCGGCTGATGGGTCGGTTGGGCTCCGGGGTGCGCGTCGAGTCGGCGAGCACGGGGCGCGATGGCAATGGCCAGAGCCGGCCGAAGGGCTCGCCGCAGCCGGCCCACCAGCCGGCGCCGAAGCCGCCGCTGCAGCGCGTCGAGCCCGAGCGCGCGGCGCCGCCGCCGGTCCGGGCCGTCGCTACCGAGGCAACGCCGATCGACACCAAGTCGGCCCGCAAGCTGTCGGAGCGCGAAGAGGCGCTGATGGCGCTCGGCGGCCACTTCCAGGAGCTGACGACCCTGCTGCGCGGTTCGCAGACGCGGGTCGACGACCAGCTGACGAAGATCGTCGATGCCACCTCGGCGCTGACGGCGCTGCCGTTGCTCGGCCAGCAGCAGCTCGAGACGCTGCGCGCGCTGTCGACGCAGATGGAGCGGCAGAACGCGCTCGGTGAGCAGATGGCGGCGACGATGACGCGGCTGCCGAGCCTGCTCGACAACGTCGAGTCGGCGCTGCAGCGCGCGGCGGCCACCGACGAACGCACCGCGGCGACCGTGCGCGAATTCCAGTCGACGATGGATCGTATCCACGCCTCGATGTCGCAGATGGTGCAGCACAGCGACACCCAGGCGCAGGCGAGCAGGCAGCTCGCCGAGCGCCGCGACCAGGACCTGCTGAAGATCACCGAGGGCATCGAGACCTCGCAGCAGCGCGCCGTCGAGCAGCTCCGGCGTACGACCGACGAAGGCCTGCAGTCGCTGCGGCGGACGCACGAGGACCAGTCGAACCGCCTGCAGCGCGTCGTGCAGGAGCACGCCGGTTGGAACCGGGCGGTGCTGGTCGGCATCGGCGTGGTCGTGCTCGGCATCGGCGCCCTGATCGTCTTGCAGCTCCTCAAGTGAGCCACCGGTCGTGAACGGCGCATGAGTGACCGGCGGCTGTGGTTGGTGCGGCACGGCGAGACCGAAGGGCAGTCGTCGCTGCGCTTCCACGGCCGCAACGACGTGCGCCTGTGTGACGAGGGCCGCCAGCAGATCCGCAACCTGGCGCCGCTGCTGCAAGGCGTCGACTTCGAACGCGTCGTGCACTCACCGCTGGCACGCGCCGCCGAGTCGGCCTCGATCCTGGCCGCGCTGTGTGCGCTGCCGGCCGGCCGGCTCGCCGCCGACGAACGCTTGCGCGAGATCTCGTTCGGCGCTTGCGAGGGCATGACCGAGGCCGAGATCGAAGCCGCGTTCCCGGGCTTCCTGGCCCGCTTCCGCGCCGGCGAGGCCGACACCTTCCCCGCGGGTGAGCCGCGGCCCGAGTTCGCGCGCCGCGTCGCGGCGGCGATGGACGACCTGCTGGGGCTGCCGTGGCAGCGCGACGTGCTGGTGGTGGCGCACCGTGGCACGCTGCGGCAGGCGATGCGGCGCGTGCTGCGCCTGCCGCACGGCATCGACGACCCGTTCGGCGTCGAACTGGCGAGCGTCAGCGTGCTGCGCCAGGGTGAAGGCTGGCAGCTCGACGTGCTCGGCTTGTTGCCGTAGCGACCGGCCGGCGGGCGTGATCATGGTGGTGGCCCTGCCGCCCCTTCCTTCGTGGTCGCCGATGCGCGATCCTGTTCGCCCTCGATGATCCACCCGACTCCCCGTCTGCGTTTTGCGCCGTCGCCGACCGGCCCCCTGCACCTCGGTGGGGCGCGCACCGCGATGTACAACTGGGCCGCTGCCCGCGCGATGGGCGGCGCCTTCCTCTTGCGCATCGAGGACACCGACCAGGCGCGCAGCACCGAGGCGTCGCTGCAGATCATCCTGGCCGGCCTGCGCTGGCTCGGCATCGACTGGGACGAGGGCCCGGAGCAGGGGGGGGCGTTCGGACCCTACTTCCAGATGCAGCGGCTCGATCGATACCGCGCCGCCGCCGAGCGCCTGCTGCAGAGCGGCCACGCCTACCGCTGTTACTGCAGCGCCGAGCGCATCGAGGCGGTGCGCGAGGCGCAGAAGGCGCAGAAGAGCGCGTTCCTCGGCTACGACGGCCACTGCCGCGAGCTGAGCCCTGCACAGCGCGCCGAGTTCGAGCAGCGCGGCGTGGTGCCGAACGTGCGCTTTCGCATGCCGAGCGAACGTACGCTGCGGGTGCACGACCTGATCCTCGGCGACGTCGAGGTCAATACGCGCGACTTCGACGATTGGGTGATGCTGCGGCCCGACGGCGTGCCGCTCTACAACTTCGCCTGCGTGATCGACGACATCGACATGAAGATCACGCACGTCGTGCGCGGCAACGAGCACTTCCAGAACGGCATCAAGCAGCGGCTCCTGTTCGAGGCGCTCGGCGCCGAATGCCCGCTGTACGCGCACATCCCGCTGATCCTCAACAAGGACGGCAAGAAGCTCAGCAAGCGCGACGCCGACACCAACATGCTCGACTACCGCGACAAGGGCTTCCCGCCCGAGGCGGTGTTCAACTACATCGCGCTGCTCGGCTGGGGCTTCTCGGGCGACCGCGACGTGTTCTCGCGCGAGGAGATGGTGCAGGCGTTCCGCATCGAGTCGATCGGCAAGTCCGGCGCCAAGTTCGACGAGGAGAAGCTGCGCTGGATGTGTGGTGAGTACGTGCGGCGCACGCCGCCGCCGCTGCTGCTGGCGCGCGCGCTGCCGTGGCTCACGCCCGCGCTGCCGGCGGTGGTGCACGCCGCCAGGACGCACGCGGCGTGGCTCGAGAACGTCGTCGCCTGCTACCAGGAACGCATCGCGCTCTACGGCGAGCTCGGCGACAAGATCGGCTGGCTGTTCGCCGACCCGGTGCTGGACGATGCCGCCAAGAAGAACGTCGACAAGGACCCGGCCGGGCGCTCGTGGCTCGCGGCCTACGCCGCGCACCTGGAGCAGGGCGCGCTGCCGCCGAGCTGGCCCGCCGACCGCCAGGGCGTCGACGAGGTGGTGCGGCTGCCGAGCAAGAAGGACCAGCCGGAGGTGGCGTGTGCGTTCTGGACGCCGGCGCGCATCGAGGCCGATTGCCGCGCCTTCGTCGAGCAGCTCGGCGTGAAGTTCGGCAGCTTCGTACACCCGGTGCGCGCGGCGCTGACCGGCACCGACAAGGGCCCGGGGCTGTTCGACGTGCTGTTCCTGCTCGGCGCCGAGACCTGCGCGCGGCGGCTGCGCGCCGTCAGCGACGCGTCGTGACCTCGAAGAAGGCGCGCTCGAGCTGCTCCCGGCGTTCGCCCTGTGCGGCCAGCGCGGCCCCAGCGAGGTAGTCGGCGCGCGTCACCGGCACGAGGCTGGCGAAGCCCGCACTCACGAACAGCAGCAGCACGACCGCGCGCCAAGCCAGCCGCAGCGGGCTGCGCTGCCGGCCAGGCGCCAACCAGAACAAGGTGAAGGCGAAGCCGGTCAGCAGACCGCCGATGTGGCCGGAGTTGCTGACGAACGGCAACAGGAAGCCGATCACGAGGTTGGCGACGATCATCGCCATGAGCCGCCGCGGGCCCTCGAATTCGAGGAAGGCGAAGCTGTGCCTGCCCGAGCGCATCAGCAGCGCCACGGCGCAACCGAGCATGCCGAACAGGGCGCCGCTGCCGCCGACGACCGCCTGCTGGAACGGCTGCGTCAGGCACACCATCAGGCCGCCGCCGACCGCGGTGACGACGTAGAGCGCGGCGAACCGCACGCTGCCGAGGGTGCGTTCGAGCTGCGGGCCGATGCCGAACAGCATCATCAGGTTGAAGACGAGGTGCAGCGCGTTGCCGTGCAGGAAGGCGTAGGTGAGCAGGCGCCAGGGCTCGCCGGCGGTGACGAGCTGCGGGGTGAGCATGCCGAAGCGGTGCAGGTTCTCGGCGAACTGCTCGGCCGGCCCGAACATCTTGGTGACCACGGCGAGCGTGCCGTAGGCGATGGCGACGACCAGCGTCACCGGCATCTCGTCGGCGTGCTGCAGCAGGTCCTTCATCGGCCGGCTCCGTATCGCCACAGCCGCACCCGGGCGCGGGCGCGGCACCAGTTCTGTTCGGCGTCGAGTCGATGGCTCGGCCTGGCGGCGGCGGTGCGCAAGGCGGCGCGGGCGCCGTCACGATCGCCGCTCCGGTCCAGCACCTCGGCGAGCCACAGGTGGCTCTTCGGTGAGCCGCCGTGGCGCTGCTGGTGGGAGCAGAGCGTCGACGCCGCGGCCTCGGTGTGTCCGGCCAGGAACTGGCAGCGGCCGAGGTGCAGCAGCGCGTCGCCGAAGGCGTGGCCGGGGTCGAGCCGTTCGGCGTTGGCGAAGGCCCGGCCGGCCAATTCGATCTCACCGGCGGTGAACAGGGCGAGGCCGAACTGGTGGTGGGCACCGGCGACGCTCGGGTCGAGTTCGATGGCCCGGGCGAGGTGGTGGACCGCGGCGGCGAGCTGCCGCAGCAGCCGCAGTTGGCGGCCGACCTCGAGCTGGCGGGCCGCCGATTCGAAGTGCTGCAGCTCGCTGCGGGCGCGCTCGAGCGGGGCGCGGTCGAGCGTCAGGTTGCGCCAGGTGCGGGTGGCGACGAGGCGCAGCCACGCCGGCGCCGGCGGCCACAGCAGCAAGAGGCCGGAGGCCAGCAAGGCGCCGTAGAACGCCGTGGTGGTGAGCGCGGTCGCCGCGCCGCGGGCGAGCCGCACGGCGGCAACCGGGTTTTCCTGGTGCACGGCCCACAATACGAACGGCCAGGCGGCGAGCAGGAGCCCGGCCGCGATCGGCGCCCAGTGGAACCACCGTGGCCGGGTCGTCGGCGGCGGCGCCGTCGGCGGCGGGGGCGCCGTCATGCGTGGCCGTCGGCGCGCACGAAGGTGCCGCGCTCCTTGTCCTTCATCACCCCCGGGAAGCGCAGCACCTGGTTGTGCATCGCCACGTAGACGCCGGGCGCCATCAGCTGCACGGCGAGCAGCGCTTCGGTCAGGTTCTGCAGTGCGTCGGTGTTGCGCATCACGTACGGCCGCATGGCGCCGGTCAGCACCACCGGCACCCGCGGCGTGCCGGCCGCGTGCATGAGCTCGCCGGTCACCGCCAGGCGGTCGGTGCCGTGCACGATGACGACGCCGTCGTGGCCGGCCGCCATCGACGTCGCCGTGTGCACGATCAGCTCGTGATCCTGCGGCGTCATCAACAAGCTGTCCTTGTTCATCAACGGCACGCGCACGATCTCGACGCCGTTCAGCACGATGCTGGCGAGCACGACGTCGAGCGTGCCGGCGCGGTTGTCGAGCACACCTTGCAGCTCGTCGTAGGTCTTCTCGAAGGTGCCGCCGGTGGAGATCAGCGCGATACGGGACTTCTGGAGCACGGCGGCAGCATCGCGCAAAGGCCGCCGCCGGGCCAGCCTCGTCCGGCCCGGAACGGGCGCTGGTCCGGCGCCGCGGCATCAGCTACAAAGCCCCCGTGATCCACCGCCCGCTCGGAGCCTCCGGCCTGAAGGTCAGCGCCATCGGTCTCGGTTCCTGGTTGACGGTCGGCACGATGGTCGATGCGGCCGCGGGCGAACGGCTGGTGCGGTTCGCCTTCGAGCGCGGCATCAACCTGTTCGACACCGCCGACGTCTACAACCGCGGCGAGGCCGAACGCGCGCTCGGCCACGCGTTGCGCACGCTGCCGCGGCACCACCTCGTGCTGGCGACGAAGTGCTTCTTCCCGATGAGCGACGACCCCAACGACCGCGGGTTGTCGCGCAAGCACGTGCAGGAGTCGCTGCTGGGCTCGCTGCGCCGGCTCGGCACCGACTACGTCGACCTCTACCAGTGCCATCGCTTCGATCCCGACGTGCCGTTGCACGAGACGGCGATGGTGATGGACGACCTGATCCGCCGCGGCCTCGTGCTCTACTGGGGCACCAGCCAGTGGCCGGCGGCGCGCATCGCCGAAGTGGTGGCGTTGTGCCGGGCCGAAGGCTGGCACCGGCCGATCTCGAACCAGCCGCTCTACAACCTGTTCGACCGCGGCATCGAGGCCGAGGTGCTGCCGACGTCGCTCGAGCTCGGCATCGGTCAGCTCGTCTACTCGCCGCTCGCGCAGGGTGTGTTGACCGGCAAGTACGCGCCCGGCGCCGCGCTGCCCGAGGGCTCGCGCGCGACCGACGATCGCGGCAGCGGCTTCATCGAACGTTACCTGACCGCAGACCACCGCGAACGCGCCGCGAGGCTGGTCGCGCTGGCGGCACTGCACGGCCTCACGGCGACGCAGGTCGCGCTCGCGTTCTGCCTGCGCCAGCGTGGGGTCGCCTCGGTGCTGGTCGGCGCCCGCGACGAACGCCAGTTCGCCAGCAGCCTCGCCGCCCTCGACGTCGTCCTGCCCGCCCCGCTCGTCGCCGAACTCGAGCAGGTGTTCCCGCGGTGAATACGCTGGCTCCGGTCCTGCTGCGCCTGCCCGACGCCAACGCCCTGCGGCAGATGTTCCACCTGCGCTACGGCGAAGAGTCGAAGCTCGGCTGGGGGCCGCGCCTGCGCCGCGCCTACGGCTACCACACGCCCGACGACGTCTACGAGGCGCTCGTTGCCGGCACGGTGGCGCCGGGCATGGCGTGGCTCGACGTCGGCTGCGGCCGCTTCCTGTTCCCGAGCAACCCGCGGCTCGCCGACGCCCTGGCACATCGCTGCGCGCGGCTGACCGGGGTCGACCCCGACCCGACGCTGCAGGAGAACCCGTGGCTGCACGAGAAGGTCGGCCAGGGCATCGACGACTACGACGGCAAGGGCGCCTTCGATCTCGTCACGCTGCGCATGGTCGCCGAGCACATCGCCGACCCCGAACGCTGCGCCTTCAGCATCGCGCGGGCGCTGCGCTCCGGCGGCCTCGCCGTGGTCTACACGGTCTCGGGCTGGTCGCCGATGCCGGTGCTGACCCGACTGGCGCCGATGGGGCTGCGCCACGTCGTCAAGTCGTGGTTGTGGGGCACGGCGCCGAAGGACACCTTCCCGACCTGCTTCCGCATGAACTCACGCTCGGTGCTGCAGCGGCTGTTCGCCGGCGTCGGCATGCGCGAGGCGGCGTTCTTGCGGCTCGACGACTGCCGCACCTTCGCGCGCTTCCGCTGGCTGCAGGAACTCGAGCTGCGCGGCATGCGCGCCTGCCGCACGATCGGCCTGCCCTATCCCGAGCACTGCCTGCTCGGTGTCTATCGCAAGGACTGATGGCGGTGCAGGCTCTGGCCCGCTGGGGATCTGGCCAGTTGGGGTTCTGGCCCGCTGGGGTTCTGGCGCGCTGGGGTTCTGGCCAGTTGGGGCTCTGGCCCGCTGGTCTCGGCGCTCCCGCAGCTCAGCGCAGGTCCGGCTCGAGCCGCGGATCCTCGTCCTGCACGACGAGCTCCAGTTCGGCGCCGCCGGCGAAGCTGCCCGGTCGCCGCGTCGACCAGGTGTGGCCATCGCGGTTGATGGTCGCGAACAGCAGCAGCGGCGCCGCCGTGGGCAGGCCGCAGAAGGCGAAGCGACCGTCGGCGTCGCTGCACGCGGCGCGCGCCACCGGCCGCAGGCGGCCTTGCGGGTCGCGCAGCGTCACCAGCACGTTGGCCGCCGCGCTGCCGTCGGGCCATGTCACGCGGCCACGCAGTTCGGCGCCGGCGCGCACGGTGAGGTGGATGCCGCCGCCCGGCGCGTCGCCGAGCCGCAGCTCCTGGTTCGCGTAGCGGGCGTCGCTGACGCGCAGCACACCGGGCAGCACGACCTGACCGAAGTGCGCCTCGCCGCGGCCGTCACTGTGGGCTTCGATCGTGGCTGCGTCCATGCCCTCGGGCACATAGTCGAGCCCGAGGTCCGGCACCGGCAGCCCTTGTTCGTCGCGGGCGACGAGGTGCAGCGGGGCGCCGCGCGGCAGCACGAGGTCGTCGGCGAACCCCGGGTGCCACGGCGCCGCGATCGGCGCCAGGCCCTCGGCCTGTACCAGGAGCCAGGTGTCGCCGGTGGGCGGCGGCGGCACGGTGAAGACCGCGCCGTGCTCGCCGGGGCCGGCCACGCTGGTCGAGAACCGTCGCCAGGTGCCATCGTCGCCGCGCCGCACCACGTGCAGAGCGATGCCCTGCGTCGGCGCGTCGTGGCGCACGGGGCCGAGCCGCTGGGTGGCTTCGTCATCGAGCCGTGGCCACGGCAGCGGCGCATCGCCTGGGTTCCAGCCGCTGGGCGGCAGTGACGGCAGGCGGAGCTGGTGCTGCACGACGCCGAGCAGCGGCGAACGCCGCGCCATGCCGCGCAACACCGTCTGGTCGCCACCGAGGAACAGGTCGAGGTCCGGCCGCGTCACCGGGAACAGCGCGGCGCCTTCGACCCGCGCCAGCGGCAGTGGCTCGCCGGTGAGGTCGAGTTGCCGCGTCTGTCCCGACGCCAGCGACAGTTGTTGCCACGACCAGCCGCCTGCGGCGTGGGCCCACACCTCGTAGTCCCCGGCCGGCAGGCGCACTTCGGTGCCGGCCAGCGGTTCGAGCAGCACCGTGCGGTCGCCAGGCAGCAGCGCGCGTGCGAACAGCGTGAAGGGCTCGTCGCGCGCCGCGGTCACCGCTGCCATCGGCCGCATCTCCAGACGCTGCGGGCGGCCCGGCTGCAGGTTGACGACGAGCGCGCCGAGGCCGGCCGTGGTCCAGACCACTCCCGAGCCCGCGGTCGTCGCCGCGGCTTCGTCCGGCGGCACCAACCGCAGCTCGCCGCGGTCGTTGCCGCGGCCTTCACAACGCGGCTCGGTGGCGGTCGCGAACGGCAGCGCCGCCGGCGGCAGGTCGCGCAGCGCGGCCAGTTGGTGCGCCGGGCGGCATCGCAGGTAGCCGCGCGCATCGCGCACGACGGCGCCGGACTGGTCGCGCAGCATGACGACGAGGGGCGGTGGCGCCTGGGTCGCCAGCGGGCAGGCGACCGTCACCGCCAGGGCCACGGCCAGGGAGCGCACCATGCGGCGCCTCAACGACGGCGGCGACGTGAGGTTCAGGCCGCGGCCGCCGGGGACGGCACCGGCGTCACTCGGGCAGGTCGTCGCGCTTCTTGAGGATCTTGCAGACGAGCCCGTACTCGAGGGCCTGGCCGGCATCGAGCCAGAAGTCGCGCCGCGCGGACTCGGTGACGTCCTCCGGCTTCTTGCCGCAGGCGTCGGCGATGATGCGGTTGTAGCGGTCACGCAGCTTCAGGATCTCCTTGGCCGTGATGTCGAGGTCGCTGGCGGTGCCGCGGCCCATCGTCGACGGCTGGTGGATCATGAACCGGCTCTCGGCCATGCAGAAGCGGCGCTTCTTGTCGGTGGCGAGGTGGATCAGGATGCCGGCCGATGCGCACAGGCCGTTGACGATGGTGTTGATCGGCGGCTTGACGAAGCGCAGCAGGTCGTAGATCGCGAAGCCCGAGTCGGCGCTGCCGCCGGGCGAGTTGATGAAGACGTTGATCGCCTTCTTGGCGTCCTTCTGCTCCATCGCCAGCAGGCGGATGGTCGCGTCGCGCAGCATCTTGTCGTCGACCGGGCCGCTGATCAGCAGCGTGCGGCTGTCGAGCAGGGCCTTCTCGAAGGGGTTCGGGCCCTTGTCGTCCTGCTGCGGCTTGCCCTCGCAGCCTGGGCAGTCTTCATCTTCGTCGTCGTCGGCGAGTCGCAGGCGGCGGGGATCGAGTTCGAAGGGATTCGGCATGATTGGTTCGGTCGGTTCGAGGCTAGGCTGCCCCGCGGCACTTTCGGCATCGGCGGCGGCCAAGTTGAGCCGCAACCGCCGATCGCACGGCGCCGTGGATAGCGCGCGTTCCGCATCGCCGCAACCTCGGTCTCGGGGTCGTCGGGCTCCGTCGGTCGCACAAAAAGCGAACGTGCGCGCTTGCGCCGGCTGCTGCGACTTGCTAACGTCCCGCGCCGTTGCCGGGCCCGCTGGCGGATACAGCAGGCAGGCAGCACTCGCCCCGACTGGATGGTTGCGAGTGGGGTCCGTTCGAGCCACGTCTCGCGTCCCGATGGGTTGACCCGAGCTGCTGGCCGCGCAGGACCCGATTCGCGCCGCCTGGTGTGAGTCCCTCTGCGACGTCGAACGTCGTCGCCGGGCAGGATCGTCGTCGGCAGTCGTCGATGCACAATCCCGTCCGGGCGATAGGACGTCGACGACAGTGCCGTTGGGCCCTCCGCTGCGGCGGATGCCTAGGACTTGTGATGGGTGAGTTGACTGGCCGGGGTCGTCCCCGACACGAAGCGTGGCTTCGTGATCGGCGACCTCGGGATCTGGCGCCAGGTCGGTCCTGGAGTCGGAGTCCGGATGGCTGCGACCGCCGATCAACCTGACTCTTGTCGGGCGAAGGTGGCTCCAGCATCACGGGCAGCCCGTGGTGAAACGCAGTTCCTTTGCCGGGTCGCACGACGCGCCCGGATCGACTGGCTGTCGCCAAAGACGAGACGACCGCAATGGCGGTCACCCTGACGGTTGCGCCGAGGCGCGACCGATCCATGCATGAGTGTTTCTGACAACGACTTCTCCGCGGGAATGGAATCGTCGCCCGACCAGGGCGGCCCGGACCGCAAGCGTTGGCGCGGTGGCCGTCGGCGTCGCCGTCGTCGTGGCGGCGGTGGCGGCGGTGGCGGCGGCGGCGGCGGCGGCGGTGGTGGTGGCTACCAGAACGACGGTGGCGGCAATGGTGGCGGCGGCAACGGCGGTGGCGGTGGCGGCGGCGGTGGCGGCGGCGGCCCGGTGGTCGTCGAAGGCCCGACCGAAGAGACCGTCGGTGTGCTCGAGTACACCAAGGAAGGCAACGGCTGGCTGCGCAAGAAGCAGAACAGCTACCTCGCCGACTCGATCCCGAACGGCGACACCTTCGTGCCGGCGTCGTTGATCCGGCAGTTCCGGCTGCAGGACGGCAGCGAAGTGCTCGGCCAAGCCGGCATGCCGAGCCGTGGCCCGCAGCGCCTGACGCTGGCGACCGTCACCGAGGTCGACGGCATGCCGCCCGAAGAGCGCCGCGAGCTCAAGGCGTTCCGCGAGATGACCGTCATCGACCCCGAGCCGCAGTTCGTGCTGGCGCCGGGCAGCGACGAGAACATCAGCCTGCGCATCGTCGACCTCTTGTGCCCGCTCGGCTACGGCCAACGTGGCCTCGTGGTCGCGCCGCCTCGCTCCGGCAAGACGGTGCTGATGCAGCAGATCTGCCACGCCATCGCCGAGCACTATCCGGACACGCACATGATGGTGCTGCTGATCGACGAACGCCCCGAGGAGGCCACCGGCTGGAAGCGTTCGGTCGAAGGCCCGAACCGCGAGGTGCTGGTGTCGACGCTCGACGAAGGGCCCAAGCACCACATCGCCGTCAGCGAGGTCTGCATGAAGCGCGCGCAGCGGCTGGTCGAGACCGGCCGCGACGTCGTCATCCTGCTCGACTCGATCACGCGCCTGACGCGCGCCTACAACAGCTTCCTCGGTGGCCGCGGCGGCGGCACCATGTCGGGCGGGCTCGGCGCCAAGGTGCTCGAGGTGCCGAAGAAGTTCTTCGGCGCGGCGCGCAACTGCGAAGAGGGCGGCTCCTTGACCATCCTGGCGACGACGCTGGTCGACACCGGCTCGCGCATGGACCAGGTGATCTTCGAGGAGTTCAAGGGCACCGGCAACATGGAGCTCGTGCTCAACCGCCAGCTCGCCGAACGCCGCATCTTCCCCGCGATCGACATCGAGCTGTCGGGCACGCGGAAGGAGGAGTTGTTGCTCGGCGCCGACGTCACCAAGCGCCTCTACACGCTGCGCCGCGTACTGGCGCGCATGAACGCCCTCGACGCCATGCCACTGCTGATCGACCGCCTGCTCAAGACCGACAACAACAAGCAGTTCCTGGACTCGTTCCGCCTGGAGGAGTAGCCGTCCGCAGCGACAGGCTGCTCCCGTCGGGCCGCCTGCTGGCAGGTGGCCCGGCGTCGCGAGCCCAGCTGGCGACCTCGCGGCGAGCTTCGGCGCGTCGGTGCAGCGATGGCCATCTCGCGGCTCGCACCGGCGCACTTGGCCCAGCACCCAGCACCCATCTGCCGGAGTCCCGACATGATCGAAGTCGACCGTCTCGAGAAGAACTACGGCCTCGCCCGCGCCCTGAAGGGCATCTCCTTCCAGGTCGCCAAGGGTGAGGTCATCGGCTTCCTCGGCCCCAACGGCGCCGGGAAGTCGACGACGATGAAGATCCTGACCGGCTACCTGCTGCCGACCGGCGGCCGGGCGTCGGTGGCCGGCCACGACGTCGTGGCCGACTCGCTGCAGGTGCGGCGCAACATCGGCTACCTGCCGGAGAGCACGCCGCTCTACGGCGAGATGCGCGTCGACGACTACCTGCAGTTCTGCGCCGACATCCGCGGCGTGCCGCGCCGCCGGCAGCGGGCTGCCATCGCGCGCGCCGTCGAGCTGTGTGCGTTGCAGCGCGTCACCGGCAAGAACATCGTCGAGCTGTCGAAGGGCTACAAGCAGCGCGTCGGCCTGGCGCAGGCCATCGTGCACGAACCGCCGGTGCTGATCCTCGACGAACCGACCTCGGGCCTCGACCCCAACCAGATCGTCGAGGTGCGCAAGCTGATCGAGCGGCTCGGCACCGAACACACCGTCGTGCTCAGCACGCACTACCTGCAGGAGGTCGAGAAGTCCTGCACGCGCGTCATCATCGTCAACCAGGGCGAGATCGTCGCCGACGGCACCCGCGAACAGCTGGTGCACCAGCAGCCGGCCGGCGCGCTGCGGCTCGTCGTGCGCGGCCCCGAGGCGCAGGTGATGGCGCAGTTCCGCGAGCTGCTGCCGAAGGACTGCCCGATCGAGGTCCGCGAACGCCGCAGCGACCGCATCGAGTACCGGGTCGACATCGGCACCGCGACCGCGCCGGTCGACGAGGCGCTGGCGCGGCTGGTGATCAAGAACGGCTGGGACCTGCTCGAGCTGCAGCGCGAACGCCAGAGCCTGGAGGACGTGTTCCGCGCGCTGACCCTGCGTCCGCAGCAGGAGGCCCTCCATGCATGAAGTCCTGGTCGTCTTCCGCCGCGAGCTGAAGAGCTACTTCCTGTCGCCGATCGCCTACGTGTTCGGCGTGCTGATGTTGTCGATGCTGCTCTACTACGCCGCCGACGTCACGCTCGTCGACGGCTCGCAGGCCAGCGCCGAGAACCTGTTCCGACTGCTGCCGTCGATCCTGCTCTACTTCCTGCCCGGCCTGACCATGCGGTTGTGGGCCGAAGAACGCAAGCTCGGCACGCTCGAGCTGCTGATGACCTTCCCGGTCACCATCGGCCAGCTCGTGCTCGGCAAGTTCTCGGCCTCGCTCGTCTATCTCGGCTGCGTGCTGTTGCTGACGCTCGGCCTGCCGCTGACGCTCGCCGCCTACGGCCCGCTCGACTGGACGCCGGTGCTGGCCTCGTACCTCGCCTCGGTGCTGTTCACCGGCAGCTTCCTCGCCGTCGGCATGTTCTGGTCGAGCCTGACGCGCGATCAGATCGTGGCGATGCTGCTGTCGTTGGTGTCGCTGTTCGTGCTCTACAACATCGGCGACCCGGCCAAGGTGGAGGCGGCGGCGGACTGGCTGCCGTGGTGGCTCGTCGACGTCATCAGCGCCATCAGCCCGTATCGCTACTTCCAGAGCGTCGCGCGCGGCGTGCTCGACACCCGCGACTTCGTCTACTTCGCCTGCTTCTGCGGCCTGTTCCTCTACGCCAACGCGCTGGTGCTGCACGGCCGGCGCCAGAAGGGATGAACCCGATGCTGCCCCACGCACCTCGTGATCGAGCCCAGGAAGGCGGCGCCGCCCTCGCCGTCCTGCTGCACATGGTCCTGCTGCTGGCCGTGATCGGCCAGCTCGTCTACCTGGCCTCGCGCTACCGCGTGCGGGTCGACCTGACCACCGACAAGCTGTGGTCGTCGACGGCCTCGACCCGCGGCCTGATCGAGAAGCTCGACGAAGGCCTGGTGATCCAGGCGTTCTTCAGCCCGAAGGAGAAGCTGCCGGTCACCTACCGCACGACCCGCGCCTGGGCCGACAACTTCCTCGACGAGCTGGTACAGCTCGGCAAGGGCAAGGTCGTGCTGCAGCGGCTCGACCCCAACGCCGACAAGGACACCGCCGACATGGCCAAGCGCGTCGGCATCAAGCCGCTCGAGCTCAAGAGCTCGTCGTCGACG
>JAEUHT010000019.1 GCA_016793265.1 Planctomycetota bacterium
CCTGTCGCTGAACCTGATCACGACCAACGCCCGGTCGGTCGGTGCCGCCGGCGCCGGCGGCGGTGGTGTCGTCGCGCTGCGCGCCGGTGGTCTCCTGCGCGTGGCGCCGGCTGGCCGCGTGTTCGCGCGCGGCGGCAACTCGGCAGGGGCGACGGGCACCGCCTCGTCGTCGGTGCCGGCACCCGGTGGCGGTGGCTCCGGCGGCTCGATCCTGCTGCAGAGCGGCGCGTCCGCGGACATCGCCGGCACGGTCGACGTGCGCGGTGGCACCGGTGGCCTGTTCGACCGCTTCGGCGGCACGGCCGGCGGCGCCTACGCGAGCGGTGGCGCGGCGGTGCAGATCAAGGGTGGTGACGGTGCGCCCGGCTTCGTGCGCCTCGAGCTGCCGACCGCTCCCGCGGTCAGCGCGCTGGCCTCGATGCTGCCGGCGGCGACGGCCAACAACGTCGGCCAACTGGTCGAACGCGACGAGACCGTCGGTTGCCGTTCGAAGTTCTACTCGACCGAGCAGATCTTCGGCCCCGAGTTCTCGCGCTACGAGATCTACGCCACGGTCGATGGAGTGGCGCACACCTACAGCGACGACGCCGCCGTCTCGAACGAAGAAGCGGGCCCCGGGGCGCCGGTGCGGGTGATGTTCCAGGCGGCGCAACTCGACCTGACCACCAACGAGCCGATCGACATCCGGCCGTGGCGCACGCGCGTGCGCAGCACGGGCAGTGAGGCCGGCATCGACTCGGATGGCCGCAACGGCTTCCGCTTCCAGCTCCAGGTCGACTACACGCTCGCGCAGAACGTGACGATCGACCGCGTCGTCGTCGTCTACCGGCAGTAGCCCGCGCGCTGCCGCCTCCTCTTTCCCCTCGCGTACGAACCCACTGTCTGGCTGCGACAAGAACCATGCGCAACGCCTTCTCTCCAGTCTTCGTCGGCCTCCTGGCGATCGTCGCCGGCGGCTGCTCGTCCGGCTCGACGTCGGACACCTCGTCGGTCCGCATCCCTTGCGCCGGCGGCCAGAAGTTCTGCGTCATCAGCTGTGACCTCGGCTGCTCCCAGACCGGGTGCTCGATCACGGAGATCGCCGAGAACCAGAAGATCCACTTCAAGTTCTCGGACGCGGTCAAGACGGAGACGGTCAACAGCGCCAGCATCTCGATCCGCACCGCGACCGGCGTCGCGCCCGAAGGGGATTTCCTCGTCAACGGCCCGGAGGTGACCTTCCTGCCGCGCGTGACCACGGTCGGCGGTGTGAGCTCGTTCGGCTTCCAGCGCAACCAGTCCTACATCATCACGGTCGCGGGCGGTCGCACGGCGAGTCAGGGCGTGCAGAGCCTCAGCGGCGTCACGTTGTCGAACGAACTGACCTGCACGGTGGTGGCGTCGAAGGGCATCGTCGACGAGGACGGCCAGCCGCCGACCGTGGAGATGGTGTCGCCGACCAACCTCACCGCGGCGCCGCGCACGCCGACGATCGTGCTGCGTTTCTCGGAGCTGATCGACACCACGCCGCTGCAGGGCACCCTGTCTTCGGGGTCGCCGGTGCGCGTCGTGTTGCGCTCGACCACGCCGACCGGCGAATGTGATCTCGACGCCTCCGGCACCGTGCTCGAAGGAGTGCCGTCGCTGTCGACCGAGACCGTCGGCGGCCACGAGGTCACCGTGGTCACGTTCACGCCCACGGTGCAGCTGCCGTCGGTGTCGTGCGTGACCGTCGAGGTCACCGCCGACCTGCGCGACCTGTCGGGCCGCGCCGGTGTGCCGGCGGCGTTCCAATTCATCACCGAGCAGGGCGCGTCGACGCCGATCCAGCTCAACGAGAGCTTCGCCAACTCCAATGGCCAGAACCAGCTGCTCTCGGGCGGCATCTGGAACGGCGGCGCCCGGCCGGGCCTCGTCGGCGGCGACGGGCGCCATGGCTCGTTCGACGTCACGCTCGGCACTCCGGTCGGCGGCGGCGTCTATGAGTGGAACACCGACAGCTTCACGATCCCGGCGAGCTCGTCGCTGACGGGCCTGCAGTACACGATCAACGACGGCCGCTTCTACTTCACCGACTTCGTGCTGCCCGAAGGCACCACGCTGCGTTGGAAGGGCTCGGTTCCGGCGCAGGTCTACGTGCGCGGCAAGGCCGAAGTGCGCGGCACCATCAACGTCAGCGCCGAGGACCTGCCGTACCAGACGACGCCGTACGGCCCGGCCGCGGGCCAGCGCCTGTCGTCGTTCATGGCGCGCTCGACCGGTGTGACACCGCTCGATGGCCAGCCCGGTGGGGCTGCCTATTGTGGTGGTGGCGCCGGCGGCAATGGTGGCAGGAAGTGCCTCAGCGCCGGCCCGATCGTCGTGAACGGCGTCTACGTGACCGATGGTCAGTCCGGGCGGGGTATCTATGTCGGCGCCGGCCATGCCTACGCCGGCCAGGCGCTCGACACCGGTGGCCGCGGTGCGCCGCTGTGGCCTGACACGGGCCTCAACAACACCTCGGTCGTGCTCGGCGGCCTCTACAACGGCTGGTTCTCGGTCGGTGGCACCGGCGGTGGCTTCGTGCTGCCCGGCAACACAGCGACCGGCACCCTGATGGGCGCCAATATCAGCGCCTCTCCGGTCGCCGGCATCAGCTTCCCCGTGGCCTACCCGGTCACGCCGCCGGCCAACTACAGCTCGCTGAACCACTACGTGATCGGCGGCTCGGGCGGCGGTGGTGGCGGGTCGCACGGGTTCTGCACCTACACGATCCCGACCGGCGACAAGTTCATCGCCGGCAGCGCCGGCAGTGGCGGTGGTGGTGCGATGGCGCTGCGCACCGGTGGCGACCTGCTCATCGCCTCGACGGCGCAGTTGCTGTCGAAGGGTGGTGCGGGCGTGCTGATCAATGGTGACGATCCGGCCAACAACACCTCGGTGTCGCCGGTGTTCGGCTACGACATCAACCGCGGCATCTCATCGCCGGGCGGCGGCGGCTCCGGTGGTTCGTTCCTGCTGCAGTCGGGCAAGGTCCTGACGGTCTCGGGTGCGATCGACACCAGCGGCGGCAGCGGCAGCCGGGCCGGCTACTTCGTCGCCAGCACGTTCTCGGCGCTCAACATCCAGGCCCAGGCCGGCGCCGGTTCGCACGGCTTCTTCCGCCTCGAGGCCGGCAACAACGTGTCCTTCAGTGGCACCAGCGTGCCCGCCTACAGCGCGGCGACCCACACCGGCACGCTCACCGACCGCGACGACATCTCGGGCGACATCTCGACTTGGCGCGGCACCGGTCTGCTGTTCCCGCCGACCTGGCTGCGCTACGAGCTCGACGTCGACCTCTACGGCGATGGTACGCAGGTCGTGACCTACACGGACTCGGGCGCAGCCGGCACCAGCAAGGCGAACGACCTGTTGACCCACCCGGTGGTCATCAAGTTCCAGGGCGCGAACCTCAACCAGTCCGGCACCGAGCCGATCGAAGGTTCCGAGGGCGAGTGGCGCGAAGGCATCGGCAACGGCGCCGGTCCCGGCATCAGCCTCGATTCGGTCACCGGCTTCCGCTTCAGCCTGACCTACAACCGCGCCACGTTCCCGAACGTGATCGTGCGCGCGCTGCGCGTCTACGGCCAGTCGTGAGCCGGCTCGCCCGCGGGGCGACCCGGCTCAGCGTTCACCAGGACGCCGCAACGCGGGACCGATCAACCGAGCGATCGGAGCAACGGGCCCCGCTGCGTCGTCGCCGCTGCCGGCTCGCCCGCGGGGCGACCCGGCTCAGCGTTGATCTGCGCCCTGCGGCGTCAGGCTGTCGATGACACGCCAGGCGACGGGTGGCAGCCTCGCCGCCCGTTTTGTCGTACTGGGCGAACACACGCTCGAACACGCCGAGCTGTGCTGGGACGAACGTGGCTGCCTGCGCCGCGTGCGCCGCAGCCGCGGTCCCGTGCGCGATGTCTGCGTGATCCCCGGTCTCGTCGATGCGCACTGCCACCTGCACATCGATGTCGTGCCCGGAGCTCCGCGCCGCTTCGTGCCGTGGCTCGGGGCGGTGATGGCGCGTCGCGCCACGCTGCCGGCCGCCGCGGAAGTGGCGGCGACGCGCACGGCGATCCGCGGTCTGCTGCAGTCGGGCACCACCGCCGTCGGCGACATCGACGCCACCGGCCGCGCCTTCGCCCCGTTGTCGCGTTCGCCGCTGGCCGGCCGTCAGTATCGCGAGCTCACCGGCTTCCACCTCGCTGCCACGGCCGCGCGCGCGCTCGTGCACGAACGCGCGCTCAGGCCCGCAGGCGCACTCGCCGTCGGTCTGTCGCCGCACGCGCCGTATTCGGTGTCCCCCGCGCTGTTCCGCGCGGCTGCGTCGCGATCGCGCCACCTCGCCATCCACTGTGCCGAGGTGCCCGAGGAGCAGCAGTTCCTGCGTTCGGGCACGGGGCCGTTCGCCGAGCTGCTGGCGTCGCTCGGGCGGCTGCCTGCGGCCTTCCGCGCCCCGGGCGTCGGCGCTGTGAAATGGCTCGAACGGCTCGGTGTGCTGCGGCCGACGACGCTGCTCGTGCACTGCCAGGAGCTCGAACGTGGGGACGTGACGCGCCTCGCCAGCGCGGGGGTCGCCATCGTCGTCTGCCCCGGCACCATCGAGTACTTCCAGCGTGCGGCTCCGCCGGTGCCACGCTGGCTCGCGGCCGGCATCCCGGTCGCCCTTGGCACCGATTCGCGCGCCAGCAACCCGAGCTGGTCGATGCTCGACGAACTGCGCCGCGCCGCGCGTTTGTGGCCGTCGCTCGGGCCGACGCAGCTGTTGCAGCTGGCGACCACGAACGGAGGCCGCGCGCTCGACCTGCCGCGCCTCGGTCGTCTCGGCCGTGGTGGTCGCGCCGACTTCTGCCTGCTGCCGGCGGCCAACAGCGCCGCCGCCAGCGTCGAGGCGCTGGTGTATGGCGAGGCGCCCGTGCTGGCGACCTACTGCGCCGGGCGTCGGTTCGGCACGAAGTCCGCCGCCGTCGCGACCCTGTAGGTTGAGCCCCCGCGCGGCCGGCCGTACAGTGCGGCGCCCCCGGCACCGCCTTTGACGACGTTCCTGGACTTCCTGCAGCGCCAACGCGCCTTCCTGCTCACGGGGCACGAGAACCCCGATGGTGACTGCCTCGGCGCCCAGGTTGCGCTGTTCCACCTGCTGCGTGCGCTCGGCAAGCAGGTGCACATCGTCAATCCCGACCCGATCGGCAAGGCGTTCGACTTCCTGCGCCGCCACACGCCGTTCGGGCACGCCCGTGGCGACGACGAGCTGCCGGAGTTCGATGCCGTGGTGCTGCTCGACTGCTCGCAGATCTCGCGCGTCGGGGCGCTCGGCCAGCGGTTGCTCGCCAGCGGCAAGCCGATCGGCGTGATCGACCACCATGTCGGCAGCGAACACGGCGACGGCACCGCCTGCTTCGTCGACGCCACCGCGGCGGCGACCGGCGCCCTGGTGCGGCGCCTCTATCGCGAACTCGGCCAGCCGCTGTCGCCGGCCGCCGCCGAAGGCGTGTTCCTGTCGTTGATCGCCGACACCGGCTGGTTCCGCTACTCCAACGCCGATGCCGAGGTGTTCGCCATGGCGGGCGAACTGGTCGCCGCCGGCGTCGATGGCAGCCTGATCTACGACAACCTCTACCGCCAGAATCACCCGGAGTCGGCGCAGCTGCTCGCGGCGCTGCTGGCCCGGCATCGGCTGCTGCTCGACAACCGCCTCGCGCTGTGCGCGATGGACAAGGCGCTGATGGAGCGAGCCGCGCGCATCGACTTCGACACCGACGCCGTGCTCGACCCACTGCGCTCGCTCGACGGCGTCGAGGTGGTGGCGCTGCTCAAGGAGCGCTACGACGGCAACGTCAAGTGCTCGCTGCGTGCGCGCCGCGACATCGACGTGCAGGCGATCGCGGCGACGTTCGGCGGCGGCGGCCACAAGAAGGCGGCCGGTGCCACCATGAACATGCCGCTGCAACAGGCGGAGGCGGCGATCGAAGCCGCGGTGGCGACGGCGCTCGGCGACGCGGCGAGGCGCCGTTGAGCCGCTTCGCCCTCATCTCCGATCTGCACAGCAACGCGGAGGCCGTCGCCGCCGTGTTCGCGCGCATCGACGAGCTGGGGGTGCGTGAGGTGATGTGCCTCGGCGACATCGTCGGCTATGGCGCCGACCCGCTGCCGGTGACGCTGCTGGTGATGCAGCGCTGCAAGTGGACCATCCTCGGCAACCACGACTGGGGGCTGTTCCACGAGCTCGACGACTTCAATCCGCTGGCGCGCGAAGCGTTGTTCTTCACGCGCAACCAGCTGCGGCCCTCGTTCTGGCGCCCGCGCCGCCGCGCGGCGTGGGAGTTCTTGCGCACCTTGCCGGAGCGCAAGGAGGACCACGGCTTCTCGTTCTGCCACGGCTCGCCGCGCGACCCGGTGATGGAGTACGTGCTCAAGAGCGACGGCTTCCTCGAACCGGACAAGATGGCCAGCTTGTTCAGCCTGCTCGATCGGCCGTGCTTCGTCGGCCACACGCATTGGCCCGGCGTACACGGCCCCGACTTCCGCTTCACCCAGGCGACCGACGAGCAGCGTGTGTTCCGGCTGCGCGGCCCGTGCATCGTCAACGTCGGCAGCGTCGGCCAGCCGCGCGACGGCGACCCGCGCGCGAGCTTCGCGGTGGTGGACGGCGACCAGGTCGAGATCCACCGCGTGCCGTACGACTTCCGCCGCACGCAGGCGAAGATCCTCGCCGCCGGTCTGCACCCGGCGCTGGCCGAACGGCTGGCGCGCGGCAAGTGACGACCGGCGTCATCGTCGCGCTCTGCACCGCGCCGGGCGCGGTCGCCGAGACCCTGGCGAAGGCGCTCGTCGGCGAACGGCTGGTGGCCTGCGTCAACGTGGTGCCCGGGGTTCGTTCGTTCTTCCGTTGGCAGGGCGAGGTCGACGTCGCCGACGAGGTGCTGCTGGTGATCAAGACCACCCGTGCGCAGGTGCCGGCGCTGCAGCGACGACTGCCGGAGCTGCATCCGTACCAGGTGCCCGAACTGCTGGTATTCGACGTCGCCGACGGTCTGCCGGCCTACCTGCGCTGGGTCGTCGCCGCCGCGGCCCCGGCGGAGTGAACATGCAGCCGAACCGCACCCGGTGGCGCCTGCTGGCCGCGTGGCTCGCGGTGTTCTGCGGCTTCGCCGCCGTCGCGCACGGCGACTTCGAGACCACCGACGCGGCGTTCACGATGCAGGCGGCACGGGCGTTGGTCATGCGCGGCGACAGCGGTCTGCGGCTGCCCGAACAGGGCGCGACGTCGCCGGCCGAGATCGCCGCGGCGGCGTGGATCCACGCCCACGAGGCAGAGGGCGCGCGCAAGGACGGCAAGATCGGCAGCAACGGCCTCGCCTACGTCTGGTATCCGGTCGGCCACCTGTGGCTCCTGGTGCCGTTCGTCGCGCTCGGCGAAGGGCTCGGCGCCATGGCGCCGGGACTCGAAGCGGCCTTCCGCGACCGCATCGCGCCCGGCAGCGACGACCGGGACCTGGTGCACCGCTTGGACTTCATCAGCGCGACGCCGGTGGTGACACAATCGGTGATCGCGGTGTTGCTGCCGCCCGCGTGTCTGGCGACCACCACGCTGCTGCTGCTGCTGCTGGCCCAGCGGCTCGGCGCCGGCCGCGCCGACGCTGCCCGCACGGCGCTGGCGATCGTGCTGGCGACGCAGTGCTTCGCGCTCGGTCGCGAACAGCTCTCCGACGGACCGGGCCTCACGCTGATGGTCGCCTTGCTGCTGCTGGTCGTGCCGAAGCCGGACGGGGCCGCCGCAACCGGCAGGGCCTTTGCGGCCGGTGCCGTCGCCGGCGCCGCCGTGCTGCTGCGCTACCAGACGGCGTTCGTGGTGCTGGCGGCGCTGTTGGCGCTGGTGCTGGCGTGCCGTCGGCGTCGCGATTGGCGCGGCCTCGCCGCCTTCGCCGCCGGCGGCCTGCCGTTCGCGGCGCTGCTGCTGCTCGTCAACTGGCAGCGCTTCGGCGACCCGCTGGTCACCGGCTATCCGAAGGCCGACGACTGGTTCGACCAGCCGATCTGGAGCGGCCTGCCGAAGATCCTGCTCGGCGCCGGCCGCGGCATCCTGTGGTGCTCGCCGCTGCTCTGGCTGGCGCTGCCGCTCGCGTTCCGCCGCCGCGCCGTGCCGCAGCAACGCTGGTTGGCGTGGACGCTGTTCCTGACGCCGGTGCTGATGTTCGCCGCCGCGCGCGGCTGGCAGGGCGGGCAGTGCTGGTCGGTGCGCTACGTGACGCCGGGCGTCGTGGCGCTGCTGGCGCTGGTGTTGCCGCAGGCGCTGCCGTGGCGGCGTTGGCCACGAACGTGGCTGTGCCTGTGCGGGCTCGGCTTGTTCGCGAACGTCACCAGCGTGGTGGCGCCGGTGCGCGGTGTGCTGCAGCTCGCCGCGCAGGCCGTGCAGGCTCAGCTCGATCACGACGTCGCCGCCGGCCGCCTCGATGCCGCGGCCGCGGCCCGGGTCGACGCCGCCGACGTCACCGGCTGGGCCCCGCGCTACTCACCGTTCGTGGCCAACTGGCGCTACGCGCTGCAGTCGCACGTCGGCGGCTTCGAGCTCGCGACCGGCCAGCCGAACGACGGCTCCACCGCCACCATCGAAGCGCTGTTCGGCATCGCCGCCGCGACCCCGGCGCAGGGGCTGGCACCGCAGCGCTTCGAGGACCGCTGCGCCCGGCACCTGTGGTGGCGGTTCTGGGGCGACCTGCTCGGCGTGTCCGGGCTCTGGCTCGTGCTGCCCGTCGCGGCGTTCACGATCCTGTTCGCCTGGTTCGGCTGGCGGCCGCTGCTGCGGCCGTCGGGAAGTTCGACAGTCGGCTAAAGCCGGTGCCATCGGCGGTTCGATAGCGGCGGCGGAGTCCTCCCCCCGTGATGAACGCCCTGCTACCGCTGTTGCTGCTCGCCTGCCAGGACCCGTCGCCGCCGGCGCCGGCCGCGGCGCGGCGCTCGATCGACGTCGTCGAACTCAAGAACGGCGACGTGTTGGAGGGCCGCGTCACCACCGAAGTCGACGGCTACGTCGAGATCGAACTCGACGCCGGCGCCACCGTCGGCGTCAGCCGGGCCCAGGTGCTGGCGGTGCGCCGCGGGGTGCGCCAGGAACGTTCCTTGGCCGCCGCACTGCCGGCCGCGGACGCCTGGTTCGTGCTGCACGACGCGCGCGGCCAATCGGTCGGCTGGCTGCACAGCACGGTGACGCCGGCCGCCGACGGCTCCGTCACCGTCAGCGAGGAGTTCGAGTTCGTGCAGGGGCGGCGCCGCTACCAGGTGACGTCGTTGTGCACCGCCGATGCCGGCGGCCGGCCGCGCACGTGCTACTTCCGCGAACGCATCGGCGACTCGACGCTCGCCACCGTGCGCACGTTCGCCGGCGAACCGCTGCCGCAGGCCGAGCGTGCGCTCGAGGAGCGCATCCTCGAAGCCACCTGCCTCGGCGATCGCTTGCGTGTGCTGCGCGTCGACGGCAAGGGCCGCCGCGAACGGGAGCTGCCCTGGAGCGAGCAGGCGACCTTCCCGCTGCTCGCGCGCACGCTGGCGCGCTGCCAGCAGAACGTGGTGGGGCCGGTGGTCATGTTCGACCCGGCCGGGGAGGAGCTCGTCACGCGCAGCTGCGACGGCACCCGTTCGCGCCGCGTCGTGCTCGACGGTGAGGCCCACGTCGTGGCCGAGCTGGCCGAGTCCTCGGCCGGCGGCGACAACCGCGAGTGGGTCGATGCCACCAGCGGCCGCACGCTGCGGCGCGAACTGGCCGGGCCGGCGCTG
>JAEUHT010000021.1 GCA_016793265.1 Planctomycetota bacterium
GCGCCGTGCTGACCTTCGTCAGCGACAAGCACGAGTGCGGCCTGCCCGCCTGCACCGTCAACACCCACAACGCCCGCACCGGCACCGCCGAGGCCGCGCCGCCCGTGCTGACCACCGTCACCGTCATGGGCTGGACCAACACCGGCATCGACGCCTACGACGCGCTCGTCAACACGCCGCTGCCGGGGCTCGTGCTCGACGTGCCCGGTGTCGGCACCGTCACCACCGACGAGTTCGGCCAGTTCACGATCGACATCGCCGCCGCGGTCAACATCCCGGTCGGCGCGCTCGACGGCCGCCACCATGCAGCGATGCAGGGCGGCAGCGGCCCGACCGGCACGTTCCTGGTCAACCCCGGCGTGCCGACGACGATCCAGCTGCTGGCCAGCACCGCCACCGCCGACGAGAGCGCGCACACCAATACGAGCTACTGGGTCGACACCGCCAACGAGTGGGCGCGCTCGATCCTCGGCAACTCGCCGCAGCTCGACGTCGCCGACGCCTGCGTGCCGACGGTGAACATCAACTCGACCTGCAACGCCTACTACACCGGCAATACGATCAACTTCTATCTGGCGGGCGGCAGCTGCGCGAACACCGCCTTCAGCACCGTCATCGTGCACGAATGGGGCCACGGTCTCGACGACCGCTACGGCAGCATCAGCAACGCGCCCGGCGACGGGCTCAGCGAAGGCTGGGGCGACCTGCTCGGCATGTACCTGGTCGACAGCCCGAACCTCGGCTCGGGCTTCCACACCGCGGGTGTGCCGCTGCGCAGCGGCGACAATACGACGATGTACGGCACGCAGACGCAGGTGCACGCCGCCGGCCAGGTCTGGATGGGCTTCGCCTGGCGCTACCGCGAGAACCTGCGCGCCACCTACGGCACCGTGGCCGCGATCCAGATCTCGAACGAGACCGTGGTCGGTTCGATCGTCGCCAACGCGTTCAACCAGGCCGACGCCGTGCGCGAGGTGTTCCTCGCCGATGACGACGACGGCAACCTGACCAACGGCGTGCCGCACTTCGCCGAGTTGTCGGCCGCCGCGATCGAGAAGGGCCTGCCCTATCCGGGCCTGCAGCCGGCCTGGGCCGCGCACACGCCGCTCGCCAATACCGACGCGCCGCGCGTGCCGCGCATCGTCACCACGACCGCCGCCGCCAACACCGGCACGCTGGCCGCCGTGCGGCTCCACTTCGACGCCGGCCAGGGTTTCCAGGTGCGCAACATGCACCCGAACGGCGCCGCCGACACGTTCGTGGCCATGCTGCCCGGCCGCGAACTGGGCGCCGTCAGCTACCACATCGAGGTCGAACACAGCTCGGGCTTCATCGCCCGCTTGCCCGGAAGCGGCGAGTACAGCTATGCGGTCGCGGCCGGCAGCTTCGCCGCCTTCTGGGCCGACGACCTCGAGAGCGGCGCCGCGGGCTGGACGCACGACATGAACGCGACGCAGGACGACTGGCAGCTCGGCACGCCCGCCGGCAAGTCGGGCAGCAGCTACGGCGTCGCCTGGCAGGACCCGGCGAGCGCGTTCTCGGGCGCCAACTGCTGGGCCAACGACCTCGGCAACAGCACGTTCAACGGCGCCTACGCCGCCAACGTCGACAACTACCTGCGTTCGCCGGTCATCGACTGCTCGGGGCGCCAGGGCGTGCGGCTGCGCTTCCAGCGCTGGCTGTCGGTCGAGGAGGCCGCCTACGACCACGCCACCGTGCTGGTGAACGGCGTCCAGGTGTGGCGCAACCAGCAGAGCGGCCACACCGTCGACGCCGGCTGGCAGACGGTCGAGTACGTGATCCCGATGGCCGACGACAACCCGTCGGTGCAGATCGAGTGGCACCTGACCAGCGACGGCGGCCTCGAGCTCGGCGGCTGGGCGATCGACGACATCGAGCTCGGCGAATCGGTGCTGCCGCCCGCCGACGCCACGCTGTCGATGCTCCCCGAGCAGGCGGCACAGGGCGCGCCGATGACTTTGACGGTGACGACACCGGTCGGACCGTGGCCGTACCTGCTGGCGATCGGCGACGACGCCGGCCCGCTCGCGGTGCCCGGCCTGCCGACGCTGAGCATCGGCGGCAACGTCGGCGTGCTCGGCGGCTCGACGAATGCGCTCGGCGTCGACGTGCTGCCGTTCACGGCGCCGTCCGTTCCCTCCGCGATCGGCGTGTTCTTCTACAGCCAGGTGCTGACGGTCGACCCGACGCTGACGTCGTTCGTGGCCTCGAACCCGTTCGTCAACCTGTTCACCGCGACGCCGTGACGCCGTGACGCCGTGACGCCGTGACGCCGCAGCGGGGCGGCGCAGGCCACCAGGGACGCCTAGTAGCGCAGGCCGAAACCGAAGTAGATCTGCTCGCTGCCGAACGAACTGCGCGAGTGGGCCCCGAACAGCTCGCCGTCGAGGTCCTGCACGTTGCTCTGGCGGAAGCGCGCCCCGAGCTCGGCGTGGGCGCGGCCGAGACCGAGCCGCAGGCCGGCGCCGATCTCACCACCCCAGCGCCAGGTCAGGTCGCCGTCGGCACCGCCGCGATAGTGTTCGCGGAACCAGGTGGCGCCGACGTCGCCGGCCGCGCGCAGGTATAGGTCGAGCGCGCGGTCGCCATCGCCGAGCAGGCGCAGCTCCGGTTGCCACGCGAGCCGCGGGCCGATGCCGAGCCAGTCGCGCGTCACCTGCGACGGTTCGTGGTCGAGGCGCAGCCAGTCGACGAAGGCGCCGACGCGCACGGCGCCGTAGCCGGTGTCGAAGCGGTGGTGCGGGAAGACGTCGAGTTCGAACAGGCCGGCGTCGGCCCAGGCCGGATCGACGCCGTCGTTGTGCCGCACGTCGGCGAACAGGTCCCCGTCGGTGCTGACGAGGTCGGCGTGCAGCGCGGCGCCGTTGCCGGCGTCCACTGCGACCCGCACGAACTGCGCGTCGGTCCGGTCGTCGTAGCGCGCGCCGTGCACGTTCGCCCCGGCGCGGCCGATGCCGTAGTCGGCCGTGACCTGCAGCGGCTGCAGCGGCGAGCGGAACGACCGCGGGCCGGTGCCGGGCCGCGGTGGCTCCTGCTGGTCGATGTGGCGACGCGGCTCCTGCGGCGGCGGCACGACGGGCGGCGGCGTACGAACGGGCGCTGCGGTCGAGCCGGCCGGTGCGTTCAGGATGGCGAGGCGCAGCGCCTCGTCCAACGACACGTCATGATGCGCCCGTTCGAGGCGTTCGCGCTGCACTTCGCGCCAGTCGCGCGGGCCGGTGGCGCAGGCGGCGAGCGCGGCCGCCGCGAGCAGGGCTGGATGGTGGCAACGGATCTTCATGGCTGGGTCGCCGCCGGAGATCGCTCCGACCGGAAACCCTACCCCGCGCCACGGCCAGGTCGCCGCCGGCACCGCAGGTCGGCACGGCGCGTCGATGGCACGGTGCCTTCGTCGGTCCCGGTTCGGGACCGTTCACCACATGACCTGACCGCCGCAGTGGCTGATGGCCTGCCCGGTCATGCCAGCCGCAGCAGGCGAACACAACCACGCCACCAGCTCGCCGATCTCCTCGGGCTCGAGCATGCGCCCCAGCGGCACCGCCGCCATCGCCTGCCGCGTCGCCGTGGCGACGTCGAGCTGCAGCGCATTCGCCAGCGCCAAGAGGCCGCTCTGTGCCATGTCGGTGTCGGTCCAGCCCGGGCACACGGCGTTGACGGTGATGCGCCGCGGCGCGAGCTCGAGCGCCAGCGCCTTGGTCAGACCGATCACGCCGTGCTTGCTCGCGCAGTAGGCGGTGTAGCCGGGCACGCCGAAGCGGCCGAGCACGGAGCTGATGTTGACGATGCGGCCGCCGTCGCCGAGGTGCGGCAGCGCGGCGCGGGTGGCGAAGAACGTGCCGTCGAGGTTGGTGCGCACGATCTCGTGCCAACGTTCGGGACCGGCAACGGCACAACCGTTCGGGCCGCCGACGCCGGCGTTGTTGACGAGCACGTCGAGGCCACCGAGCGCCTTCGCGGCGCGCGCCACGGCGCGGCGCACCCCGACTTCGTCGCCGATGTCGCCGACGACCGCGACCACCTTGGCGCGGCCACCGGACAGGGCCGCGACCGTGCCCTGCAGCGGCTGGCGGCGGCGGCCGAGCACCGCCACCGCGGCGCCGCGCGCGACGAGGCAGGCGGCGATGCCTCTGCCGATGCCCGAACCACCGCCGGTGACGAGGCAACGGCGGCCCTTCAGGTCGGTCTTCATGCGCGCGCCCCCGCTTCACGCTCGGCCATCATCCCGACGAGCGCGGCGACGAGCTTCTGGATGCCGGCGCTGACGTCGCGCAGGCGGGCGTCGTACATGTAGGCCGGCGTCGACACGATGCGGTTCGCGCGGTCGACGACACACTCGGTGACCGCAGCCGACTGGTGCGTCGCCCCCATCGCAGCGAGCAGCTTCGCCGTGCCGGCGTCGTCGCCGATCGTCAGCACGGGCCGCGCCGACTTGCCGAGCACGCAGGCGATCAACGCCGGCGCGATGCAGACGGCGCCGATCGGCTTCTTGGCGGCGTGCATTCGCCGCAGCAGGTCGGCGACCTCGGGCCTGGCCACCGCCGCGGCGCCCCTGGCGGCGAAGTCACAGAGGTTCTTGGCGGCGCCGTAGCCGCCCGGGAACACCACCGCGTCGAGTTCCGTGGCCACGACCGGGTCGAGCTCGCGGATGCGACCGCGGGCGATGCGCGCCGCCTCGCGCAGCACGTCGCGCTGCTCGCCGGCCGCCGGCTGCTTGTGCTCGTGGTCGACGACGTCACGCTGGGCGCCGCGCGGCGCCAGGCAGACCACCTCGACGTCGGCGGCGTCGAGGTGCAACATCGTCAGCACGGCCTCGTGGATCTCGGAGCCGTCGAGGAACCCACAACCGGAGAGCACGACACCGACCTTGCGCTTCATGGCTTCGAAGGGGAGTTTGGGCCCTGCATCATGCCCCGCCCCACCGCCAGCGTCACCATCGGGTCCGTGCTCCTCGGCCTGACCGTGGGCCTCGCCAGCTGCAGTCCCCGACGCTTCGCCTGGCAACAGCCCCCGGCGTTCGACCTCGCCGACTACCACGCGGCGTTCACCGCCGCCGCCGGCAGCCGCTTCGTCGCCGGCAGCACGCTGGCGGCGCAGCTCGACGACATCACCAAGGCGCGCGTGTTGTGGCTCGGGGATCACCACCAGAGCCGGGCGCTGCACCGGCTGCAACTCGAGCTGCTCGCCGCGCTGGCCCAACGAGGCGTACGGTTGGCGCTGCTGCTCGAGGCGATCGGCACCGCCGACGAAGGCGCCGTGCAGGACTACCTGCGCGGTCGCCACGACCTCTCGACCTTGCGCGCGCGCGTCGCCGCCCGCTGGCCGGAGAGCTGGCTCGACGCCACCGACGTCGACGCCGATCACTACCTCTCGCTGCTGCAGTTCGCCCGCGAACACGGCGCCCCGGTGCATGCGCTCGAACCGACGCCGCGGCTGCCGCTGGCCGCCCGCGACGAGGTCATGGCGGCTTCGGTGCGCGGCGCGCTCGACGCCTGCCATGGCCGCCTGCTCGTGGTCGTCGTCGGGCAAGCCCACCTCGGCGGCCTCGGCGACCTGCCGCGGCGTTGTGGCGTCGACGGCGTTCGTTTCGGCGGTGAACCGGTGTTCATGCTGCACACAGCCGAACGCGCACCCGGCGAACTGCTGCGCTCCGACACCGGCTTCTGGTGGTTCCGCGAGCTGCTCGCCCCGGCTCAGCCGGCGACGGGTTGGGCGGCGCCGAGCTTCTCGAGCGCATCGAGCGCGGCCACACGATAACCCTCGGCGAGCGTCGGGAAGTTGAAGATGCGTTCGACGAACATCGACACGTCGCTGCCCGTCATCATCGCCATCTGCGCCAAGTGCACGAGCTCGGTCGCGCCTTCGCCGACGATCTGGCAGCCGAGCAGGCGGCGGGACGTCGGCTCCATCACGAGCTTGAGAATGCCGTCGGGGCAACCGGCGATCTGGCCGCGCGCGAGCTCGGCGAAGTTCGCCCGGCCGACGACGACGGGGCCACGCTTGGCCGCTTCGGCCTCGGTGACGCCGACACACGCGATCTCCGGGATCGTGTAGATGCCGGTCGGGATCAGGTCGCTGCCGGGAGCCGTCGGCAGGTCGAACGCTGCGCGCATGGCGCGGCGGCCCTGGTCCATCGATGCCGACGCCAACGACGGTGGGCCGATGACGTCGCCGGCGGCGTAGATGTGCGGCACGGCGGTGCGGCAATCGGCGTCGACCGGCAGGTGGCCGCGGTCGTTGACCGCGAGCCCGGCCTTCTCGATCGCCAGGTCCTCGACGTTGGCGACGCGACCGAGCGCGCACAGCACCTTCTCGGTCTTGAGCTCCCAACCGTTGTCGAGCTTCGTCACCACGCCGTCGATGCCGTTCCAAGCCACGCTCTGCACCACGGCGCCACCGAGGAAGGCGCAGCCGGGCTGGATCTCGAAGGCCTCGACGAAACGATCGAGGATCTCGCGGTCGAGGAACGCCAGCGGACGCGGCGCGCGGTCGACGATGGTCACGGCGACCCCGAGCGCGGCGAAGATCGTCGCGTACTCGGAGGCGATGACGCCGCCGCCGAGCACCGCCAGCGAGCGTGGCAGGTAGGCCATGCTCAGGATCGAGTCGCTGTCGTAGATGTTCTCGTGGTCGACCGGGATGCCGGGAGGTGTGCGAGGCCGCGAGCCGGCGGCGATGACCAACACCTCGCCACGCAGGTGCCGCCCTGGACCGCGGATCTCCTGCACCACGATGGTGTGCGGGTCGAGGAAGCGGGCGCGGCCGTGCACCTGTTCGATGCCGTTGCCGACCATCTGCCGCGTCTGGTACTCGACGTGCGCGGTCACCACGCCCTGCATGCGATCCATCAGGCTGGCGAGCTGCAGGTCGGGCGGGATCTCGAACTTGACGTGGCGGCCGATGCGGCTGCGCAGCTGCGTCATGTGCACGGCGGTCTCGCGCAGCGTCTTGCTCGGGATGGTGCCGCGATGCACACAGGCGCCGCCGACGCCGATCTCGCGTTCGACGATGCAGACCCGCTTGCCGACCTTGGCCGCCTGCACCGCCGCCTTCTGGCCCGCCGGCCCGCTGCCGATCACGATGACGTCCCAGTTCTCGACCGAGCTCATTGCATGCCCTCGGTGACCGCCAGCGCGCGCTCGCGCAACCGCAGCAGCGCTTCGACCTGGTCCGGATAGAGGTTGAGCCCGACCAGCACCTCGTGGCCGCGGATCTGCTCCTCGCTCGGCGCCTCCTGCAACAGCGTCGGCGCCGTCAGGTGCGCCAGCGAGTCGGCGAGGTTGACCGTCATCGCCATGTCGCCGAAGCGCTTGGCGCTGGCGTAGGCGTGGTGGCACTGGATCGCCTCGTCGACCTGCTCCGGCAGCTTCCACTCCTTGGCCAGCAGCGCGCCGGCGGCGACGTGCTGTTCGTCGAGCGCCGACAGCAGCTCGCTGACCGGCAGCTCGAGCCTGTTCTTGCCGAGCACGCGGTCGACGCTGTTGACGAGCACGGCCTTGCCGACGTCGTGCAGCAGCCCGCACAAGAACGCGATCTCGACGTTGCGCCGACGCGCCCTTGCGATCTCCTTGGTGAAGAACCCGGTCAACACCGAGTGCTTCCAGAGCGCCGCCAGCAGCTCGGCGCATTCGGCGTTGGCGAACATGCGGCCGCGCACCGACACGGCCATGGCGATCTCGGTGATCAGCTGCAGGCCGAGCCGGCTGACCGCCTGCTGCAGCGACGCGCACGGCACCTGCCCGGCGTAGGCCGCCGAGTTGGCGACGCGCAGCACGTTCGAGGCGATGGTCTGGTCACTATGGATCACCGCCGACAGCTTGGCGGCGTCGGTGGTCTCCTGCTGACAGAGGTTCATCACCTCCGCGGCCGTGCCCGGCATCGGCGGCAGTTCGATCTTGCGCTCGGCGATCAGCCGGGCGAACAACCGCGACAGGCTGGAGGTGGCGGTTTCCATCGCCCCCCTCATCGACCACGAGGGGCTCCGGCGTGAACGCTCTCCCCGAGGCCGTCGGACGCGGCCTTGCCACCGATGCCGCGGGCCGCAGGTCGGGCACAGCCATCACCCCGCGGCTGCCGATAGCGGAACGTGAGCCGCATCCGCATCACCGTCTCGGGCGACGGACTCACCGCCGACGTGGCGGTGATCCCGGGTCCGGCGTCGACGCCGGCGGCGCTCGAGCAGGAGCTGCGCGACCACGGCATCGTGTTCGGCGTCGCCACCGAGGTGGTCGCCTCGCTCGGCGTGCGGCTCGCGGATCCGGGCTTCCAGGGCCACGCCACGGTAGCGCATGGCGAACGCGGCGAAGACGGCGTCGACGGTCGCCTCGAGATCGACCTGCCGGCGGCGTTCGAGATCGGCCACCACCTGGCGTCCGGCGCCATCGACTACCGCGAACGCAACTTCTTGTGCCAGGTGCGCGCCGACCAGCGCATCGGCCGCATCGTGCCGCCGACAGCCGGCAAGCCCGGCACCAGCGTGCGCGGCACGACCACCACGCCTCGCCCCGGCAAGGAGGCAAGGCTGCGCATCGGCCCTGGCGTTCGCCTCACCGGCGGTGAGCTGTTCGGCACCCGCAACGGCGTGTTGTCGCACGACGCCCGCCACGTCGACGTGGTGCCGCTGTACACGCACGCGGGCGACGTCGACTACCACAGCGGCAACCTGCACAGCGAAGGCTCGCTGGCGGTGCGCGGCGACGTGCACTCCGGCTTCACCGTCAGCGCCAGCGACGACGTGCAGATCGCCGGCGCGGTGCTCGACGGCATCGTCAAGGCCGGCGGTTCGGTGCGCGTCGATCAGGGCGTGCAGGGGCCCGACAGCCGTGTCGAGGCCGGCGCCGCCGTGTCGTGCCGCCACGCCACCAACGCCACCATCGAAGCCAAGACCGCCATCACCATCGGCGACCAGGCCGCCCACTGCCGGCTGACCGCCGACAGCGTGCTGCTGCACAAGGGCCGCGGCACGGTGTTCGGTGGCGAGACCCGCGCCCGCACCTGCATCACCGTGCGCACCGCCGGCACCCCGGTCGGCGCCGTCACGCGCTTCGTCGTCGGTGACGTGCTCGACGAGAGCGCGGCGCTGCTGAAGGGTACGCTGGCCGACCAGAAGCTCGGCGCCCGCGCCCAACTGCGGGCGCGCGGCAACGAGCGCGCCGGTGGCGGCAAGAACCTGCGCACTGCCGTCAAGCTGCAGGACCCGGTGCTGCAGGAGCAACTGCGCATCCGCCAACGCCAGCGCGAGCTGCTGCAGCAGGCGCGCATCGAGATCACCGACACCATCCACGCCGGCGTGCGCGTCGTCTTCGGCGAGCGCGAACGGCTCTTCACCGAGCCCGCGCAGCACATCTGCCTGCGTTGGGACCCCGACCAGAACGAGATCATCCTCGAACCACTGCCATGACCTGTGACCTGCAGAAGATCCGTGCCCGCGAGATCATGAACGTCAAACTCCAGTGGGCGACCTCCCACGAGAACCTGCGCGCCGCCGCGGCCCGCATGGCGGAGCACGGCATCCGCGCCTTGCTCGTCAAGGGCGAACACGCGGAGGACCTGCCGGGCATCGTCACCAGCAAGGACATCGTCAATCTGCTCGGCAGCCAGGACCCGGCGGTGCTCGATCAACTGCACGTCGGTGACGTGATGACCAGGCCGGCGATCTGCGTGCCGGCGCAGGCGAACGTGCGCGACTGCATCAACCTGATGCGCATGAGCGGCATCCGCCGCGTGCCGGTGCTCGACGGCACCCAGGTGATCGGGCTGCTCAGCACGAGCGACATCTTCCGCGCCGCCATGCGGCAGTGTTGAGCGCGGGCGCGCCCCGCCACCACGACGTCAGCCGGTGCCGCCGCCGCGCGCAGCGATGGCCCCCGGCGACCACGGCGGGGCCTCGGCGATGCAGCGCACCGCGGCGTCGGCATCGGCGGCGACGACGTAGAGGCCGCGGAACTGCGGCTGGATGAAGCCCTCGGCGAAGCCCTTGTCGAGCATCTGCAGCAGCGGTTGCCAGTAGCCGAGGGCGTCGAGCACGACGACCGGCCGGCGGTGCAGGCCGAGCTGCTTGAACGACAGGATCTCCAGCAGTTCCTCGAGCGTGCCGAGCCCGCCGGGCAGGGCGACGTAGGCGTCGCCGCTCTCGTCGAGGCCACGCTTGCGGCTGCGCATGTCGTGCACGGTCGCCATCTCGGTCGCCTGCTCGCAATGCACGTTCTTGTCGACGAACTGCTGCAGGATGACGCCGATGGTGCGGCCGCCGGCGGCGCGCGCGCCGCGCGACACCGCGCCCATCAGGCCGAAGCGACCGCCGCCCCAGACCAGGTCCCAACCACGGTCGGCGATGCGGCGACCGAGTTGTTCGGCGACCTGCATGTAGGCCGGGTCGATGTGTTCGCTCGACGACGCGTAGACCGTGACGCGGAACGGCCGCGCCGGCGCGAGGGCGTCGGCGCCGGTCACAGCTGGTTCCCCTTGGCGAGCCAGCGGTCGAGCAGCAGCAAGCCCGCCATCGACTGGCCGTCGCCGGGTTCCTGGTCGCAGAGCAGCCGCCGCGCCTCCGCCAGCGGCACCCGGTGCACGGTGATCCGTTCACTCGCCTCGAGCTGCTGCTGCACCACGGTGAGGTCGCGGGCCAGGAAGAAGTGGCAGACCTCGGTGGAGACCCCCTTGTAGGGCGCGAAGCTGCCGAGCGGCGTCCAACGCGCGGCGGTGACGCCGGCCTCCTCGTGCAGTTCCTTCTGGGCCACGACCAGCGGCTCCTCACCGGCCTTCATGCCGCCGATCGGGAACTCCCACAGCTCGCGGCCGAGCAGGTAGCGGTGCACGCGCAGGATCAGCGTGCTGCCGTCGTCGTGGCAGGGGATCGTGGCGCAACTGCCCGGCATGTCGACGTACCAGTAGGTGCCTTCGCTGCCGTCGGTCTGCACGTAGCGGTCGCGGCAGTAGCGGTGCCACGGGTTGTCGACCACCACCTCGTGCGACAGCCGCGAGAAGGGTTCACGCGCGGCCATCGTTCACCTCGAGATCGAGAACCAGACCTGCTGCCGATCGTCGCTCTCTTCGTGCATCCACGGCCAGCCGATGTCGAACGCGATCGGGATCTCGAGCATCGGGATCTCGATGCGGATGCCGACGCCCGAGCTGCCGCGCAACTGGTTGAAGGTCGGATCGTCGATGCCGAGCCCGAGCAGGCCGATGTCGGTGAACACGAGCCAGCGCAGCAGTTCGCGATCGCGGATCTGGCCCTCGAGCCGCGTCGACACCAACGGGAAGAAGACCTCGGCGGTCGCCGTGTACGACGCCTCGCCGCCAAAGGCGCGGCCGAACTGCTTCGGGCCGATGCCGCGGTAGCGGAAGCCGCGCAGGTTGTTGCCGCCGACGTAGAAGCGCTCGGTCAGGAACACCTCGTTGCTGTCACCGAACGCCTCGGCCACGCCGAAGGTGTGCTCCAAGTGCAGCACGGTGCGGTGGCCCATCTCGTTCTCGGCCAGGGGCACGTAGAGGTGCGCCGTGTGCACGAACTTGTTGAGGTCGGCCCCACCGCCGAAGACGCCGCCGGTGGTCTCGACCGAGGCCGAGACCTCATGCCCCTCGGTCGGGCGCATGAAGTCGTCGTAGTCGACGTAGCGCGCCGACAACCGCACGGTGCGCAGCTCGGTGTTGCCTTCGGCCTCGTAGGCGAGCAGCGTCGCATCCTGGGCCAGCGCGTCGACCTCGACGGTCTGGTGGCGCGCGGCGATGCCGATGTTGAGGTGCTCGGTGAAGTTGTGCGACAGCCCGACCTCGGCGCCGAGCGCGTCCGAGGTGTAGCCGTCCGGCAGCCGTCGCATGCGCCGCCAGCCGCTGACGCGCAGCTCGGTGGTGTCGAAGAACTCGTTGAAGATGTCGGGGTCCGACCAGGTCACCGACGCCTGGCTCTGCCGGCTGCCGGGCGCCAGCAGCATCGCCAGGTTCTGGCCGCCACCGTGGAAGGCCTTGTTGTCGAGGATCTCCGAGATCGCCGTGACCGGGTTGAGGCTGCTGGGCGGCTTCCAGAGGTCGAAGTTGCGCTTGTTGAAGGTGATGCTCGCCTGCGCCCCCTGGCCGGTGCTGATGCCGATGCCCCACCGCAGTTCGCCGGTCGGCGCGTCCTCGACGTCGATGCCGAGATCGACGTAGTCGGGCTGGCCAGCCACCGGTTCGAGCTGCAACCGCGGGCCTTGCAGCGTCACCGGGTTCTGGAAGTAGCGGCTGCTCTGCAGGCGGCGCATCGCCTTCTGCACCTCGACCATGTCGATGCGGTCGCCGGGCAGCGTGCGGATGTTGCGCCGGATCACGTGATCGCGCGTGAAGCGATTGCCGCGGATCAGCACGTCGCGCAGTTGCTTCGGCACACCTTCGCTGACCTGGAAGACGAGGTCGATCTCGGGCCGGTCGGTGTAGATCTCCTGCGGCGGGAAGACCCGGCAACCGGCGTCGGGCACGTCGACCATGCCCGGGTAGTTCCACGGCGGGTGGCCACGGCGGCCGTAGTAGTCCTGGATCGCCTGCACGTCGAGCTGCAGCCGGTCATGGTCGTAGAACTCGCCGGCCTGGACCTTCAGCACCTGCTCGATGTCGGCGGCCGCGTGACGCGGCGGCGACGCCAGCGGCTGGCGGTTGCCGTCGACGTGCTGCACACGCACCGAACGGATGCGATAGCGCGGGCCTTCGACGACGAGGAACGACAGGTCCACCTCCCTGCGATCGGGCGTGAAGGCGACGTCGGCGAGGTCGACCGTGGCGTCGAGATAGCCGCGACTGCGGTAGAACAGGCGCAGCCGGTCCAGGTCCTCCTCGATCACCTCGCGGCTGTAGGCGCCACCGCTGATGAAGCCGCGCCGCGGGTCACTCTCCATGCGCGCGTCGCGCTGCAGGTAGCTGTCGCTGCCGAACAGGCCGAGGATCGGGTCGACGGCGTAGGCGGCGTTGCCCTGGAACACCAGGTTGCGCACGGTCACCTTCGGGCCTTCGTCGACCTCGAAGCGCAGGCGGTGGCGAACGCGGCCGCGGCCTGGCACCGGCGGCGCCGACGGCGACGCTTCGGCCTCGTCGCCGAGCGGCAGCTCCCGCAGCGTCACGCTGCAGAATGCGTAGCCGTCGCGGTGGTAGCGCGACAGCAGCACCTTGCGCATCGCCTCGGCCTCGGTGCGGGTCACCTGGCGGTCCGGGTAGAGGCCGAGCAGGCTGTTGCGGGTCACCGCGGACAGCGCCAGTCCCTCGGGGAACTCGACGCGGTCGTAGACCTCGACCTCGGACTCGACGAAGTAGCTGATGACGACCTCGCCGTCGGCCTCGATCGCCTGCGCCGAGACGACCACCCGCTGCTCGTTCCACAGGTTGGTGCAGTCGGACGACACCTTGCGCTGCTCGAACGGCTGGCCGACGCGCGTCTGCAGCGACCGCACGAACGACTCGGTCGCGGCGGCGTCGAGCAGTTGGCCGGCGCCGCGGTCGCGCTTGTAGACCTGGATCGCGCGCACGGTCTTGCCCTGCATCTGCCGCACCGACTCGTCGATGACGAGCCCGGGTCCCAGCACGGACGGCTGCTCTTGCGCCGGCACCGCCGCCGCGAGCACCAGCATCGGCACGAGCCAATCGAGCAGGCGGCGACCGGGATGCCGCGCCGGGCTCTGCTCACTGCATCGGTTCCGCCCTGCGCGTGTAGTTCTCAAATCGCATGTACTCGCGGAAGAAGCGCAGCACCACCTCGCCGGTCGGGCCGTTGCGCTGTTTGGCGATGATGATCTGGGCGAGGCCCGCGTTCTGCTCGGTCGGCTTGTAGTAGTCGTCGCGGTGCAGCAGGACGATGACGTCGGCGTCCTGCTCGATGGCACCCGACTCGCGCAGGTCGCTCATCCGCGGCCGGTGATCATCGCGGTTCTCGACGTCGCGATTCAACTGCGAGAGTGCGATCACCGGCATCGAAAGTTCGCGGGCCAGGCTCTTGAGGCCGCGCGAGATCGCCGAGATCTCCTGCTGGCGGCTCTCGAAGCGGCCGCCACCGGACATCAGCTGCAGGTAGTCGACGACGCACATGTTGATGTTGTGCCGCTGTTTCAACCGGCGGCACTTGGCGCGCAGCTGGGTGATCGAGATGCCGGGGGTGTCGTCGACGAAGATCGGCGTCTCGTAGAGCCGCGCCGCCTCGTCCTGCAGCCGCTTGTACTGCTGGTCGGTGATGCGCCCCTTGCGCATCGCCTGGCCGTCGATCTGGGCGCGGTTGCAGAGCATGTTCTGGATGACCTGCTGGCTCGACATTTCGAGCGAGAAGAACGCCACCGAAGCCCCGCCGTTGGCGACACGTTCGGTCAGGTTCAGCGCGAACGTCGTCTTGCCCATCGACGGCCGCGCGGCCACGATGATCAGCTCGCCGGCCTGCAGACCGCCCGTCATGTCGTCGAAGTCGTAGAAGTCGGTGCCGAGCCCGGTCAGGCGGCCTTCGCGTTCGCGCAGGCGGTCGATGCGCTCGAACGTCGACTGCAGCACGTTGGCGATGCTGACCGCGTCGCCGCTCTTGTCGAGGCGCGAGATCTCGAAGATCTGCCGCTCCGCCTCGTCGAGCAGGTCCTTGGCGTCGGATTCGTTGTCGTAGGCGCGCCGGGCGACGTCGAGGCAGGTCTCGAGCAACCGCCGCTGGATCGCCTTCTCGCGCACGATCTCGGCGTGGTAGACGACACCGGCCGAGGTGACGACGCTCTCCATGAGGTCGAGCAACTGGCCGTGGCCGCCGGCTTCGTCGAGCCGACCGACGCGCGACAGCGCCTCGCCGACGACGATCGGGTCGGTCGCTTGCTTGGTGTTGTAGGCGTCGAGGATCGACTGGAAGATGACCTGGTGGCGCGCGAGGTAGAAGTCCTCGGGCTTCAAGAACATCACGTCGCCGACGGTGTCGGCATGCAGCAGCAGCGCCCCGAGCACCGAGCGCTCCGCCTCGAGGTTCTGGGGCACCCCGCGCCCGTCGAAGGTCTGCTTGAAGTCCACCATGCCGTACCGCCGAGCCTCCCTTAGCGGCGCCGGGCGGCGGCGCAAGCGTTCACCCGGTGGAGCAACTGTGGAGAGCCGTGTGAGAACTGGGGACGAAAGGCCGCGGCGGCCGATCGCTGCGGCCGCCGCCGGCGGCGCGACTTTCTGGTCCTCGCCGCACCACCGGGTCGAAGATCGAAGTCAGGACAACACGCGGCCGTGGGTCGCGTCGCCTTCGAGGGCGATCACGCCGCGGGCGGCCAGTTCGGCCATGAGGCCGAGCGCCTCCTGGTAGTCGATGCGCAGCTTGCGCTGCAGCAGGCCGGCCGTGGCGCGGCCAGCACCGGTGACGACTTCGATCGCTTCCTGCACGAGCCCCTCGTCGGAGCCCTGGAACAGGTTGCCCTGGCGGCCAGGTGCCGGAGCTGGCGCTGGGGCTGGGGCCGGAGCTGGGGCCGGAGCTGGCCTGGACATCGGCGGCTCGTGTGCCACGAACGCGGGCGGCGTCTCGGGCCGCGGGATCGGCACCGCCCGCTCGCCGGCCGCGGGTTCCGCCGCGGCGGCAGGCGCGTCTGGCTCCGCCTCGTCGTCGGCGTCGCTCGCCTGCTCGTCGCCGTCAACAAGGTCGAGCACGTCCGCGTCGCCATCGTCCGCCGTCGGCTCGTCATTCCCTGCGGCCACGGGAACGAAGTTCAGGTCGCCAGCGTCTTCCGCAGCCGCCGCATCCTCATCGTCCGCATCTTCCTCGTCGGCCACCTGGGTCACGGCGCGGCCTTCGGGTGCGGGGCCGTCTTCGTCTTGCTCGAGTTCCCCGCGCAGAGCCGCGAGCTCCAGGTCGTCGGCGGCTGCAGCCGCGTTGGTCGGCGCCGACGCCGACGGCATGGCGACATCCAAACTCGACTCGGCGCTGTCGATCTCCTGGCTCTCGGGCGACGGCAGCCACGTGTCGGCCGCGTCGCGGGCCGCAACCGGGGCCTGCTCATTCTCGGCCTCATTCTCAGCCTCGGCGGCGCGCGCCCGGGCACGTTCGAGCCGTTCCCGGCGGCGGTCGAAGTACGAGCCTCGGCGACCATCACCGGGTGCCAAGTCGACCTCGCGCTCCGTCGCGGGCTCCGCCTGCGGCGGCGGCGACAGCGCGGGCTCGTCGGCCTCCGCCACTTCGGGTTCGGCCTCGATCGCGACGGCAAACTGCGGCGGCGCACTGGCGTCGCGCACACCCGCGGCCGGGGCCGGACTCGGCGCCGGCGCCGAACGCGCCGCCGGCTTCGGCAGCGCACCGAGCGTGCGCAGGTGGTCGGTCACGGCCGACTCGACGCCGGCCTCATCGGCGAGCACACCCTGCCGCGACCGCAGCAGGCGATCGAAGCCCTCGCTGAAGAAGAAGTCGGTCGCCAGCAGCATCGAGGCGATCGTCGCCAGCAGCACGAAGACGAGGCACAGGAAGTACGGCAGCACACCGACCAGTTGCCCGGCGATCCAGGCACCGAGCACCCCCTTCTGCACCGCCGGGGCCACCCCGCCGTCGCCGAGGTTCAAGAACACGCCGAGCAGGACCGCCATCGCCGACAGTCGCCCGAGGCGCGACCACGGGCGTTCGAGCTGGCCCGTGTAGAGCCAGATCGAACTCCAGGTGCCGACCAGCAGGAAGAACAGGAACGACGGCGCCAGGCCGAAGATGCGGTAGACCTCGGCGACCAGCACCTGCAGCGGCGTGCGCACCGCCATGCTGGCGTAGTGCGTGTGGTAGTACAGCAGCGACGACAGGAAGAAGGCCGCGATCGCCATCGGCAGGAATGGCCACAGCCACTCCGCGACGGTGCGCGACGATCGAACCGGTTCGTGCGAGCCCAGCGTGTTCACGGTCATCGGCCCCTCCCGGGCATACGGAGGTCGTCCGGCGCCACCAGACGACACCCCACGAATCTACTGACAGCAGCAGCGAGCCACAAGCGATTGGGGCGGCGTCGGGAAGCTCGCATCACGCCCCGGCAGCTCGGCCGTCGCCATCGCCGACCTCGAACGGCGGCGGCTCGGCCGCCTCGGTCGCCTCGGCCGGCTCGTCGCCGCCCGCCTGCGCAGCAGCTTCGGCCGCCGCCACTTCGACCGCACCACCCACGCCGGGCTCGGCCCCGCCGTCGCCGCCCGCGGCGTCGGCCGCGGTCTCGCCATCGGCCTCGGCCTGTTCGAGTTCGGCCATCGCCTGCTCCATCTGCTCTTCGCGGGCGTGGTACTCGTCGAGCGTCATCAGCACGTCGCGCGACTTCGATCCGACGAACGGGCCGACCAGGCCGTCCTCCTCCATCAGCTCGAGCAGGCGCGTGGCGCGCGTGTAGCCGACGGCCAGCGCACGCTGCAGCAGGGTTGCCGAGCCACGCTGCTGGCCCAGCACGATCTCGACCGCCTCGCGGTAGCGTTCGTCGCGGTCCGCGATCGACTTGCGCGACCCGGTCTGGGTCTGCATCAGCGCGTGATCGAACTGCGGCTCCTGGCCGTGTTCTTCGAGGAAGCGCACCACCGCCTGCATCTCGTCGTCGGCGACGAAGGTGCCCTGGGCGCGGATCAGCGCCCCGCCGCCGGGCGGCATGTAGAGCATGTCGCCGAAACCGAGCAGCTTCTCGGCACCGTTGGCGTCGAGGATGACGCGCGAGTCGATGCGCCGGTTGACCTTGAAGGCGATCTGGCACGGCAGGTTCGCCTTGATGATGCCGGTGATGACCTCGCTGCTCGGCCGCTGCGTGGCGAGGATGACGTGCATGCCGACCGCGCGCGACTTCTGCGCCAGGCGCTGGATCAGCTCCTCGACCTCGTTCTGCGCCACGTTCATCAGGTCGGCGAACTCGTCGATGACGATGACGATGTACGGCAGCAGCACCCGCTCGGGGTCGGGCTCGCGCTTGAGCCGCTTCTCGAGCTCGGTGGCACCGAGGCGGTTGTAGTTGCGGATGTGGTTGACGCCGGCGGCCGACAGCAGCGCGTAGCGGTTCTCCATCTCGTCGACGGCCCACTGCAGCACCGACGGCGCCTTCTTCATGTTGGTGACGCCGTCGCAGCAGAGGTGCGGCACGCGCTGGTAGGCCTGCAGCTCCACCATCTTCGGGTCGACCAGGATCAGCTTGACCTGCTCCGGAGTCCTGGTCATCAGGATCGACAGCAGGATGGTGTTGATGCACACCGACTTGCCCGAACCGGTGGTGCCGGCGATGAGCAGGTGCGGCATGCGCGCCATGTCCTCGACGATCGGGTTGCCGGCGACGTCCTTGCCGAGATAGAGCGGAATCGCCGCCGACTCCGAGCGCCCGAACTGGTCGAGCAGGTCGCGCATGTAGACCTTCTGCCGCTCGACGTTGGGCACCTCGATGCCGATGGTGTCCTTGCCGGGGATCGGCGCCACCACGCGCACCGACACCGCTTTCAGCGCCGCCGCGAGGTCGCTCTCGAACGAAGCGACCTTGTTGACGCGGATGCCCTCGTGCAAGCGCAGTTCGTACTGCGTCACCGCCGGACCGACCGACGCGGCGACGATCTCCGACTGGATGTCGAAGTTGGCGAGCTTCTGCACGATCGCCTGGCCGCCCTTGTTGAGCACGTCCGAGGTCGCGCCGAGGTCGCCGTGCTGCGGCTCCTGGAACAGCTCGATCGGCGGGAACGGGTATTCCTCGAACGGCAGCTCGCTCTGCTTCTTCTTCGGCTTCGGCGGCTTCGGCGGCTTCGGCCGCGGCGCCACCACGACGATCGGCGGCGGTGGTGGCGGCGGCTCCGCCGGCAGCGGCGGCTCGGCATCCGCATCGGCCGCGGTTGCGTCGGCATCCGCCCCGACCGCCTCGGCGTCGGCCTCGTCGCCAGCACCGCGCCGCCGCCGCCGGCGGCGGGCCGCCGGCTCGGCCGGGTTCGAGAGCTCCGCCTCGGGCTCGCCGACCGCGGCTTCGTCGCCGATCGGCTCGTCGGCATTCGTGTCCGCTTCGGCCACCTCGTCGTCGCGCAGAGCCACCGCCTCCCGGGGCGCACGCCGCGCCCCACGCTTCGACGGCTCGGTGCGGTTGGCCGGGTCGGCCTCGGCGTCCGCCTCGTCGGCCGCAGCGCCGCGCGCCGGCCGGCGGCGCACCACACCGGCCGGTTCGGCCGCAGCACCTTCGTCGACGTCCGCCGCCGGCCCGGCCAAGGCCGCCGCCGGCCGGCGCCACAGCCGCCGCCACACGTTCTCGATCACCTGCATCGTGCGCAGCAGCAACTGCGAGAACATCCACTCGGTCGCGATCAGCAGCGCCAGCAACGCGCCGAAACCGACCACCAACAGCCGCCCGGGGCCGCCGAGGGCGTCGTACAACCGCGGCGACAGCACCTTGCCGAACGCGCCGCCAGCGCCGTACGGCGTCGACGCCGAGATGCCGGCAGCGCCGTCGGTGCCGGCGAACAGGATCGCCATCATCGCCGCCAACACGACGCCGCCGATCACCTTGATCGTCGGCCGCTCCAGCGAGCGTCCCAGCAGCAGCAGCATGGCGCCGGCCAGCAGCAGCAGGAACGGGATCCAGCCGGCGAGACCGAGCGAGCAGGCGAACCCGCCGGCGAGGTAGTAGCCGACGATGCCGCCGAGGTTCTGCATGCCCTCGGTCGGGATGGCGCCGTCGAGGTCCCGCATGCGGAACGTCGCCAGCGCCAACAGGCCGTAGAGCGAGAAGCCGCACAAGGCGACCGCGACCACCTCGCGCGCGCGCGGCGACAGCCCCGGCGCCGGCACGTCTTCGAGCGGTACGAACCGCGTGCCGCGCTTCTGCTTGCCTTCGCCGTCCCGGTTGTCCGCTTTCGTCACGACGCCCTCGCTCGACACAGTTGCACCCCGGCAGCGACGATACGTTCGGCGACGGCCCGCTTGTCGAGCCGTGGCAACGCCTGCGTGCGGCCATCGGGAAAACACAGCACGAACTCGGCGGCCTCGGCCCCGATCGAGTCGTGCAGATTGACCACCACCGCGTCGAGCTGCTTGCGCCGCAGCTTGTCGCGGCCACGTTCGATCGCCGCGGCCATGCCGGCGGCCGCCGACTCGAGGGCGAAGCCGAAGACGATGCGGTGCCCCTTCTGCGCGGCGAGGCCGGCGACGATGTCGGGGTTGGGCACGAGGTCCAGGGTCATCGGCCCGGCCGGCCGCGGCGGCTTGCCGGGCGCGCGGACCGCGGGGCGCCAGTCGGCGACCGCCGCTGCCGCGATGCAGAGGTCGCAGGCCGCGAACGCCGCCGTCGCGGCGGCCTGCATCTCGAGCGCCGATACCACGGGCAGCACGGTGGCGCCGGCGGGCGGCGTCACCTCGACCGGCCCGAGCACGAGCGTCGTCGCGTGCCCCGCGGCCAGCGCCGCCGCGGCCAGGGCGCACCCCATGCGGCCCGAGCTGCCATTGCTCAGGAACCGTACATCGTCGAGATGCTCGCGGGTCGGGCCCGCCGTGATCAGGATGTTGATCATGCCCCCGCCAGAGACACGTCTCTGCGTTCGGTAACCGCCGGCGTCCTATCGTAGTAACGATCCTCGTGCGGGGGAGAAAAAACAGCTGCGCTCCTCTAGGAAAGGCGCCGCTTTCCCGTCCCCCGCCCCACCGCTTCGTGCCGCGCCCCAACCCCCTCCCCATCGTCGTCTGCCTCGCGCTCGGCGGCGCCTGCTGGTCCCCGATCGCCAACAAGGAGTCCGCCGACGAGGAGGTCTACTCGATCCTCGCCCGCACGACCGAGCAGGTCACCGGCCAGGCCCGGCCGTTCGTGGTCGAACGCCCGATCGACACCCTGCGCCAGCGCCTCGAGCGCGGCCGCGAGCAGGTCCGGCTGGACCTGCAGCAGGCGCTCGACGTCGCCGCCGAGAACAGCCGCGAATTCCAGCGCCAGAAGGAACAGCTCTACCTGGCGGCGCTGAACCTGACCCGCAACCGCCACGACTTCGCCACCGTGTTCGGCGCCGGCGGCAGCGGCGAAGTCGCCGGCGAGGCCGACCAGACGGCGGACGCCACCTTGCGTGACGATCTGTCGGCGTCCTCACGCTCGACCTCGGGCATGCGCATCGTCGGCAGCTTCGTCAACACGTTCCTGCGTTCGGTCGTGCACGGCGGCAGCTTCGACGGCAGCTCGATCCTCAACCTGACCATCACCCAGCCGCTCTTGCGCGGCGCCGGCAGCCGCATCGTGCGCGAGCCGCTGACGCAGTCCGAACGCGACGTCGTCTACGCCGTGCGCGACTTCGAGCGCTTCCGCGCCACCTTCGCCGTCGACGTCGTCAGCGCCTACTACGACATCGTGCAGCAGATGGAGGACCTCAAGAACGTCGAGGCCAACTACGCCTCGGTGCACAGCTCGCGGCTGCAGACGGAGGAGCTGTACGCCGCCGGTCGCCGCACCATCAGCGACCTCGGCCGCGAGAAGCAGAGCGAACTGACGGCCAGCAACAGCCGGGTGCAGGCGCAGAACCGCCTCGCCTCGGCGCTCGACCGCTTCAAGATCACGCTCGGCCTGCCGACCACGGCCCACGTCGAACTCGACCCCGGCGAGCTCGACAACCTGGTGCTGCGCGGCGTCACCGAGTTCCGCCTCGACGAGCAGGAGGCGATCGAGCTGGCGCTGGCCAGGCGCTACGACTACCGCACCAACGTCGACGAGGTCGAGGACGCCGGCCGCCGCGTGGTCGTCGCCGAGGACGCGCTGCGCATGTCCCTCGACTTCACCGCCGCGCTCAACGTGCCGGCCGAAGCCGGCCCCGGCCTCAACCTCGACTGGTCGAAGGTCAACTGGTCGGCCGGCTTCGAGCTCGACCTCGCGCTCGACAAGCTCGTCGAACGCAACGCCTACCGCTCGGCCCTGATCAGCTTCGACAGCGCCATGCGCGCCCGCGAGAACGCCGCCGACGGCATCGCCAGCGCGATCCGCACCGCGCTGCGCAACATCGAGAGCGCGTTCGCCAGCTACACCATCCAGGTCGAGGCGCTGAAGCTCGCCGAGACCCGCGTCGAGAGCACCAGCGAGCTCTACGCCGCCGGTCGCACCGGCGCGCTCGACGTGCTCGACGCCAAGGACGCGCTGCTGCAGGCGCAGCTCAACAAGACCTCCGCGATCATCGACTACGCCATCGCCCGGCTCGAGCTCGTGCGCGACCTGGAAGGGCTCGCGCTCGAGGCGCAGGGCCTGCGTTTCGACCCGTCCCTGCCGATGCCGACGCCATCGACCGAAGAGAAGCCATGATGCCCCCGCCCCGCCCCCGCTCTGCCCGTTCGCCCCTGCTCCTGCTGCTCGCCGTCGCCGCCTGCAGCGCCGAGGCCAGCACGGGCAACCAGGATCCCAAGGTCTACACCGTCGCGGCGCGCAACCTGCCGATCACGATCAAGGAGAACGCCGAGCTGCAGGCGCTGCGCGAGACGGTCGTGCGCTCGCAGGTCGAAGGCCAGGCGACGATCATCTACCTGATCGAAGAGGGCAAGGTCGTCGACCAGGGCGAGAAGCTGGTCGAGCTCGACGCCAGCGAGCTCGTCGACAAGCGCGCCAACCAGAAGATCAGCGTCGCCAAGGCCAAGGCCGCGCTCGACCAGGCGCAGAAGAACCTCGAGATCCTGCAGAAGGAGCTCATCACCAAGCTCAACACGGCGAAGAGCAACCTGATCATCACGCAGATGGAGCTCGACAAGTTCCTCGGCAAGCTGCGCAGCGAGGGGGTGAGCCAGGGCAAGAACCGCGACATGGTCGACAAGCTGCAGCGGCTGGTGTCGCCCGCCGACAACGAGCCGGCGGCGGCGCCGGTGGCGCCCGCGGCGGAGGACCCCGACCAGCTGCTGGTGACGCAGGTGGATCCGCGCGGCTACGCCGGGCTCGTCGCCAAGATCCGGGAGCTGCTCGCGAACGTGCCGCACGTCGACCCCGAGTCCGGCGCCGCCGACCTGCGCGACGCCCAGGACTTCGACATGGGCGACATGGCCAACAAGGTGCTGCAGCAGATCGACCAGATCCGCCTGGCGATGGCGGACCTCAAGGTCAAGGAGGACACGCTCGGCTACAGCGAACGCCTGGCCAAGAAGCAGTTCATCACCCGCAACGAACTCGACAAGGACCGCCTCGCCTACCAGAGCCAGGTGTCGAAGGTGACGTTGGCGTGGAACGACCTCGACCTGCTGATCAACTTCGAGCTGTTCAAGCAGAAGATCAAGCTGATGCAGGACGTGGACAACGCCCGCCTCGAACTCGAGCGGGTCAAGGCGAGCAACGACGCCGAGGAGACCAGGGCGCAGACCGACTTCGAGAGCAAGAGCGAGGAGTTCAAACTCGCCAGCGAGCGGCTGGAGAACCTCGACCGGCAGATCAACAACGCCATCGTCTACGCGCCGACGCCCGGCCTCGTCATCTACGCGCGCCTCGACCGCGGCGGTCGCAGCTCGGAGACGATCCGCGAGGGCACGCAGGTGCGTGAGCGCCAGGACCTCATCATCCTGCCCGACACGACCAAGATGCAGGCGATCGTGAAGGTGCAGGAGGCGGTCGTCTCGCAGGTGCGCGCCGGCCAGCGCGCGACGCTCAGCGTCGAGGCCTACCCCGACCGCGTATTCACCGGCCGGGTCACGCGCGTCGCCCAACAGGCCGACAGCAACAGCGGCTGGATGACCAGCGATCGCAAGGTCTACGCGACCACGGTCGAGTTCGACGGCGACAACGGCGACGGGGTGCTGAAGTCGCGCATGGCGGCGGCGGTGACGATCCTCGTCGACGAAGTGCCCGACGTGCTGGCGGTGCCGCTGCAGGCCGTGCAGCGCGACCGGTCGGTCAACTTCGTGTGGAAGCTCGGACCCAACGGCTCCGAGGCAGTGCCCGTGCAGGTCGGCCGCCACAACTCCGAGAACGTCGTGATCGACAAGGGGCTCGCCGCCGGCGACCGCATCTTCCTGACGACGCCGGCGGACGCGAAGCAGGTCAACCTGCCGCAGCCCGAGGTGACGGTGCCCGAACCGAAGACCGAACCGGCGACCCCAACCGCCCCGCGCAACGCGGCCGAGACCGGCAACCGCGGCGAGGCCGGCGGCAACCGCCCGGGTGGCGACGGCGAAGGCGCCGCGCGAGGCCCCGGCGGTCAGGGCAACACCAGGGGGCGCGGCATGAGCCAGAAGCCGTTCGCCGAGATGACGGCCGAGGAGCTCGCCGAGGCGAAGACGAACCTCGGCACTCGCTACCAGCGCATGCTCGAGATGATGCGCAGCAACGGCCAGGAGGACGCCGCCAAGGGCCTCGAAGAGCTCGTCGGCGACGCCCAGAAGGCGCTCGACGCCAACAAGCTCGACGATGCGCAGGCCGCGGTCGACAAGATCCGCGCCGAGATGCGCAAGTCGATGCCGCAGGGCGGCCCCGGCGGCCCAGGCGGCCAGGGCGGCGGTCGCGGCAATCGTGGTGGCGGCGGCAGCGGCGGCCCCACCGGCGGCGGCGGCGGCCGTGGCCAGTGATCCAGGCGCCATCACGGGAACCCGCATGAACACCGCCAGCAACGAGGTGATCGCCGAGTTCGTCGACGTGCACCGCCACTACCAGATGGGCGACAACATCGTGCGCGCCCTCAACGGCGTGTCGATGCAGGTCACCAAGGGCGACTACCTGGCGATCATGGGCCGCTCGGGCTCCGGCAAGAGCACGATGCTGAACATCCTCGGCTGCCTCGACCGTCCCACCGCCGGCGAGTACCGGGTCGGCGGGCGCGACGTCAGCCGGCTCAGCGACGACGACCTGTCGGACGTGCGCGGCCGCGAGATCGGCTTCATCTTCCAGTCGTTCAACCTGATCCCGCAGCTCACCGTGCTCGAGAACCTCGAGGTGCCGCTGTTCTACCAGAACCGCGTCGGCGCCGAGTCGCGGGCCAAGGCCGAGTACCTCGCCGACCGCGTCGGCCTCGGCAACCGCCTCGACCACCGCCCGCTCGAACTCTCCGGCGGCCAGCAGCAGCGCGTCGCCATCGCCCGCGCGCTGATGAACGACCCGTTGTTCCTGCTCGCCGACGAGGCGACCGGCAACCTCGACAGCAACACCGAGAAGGAGATCCTGGGCCTGTTCGACGACCTGCGCCGCGACGGCGTGACGATCGTCATCGTCACCCACAACCAGACCGTCGCCGGCCACGCCGACCGCACGCTGTGGCTGCGCGACGGCCAGGTCGAGTGCATCGTCGACAACCTCGCCGAGCGCGCGGCCGGCAGCGCTGCCGAGGCCGGAGGTCACGCATGATCGCCGACCTGATGCGCACGGTCCGGCTCGGGCTGAAGAGCCTGATGCTGCACAAGCTGCGCAGCTCGCTGACCACCGCCGGCATCCTGTTCGGCGTCGCCTCGGTCATCGCCATGCTGGCCGTCGGCGAAGGCGCCAGCAAAGAGGCGCTCGACCGCTTCCGCGACATGGGCGTCAGCAACGTGCTGCTGCGCAGCAAGCGGCCGGAGGAGACGCAAGCGTCGTCGTCGAACAGCCGCTTCAGCATCAACGCCTTCGGCCTCAGCTACGCCGAGGCCGACCGCATCCAGGGGCTGCTGCCGACGACGACCGTCGTGCGCGTGCGCGAGGTGGTGCGCGGCGTCGTGCGCGGCGAGAACTGGAGCAGCACGATCACCGTCGGCACCGAGCCGGACTTCCTGCGGGTGACCAACATGAAGATCCGCGAGGGTCGTTGGATCACGCCGCTGGACCTGCACAACCAGGAGAACGTCTGCGTGCTCGGCGAGAGCCTGGCGCGCAAGCTGTTCCCGCTGGAGAACCCGATGAACCAGACGGTGCTGGTCGGCACCGAGGATCGCTTCCGCATCGTCGGCCTGCTGGACTACCAGGGCCGCGCCGCCGGCGCCGCCGGCACCACCTACGACGAGTGCGTGTTCGTGCCGCTGAGCTCGTCGCGCCGCCGCTTCGGCGACACGGTGCTCAACCCGACCAACAACCGCTTCGAGAACATCGAGCTCAACGAGATCAAGGTGCAGGCCCGGGACGGCGGCGAGGTGGAGGCGGTCGCCAACGTGCTGCGCGAGCTGCTGCTGCCGAAGAACGGCTCCTCGGTGCACAAGGACAAGGGCGACGTCGAGATCACCGTGCCGCTCGAACTGCTGCAGCAGGCCGAGGCCTCGAAGCGCATGTTCAACCTCGTGCTCGCGGTCATCGCCAGCATCTCGCTGCTGGTCGGCGGCATCGGCATCATGAACGTGATGCTGGCGACGGTGACCGAACGCACGCGCGAGATCGGCATCCGTCGCGCGCTCGGCGCCAAGAAGAAGCACATCATCCAGCAGTTCCTGGTCGAAGCCGGCGTGTTGTCGGCGCTCGGCGGCCTCGCCGGCGTCGCCCTCGGCATGGCGGTGCCCTACGGCATCGAGCACTTCTTCGAGCAGAAGACCCTCATCCTGCCGCCGCACGTGCTGCTCGCCTTCGGCATCTCGGCTGCGGTCGGCGTCGTGTTCGGCATCTACCCGGCCTGGCGCGCGGCCAACATGGACCCGGTCGAGGCCCTGCGCCACGAGTGAGTTCAGGCCGCACCGGCGAACGCGGCGCGCAACACGTCGAGCAGTTCGGGTTCGCCGGTCGGCGGCGCCGCCGCCAACGCAGCACCGAGGTCCAGAGCGCCGCGGTCCAGGGCCGTCAACACGTCGCCGGCGACCCGCGCCAGCGCCGCCGGGATCGCGGCGCCGAGCGCGTCGTCGACGCCTCGCGCCACCAACGCCGCGCGCAGCCAGAGGTCGTCGGCACCACGCTGCAGCAACCAGACGAACGCCGCCGGCCCGGGGTGCGCCTCGTCGAGCACCTCGCCGACGCCCTGCAGCAGCGCCGCCACGCCGAGTTCGGCGAGCCGGTGCTCGGGCCAACCGAGCACTCGCCCGAACGCCGACGCCAACACCGCGGCCGCCGTGGCGCGCGACAGCCGCGCCGGGTCCTGCTGCAGCAGCATCAGCGGCTCCAGCCCACCCGGGGTCGACAGCAACCGCTCGACGACCGCCTGCACCGCGACCTTGCCGACCGCGGGGTCGAGCCCGGGGATGCGGCGCAGGCCGGCGACCAGGCGGTGCTGCAGGAACACCGCCTGCAGCCGCGAATCCGGCAGGTCGTGAGGTTCGACGCCACGCTGCAGCGGCAGCGGCGGCGGCTCGTCGGCGGCCGCTTCGTCGTGTTCGCGCTGCACCTCGATGCCCGCGGGCCACGGTTCGTCGTCGCGGTCGGGCACGATGCGCAACAGGCGGCGCGCGGCGACCACCAGCGCCTCGGCCCGCACCTCGCGCGAGATGCGCAGGGTGGTGATGTGCGCGCCCTGCAGCGCCGCCAGCAGGCCACGCACCGCCGGCAACATGCGGGCATCGAGTGGCACCGCGACGCCGTCGACCTGCAGTGCCCCGGCGACCACCTGCAGGCAGACGAACAACGACCCCGGGGACGCCGAGGTCGCCAGGCTGTGTTCGGCGGCGACCGAAGCACGCTCGAACTCCGGACCGCCGGCGCGGCCGGCCTCCAGCAACTGCCACAACGAGACGACGCCGTTCTGCAACCGGACCTCCTGTCACCGCGCGCAGCGGCGGCTCAGGCCCGCTGGCTGACGTGCTTCTCGACCAGTTCGATCAGTTCGTCGGGTTCGAACGGCTTGCGGAAGTAGTCGGCGGCGCCCATCTCGGCGCTCTTCTGGTGGCCGCGGGCATGCTCGCGGGCGGTGAAGATCACCACCGGGATGCCGGCCGTGGCAGCCTCGCGCTTCAAACGCGTCAGCGTCTCCCAACCGTCGATGCCCGGCATCATGATGTCGAGCAGGATCAGGTCGGGGGTCTGCGCCCGCGCCTTGGCGATGCCGTCTTCGCCGTTGGTCGCGGACTCGACGCGGAAGCCGGCTGCCTCCAACACCATCTGGGTGGAGACGATGATCAGCTTCTCGTCTTCGATGATCAGGACGGTTCGTTGCATGACTGATGCCTCTACTTGGTCGCCGCGTCCTGGACGTCGGCGTGCGCGAACTGCCGATACGTCGGCAGCATGAAGGAGAAATCGGCTCCTTGACCCAGCTGGCTGGAGACCTCGATACGACTTCCGTGCGCCTCGACGATGCCGCGGGCCACGAACAGGCCGAGGCCGGCGCCGCCGTGGTGGCGCGTCAGCGGATCCTCGACCTGGAAGAACTTCTCGAAGATGCGGCGCAGGTAGCGCGGATCGATGCCGATGCCGTCGTCCTTGACGCGGAAGCGCAGCCCGTCGCCTTCGTTGCGGATCGACACGTCGATGCGGCCGCCATCGCGGGAGAACTTCACCGCGTTCTCGATCAGCGCCTGGCAGGCGCGACGCAGGTCGGCCCGGTCGGCGAACAGGCGCTGCTCGCTCTCGTCGACCACGAAGGTGAGCTCGATGTGGCGATCGCGCGCCGGCTGCTCGAACGGCGCCAGCATGCCGGCGGCGAACTCGCCGACCGGCACCACCTCGCGGTCCTGGCCGTAGTCGGCCGACTCCAGGTTGCCGAGGTTGATGAGCTTGTCGATCTGGTGCTCGAGCCGCACCGACTGCTCGCGGATCGACTCGCAGACGCGCAGTTGCCGGTCGGAGAGCTCGCCGAGCGTGCCCTTCGTCATCATCGTCGCGAACGTCTTGATGCCGGTCAGCGGCGTGCGCAGCTCGTGGGCGACGATCGACAGGTACTGGTTCTTGAGCTGGTCGGTCTTGAACTCGGCGGTGACGTCGCGCAGCACCGTCAGCACGCCGGCCGGCTGGCCGCGGTAGTCGTGCACGCGGCTGGTCATGCACTTGATGTAGAGCAGGTCCTGCTCGGTGTGGTGCACCTCGACCGTCTGGCAGGCCTCCTTCTGCGTCGCCATGCGGCCGTGGTCGGCGGCCAACGTCTGCAGCAGGTCGCGGCGGCCCTGCAGCGCGGCGAGCGGTCGGCCCAGCGCGACGAACGACTTGGTGCCGAGCAGATCCTCGGCGACCGGGTTCATCAGCGTGACGTTGCCGGCACGGTCGACGAAGACGATGCCGTCCATGATGTTGGTGATGATGGTCATCAGCCGCGACAGATCGAGGAAGAAGGTCTCCTGGCTCTCCTGGAACCGGTGCGCCTGGTGCTCGCATCGACGCTTCAGCTCCTCCGACTGGAAGCGCAATCGGCGCACTTCGTCGGCGGTGACACGCGCAGCGCGGCGCCGTTGCCGCACCCGCTCCAGCGCCGCCTGCACGGCGTGCGCATCGGCATCGACGGGCAGCGTGCCGAGACAACCGAGCCGCAGGGCGTGTTCGAGCGCGCGGGCGTCCGGCTGACCGTCGACGGCAAGCAGCAGGCCGACGTGGGCCGCGGCCGCCGCCGCGGCGAAGTCCTCGCCGAGCTCGGGCGCGACCACGCTCGCCACCACCGCACACTCGACGTCGCCGGCGCCGATGGCTGCGACCGCCGAGGTCGCGTCGAGCGGCCCGCTGGTGGGCAGACCGAGCACGTCGAAGGCGCCGAGCAGCCGACGTGCGCCCGCCGGTTCGCGATCGAGGACGAGGATGCTCATGGTCTGGCTCCCGGGTGGCAGGCCTGCCGTCGTGCGCGGCCCGCGCCGCCGCCTCCGGTGCCGTCGCCGACTCAGCTGCCGGACTTGATGGCCTGCAGCGCGTCGTCTTCCTTCTCGAAGATCGACAGGTGCTTCGAGATGCGCATGATCTCGAAGATCTTGACGATGAACGGCTTGATGTTGCTCAGGTAGAGCTTGCAGTTGCGCGACGACGTCACGTTGTTGGCAACGATGATCAGGCCGACGCCGCAGCTGTCGATGATCTTGACGTTGTCGAGGTTGAGCACGAAGTGCTGATAGCCGTCCTCGATCTTGGCGTTGATCGTCTCCTTCAAGGACTCCTTGAGGGAGTCCGTGACGTAGAAGTTCAGGCTGCGGTCATTGAAGGAGATGATGACCGTCTTGTCGTCCTTCAGAGCCGTGACGGAGAGGCCCTGGCTCTTCTTGCCAACGATTTCCATGGTTTCCTCGTGATCGGGTCGGGCTCGGCGGACCGACACCGCCCCTGCATCGGCAGCGACCCTGACGGAGGTTGAGGCATCGCTGGAGAAATGCGGGGGAAATCCCCTGGCCAGGCGGCGCACGCCGGCGACAAGCACCCGTGGCACCGGGGCTGCGCGATCGGCGGTCACGCCGCTACCGACGCGGCGAACGCCGTCAGCCGGCGGTCGCGTCCTGCTGCGCCGGCGCCGACGGCTCGTCACCACCGCCGTTGCCGCCGCCGCCGTAGCGGATGGCGACGTTGAGGCGGCCGAGGTCGGCGAGCAGGGTCGCGCTCTTGCGCAACCCGAGCAGGTTGGCCTTGTTCGCCACCGAAGCGACGGTGCGGCCGAGCAGGCGCGCCACTTCGAGGTTGTCGCGGTCGGCGTAGACCTGGCGCAGCCGCTCGATCTGGTCCGCCGACCAGCGCGGCATCGGCTGGCGCGCCCGCGCGACCTTGTCGGTGCCACCGCCGGCGGCGCTGGCGGCGAAGCGCTTGTCCTTGGCCAGACAGTAGCGCGCAGCCATGCGGCCGATGTCGTCCCCCGCGCGCTGCAGGCAGACCTCGAGGTCGTGATCGAGCCGGGTGCCGTAGAGCTCCTTCAACCGCAGCACCTCCTCGCGCGACCAGGGCCCGCTGCGACGATCCGCGCGCAGCGCGTCGGCGCGCTCCTGCACGACGGCCGAGGGCCGGCCGAGCATGATGGCGAGCAGGCGCGGTTCGACCGCTCCCCACGACTCCTGCAGCCGGGCATCGTCGCTGGCTGTCCAGCGCCCGCGGCGGGCCGGCACCTTCAGCAGCTCCTCCGCCTTGCGGCGCACACAGTCCTCGGTGCGTCGCAGCAGGTGGGCCGTGGACGCCACCCCTCGCCTCGGCAGCAACTGCCGCAGGCGCTCCAGCTCCTGCACCGACCAGTTGCCTCGTCGCAGCGGGCGCTCGCTCACCGCACGGGCTCCTCGGGGCCGGCGTGCAGCGACGCGACCCAACGTTGCAGGATCTCCTCCTGCACGAGCTTGCGCACGGCTCGCGTCGAGTCCATCGCCGCCGCCCGGCGCGCGAGGTCCTGGCACTCCGGCAACGAGAAGTTGCGCAGCATCAGCTTCACCCGCGGCAGGAACACGGGCGCCATCGACAGATCGCGGTAGCCCATGCCGACCAGCAGCGGCGTGAACCAATGGTCGCCGGCGATCTCGCCGCAGATGGAGACGTGCTTCTTCGCCGCATTCGCAGCGTCGGCGATCTGCTGCAGCACGCGCAGCACCCCGGGGTGGAACGGGTCGTACATCTTCGCCACCCGCGGGTTGTCGCGATCGACAGCGAGCAGGTACTGCACCAGGTCGTTGGTGCCGACGGAGACGAAGTCGACGAGCGGCAACAGGTCCGGCAGCACGTTCACGAGCACCGGCACCTCGACCATGATGCCGAGCTCGACCTTGGTGTCGTGCGGCACGTGGGTCGCCCGCAGGTCCTGCAGCAGCTGCTCGAGCACGTCGCGGCAGCGCACGACCTCCGACCGCGTCGTCACCATCGGCAACAGCACGCGCGCGTGCCCGGCGGCACTGGCGCGCAGCATCGCCCGGATCTGCGTGTAGAGGATGTCCGGCCAGTCGAGGCAGAGCCGGATGCCGCGCCAGCCGAGCACCGGGTTGCGTTCTTCCGGCATGCGGAAGTAGCCGAGCGGCTTGTCGCCGCCGACGTCGAGCGTGCGGAAGGTGACCGGCTTGCCGCGCATGCGGTCGATCGCGCGCCGGTACATGCCGACCTGCTCCTCCTCGGTCGGGAACTGCCGCCGTTCCATGAACGCAAACTCGGTGCGGAACAGGCCGATGCCGCTGATGGCGTCGACCTCGAGCGCGTCGAGATCACGCACGCCCTCGACGTTCGCCAGCAGGTGCACCTCGGTGCCGTCCGTGGTCACCGACGGCTGGAAGCGCACCTCGGCGATGCGGCGATCGAGCGAACGCTGCTCCAGCAGCCGCTGCTCGTAGTCGTGCAGCTCCTCGTGGGTCGGGTCGAGGATGACGAGCCCGGCATCCCCATCGACGACCGCCAGGGTGCCGGTGTTGGACTCCAGCATGACCTGGTCGACGCCGACGACCGAGGGGATGCCGAGCGAGCGCGCCAGGATCGCGCCGTGTGAGTACTTGCCGCCTTGGGCGGTGACGATGCCGCGGATGTGGGCGCGGTCGAGGATGCCGGCGTCGCTGGGCAGGAACTCCTCGGCGGCGAACAGGTAGTCGATGCCGTTGGCGGTGTACTTCTGCCGCTCGGTGGTCAACAGGGCGCCGACCAGCTGGCGGCCGATGTCGCGCAGGTCGGCGGCGCGTTCGCGCATCGACGCGTTCTCCATCGCCGCGAACACCCCCTCGTAGCGGGCGATCACGCGCTGCAAGGCGACCTCGAGGTTGACGCGCTGCTGCGCGACCTCCGCCTCGACCTCGCGGCGGAAGGTCTGGTCGTGCAGGATGCCGAGCTGGGCGTCGTAGATGCGGGCCTCGTGCTTGCCGATGGCCCCCGACAACTCACGCTGCAGTGACTCCAGGTGCCGGGTGACCTCGGCGATCGCATAGGAGAGCCGCGCCTTCTCGGCGTCGACGTCGCCATCACCGACCTTCCAGGTCGGGATGTGGTCGAGCGTCGCGTGGAAGTGCACGATCGGTGCGATCGCGACTCCGGGCGCGGCGGCGATGCCTTTCAGTTTGCGGCTCATACCGGTGGCACCTGTTTTTCCAGGACGGTGCCGCAGTTTGCAACATGCGTGCTCAACCGGAGCCCCCAGGTGTGCCGATCCACGATGCGCCGCGAGGCGCCAACGCCCATGAAGAGAGTGCACGAGCAGACTCCTGCAGCCCACGAGCTGCCCAACTTCCTCGACGATGCCCCTGCTGCCGAAGTGGTCGAGACCACCGCGGCGGAAGCCGGGGTCGACGCCGGGGTCGACACCGACACCGACACCGACACCGAGACCGAGACCACGACCGTGGCGGCGGACGAGCCGGCGGTGGCCAACGAGGGCGGCGAAGCGGCGGCGGCGGCGGTGGCAGAGTTCGTAGCAGCCCCGGTCGAAGCACCGCGTCAGCGCTCCTCGCGCCGCCGCCAGCCCCGCGGCGAGCCGGCAGCCGCAGCCACACCCGCCGGGGGCGCAGGGGCGATGCTGCTCGGCGCCGCTGCGGCGGCCTTCGGCGTCGTCGCCGAGGTGGTGCCCAAGGTCGCGGCGATGCTGCCGCCGGTGCTCGGCAACGGCAATCTGCTGCTGCTCGGCGCCGTGCTGGCCGGCGTCGGCATGGTGCGCCGCCGCGTCGCCCAGGTCGAACAGCGCCTGGTCGCCGCCGAAGCGGCCCGCACGGACTCGGACGACCTGCTGCGCGACAGCCTGCAGGCGCTGGTCGAAGCCCACGCCGAGACGGGCGCGTCGCCGCTGGCCAGCGAGGACGTGCAGCAGGTGCTGCTCAACCTGCAGCGCCAGGACACCAAGATCAACAACCTGACCAAGGCGCTGAAGATGTACGGCAAGCCGCTGCTCGACATCGCCGGCCAGACCACCGAACTGGCGGGCAGCCTGGCGCAGGTGCGCGCGCTGGTCGAAGGCGGCACCGAGTCGAACCGCCAGGCCGCCGGGCGGCTGGAGACGCAGCTGCGCAGCCTGGCCGGCGCCAAGCCCGGCATCGGCGACGTGCTGACGCAGCTGGCGACGCTGGAGACGGCGTTCCGCGCCCAGGCGTCGAAACCGCCGGCGATGCCCTCGATCGAGCCGCTGCAGCACCAGGGCAACCGGCTCGAAGTGGCCGTCGCGGCGATCGCGCAGCGCCTGGAGGACAACGAGGTGCGCAAGAGCCTGCTGCGGCTCGAGGACGCCAGCACGAAGGCGCAGAAGGAGGTCGAGACGCTGCGCCGCGGCGACGTCGTGCGCGAGGTGGCGACCCAGCTGCAACAGCGCTTCGACGCCGCGACCGCCCAGCTCAGCGACGGCATGGCGAAGATGCGCGACAGCAACCTCGGCGGGCTCGAGAACACCGTGCGCGACATCCAGCGGGAGGTCGCCGGGCTGGCGACCGCGGTCGCGCAGATCCAGGCGGCCGTCAAGAACGGCGCCCGTCCCGCCGCGGCACCGGCGACCAGTACGGCGCCCGCCGCGCCCGCGCCGGCGGCGCCGGCCGCCACTGGCAGCGAACCGGGCCCCGGCCAATCGACCACCCCGGCTCCGGCTCCGGCGGCGGCCCCGACCGCCGGCAGTGCCTCCGGCTACCAGACCGGCGCGCGCAACAGCGGCAGCAAGAACGTGCTGGGCGCCATCGCCAAGCTGAAGCAGATGAAGAACTGAGCTTCTGCTTCGGCGGCGTACGCTCGCGGCATGGTCCCCTGCGATAGCCGCCGCTGCCCGGCCTGCGGCGCCCCGAACTCCTGCGCCATGGCGACGGCCGCCGGCCCCGCCGATGCCGCCGCGCCCTGCTGGTGCCACGACGTGCCCATCGACCCACGAACGCTCGCGGCGCTGCCCGCCGCCGCCCGCGGCGTCGCCTGCTTGTGCCGCGCTTGCGCCACCGGCCGTATGCCGGCCGCACGTGACAACGACGGCGGCGTCCGCTGCAATGCGCCGATGCCATGCTTGCCCCCCGGCGTCACCCTCACCCAGGACCCTGGCGGCCGGCAAGCGCTGCAGCTGACCGGCGCCGGTGGCACCGTGCTGGTGGCGATGTGTGGCGCCCAGGTGCTGTCGTGGCGGGTCGCCAGCGGTGACGTGCTGTGGACCGCGAGCCGCGGCGAGTTCACCGCCGGCAAGGCCGTGCGCGGCGGCATCCCGCTGGTGTTCCCCTGGCTCGGCAACCACCCCCACGACCCCACGCTGCCGGCGCACGGCGTCGTGCGAACGCTCGATTGGCGCTTCGTGCGCGCGGCGGCGACGCCCGAGGTCGTGTTGGAGACGAACGACACCGAGCACACGCGCCGGCTGTGGCCGCACGCGTTCCACTGTGAACTCACGGTCCGCGTCGCCGACGGCCTCGACCTGACCTGGACGACCACGAACACCGACGACGTGCCGCTGCGCTTCGAAGAGGCGCTGCACAGCTACTTCGCCGTCGGCGACGTACTCACCGCGAGTGTTCACGGCCTCGAGGGCGTCGCCTGCACCGAGACGGCGAGCGCGCCGGAGCCGGCGTGGGACCCCCACGCCCCGCTGCGCTTCCGGGCCGAGACCGACCGCATCTTCCACGGCGTCGGCGACCACCTCGAATTGGACGCGCCGGCGTTGCCGCGCCGCGTGCAGCTGCACACCACGCACGCCCACAGCACCATCGTCTGGAACCCCTGGCCGGCCAAGGGCGACCGCATGACCCAGATGGCGCCCGGCGACTGGCGCCGGTTCTGCTGCGTCGAGACCGCGAACGTGCGCGAACACGCGGTCACGCTGGGCCCCGGCGAACGCCACACCCTGCGGCTCGTGCTGCGGTGCGCCTGAGCGGCCGCCAGCGCGGCGGTGCCGCCGCTACTCGAGTTCGAGCAGCACGGCGCCGCCGGCGACGGCTTCGCCGACCTTGCAGACCACCCGCGTGACCTTGCCGGCGGCCTCGGCGGTGAGCGGGTTCTGCATCTTCATGGCCTCGAGCACGACCAGCGTCTGGCCCTCTTCGACCGCGTCGCCGACCTTGACCCGCACGTCGATGACGATGCCGGGCATCGCCGCGTGCAGCTCCCGCTTGCCGCCGGCCTTGTGCCCGGCCACGGCGTGCGCGGCGCGTTCGCGCTCGTCCTCGCAGTGCAGCACGAAGCGCTCGCCGACCATCTGCAGCACGACCTGCTCGCGCTGCGCCTCGGCGACCACGTCGTAGCTGGTGCCGTCGACGACCAGCGAGAAGGCCCCGCCGTCGCCGACCAGCGCCAGGTCGACCTCGTGTACGACATCCCCACAGCGCGCGGTCAGCCGGCCGGCATGACGCTGCAATTCGATCACCCGCTCCTCGTCACCGAGGCGCACGAAGTACTTCATGGCATCGTCCTCCGCAGTCGTTCGGTGCGCCCCAGCAGCGCCCAGCGCGGCGGCTGGTCGCCCTTGCCCGCGGCCGCTTCGACGGTGGCGCCGGCGCGCTCGGCGAGCAGGAAGCGGGTGGCCGCGGCGGCCAGCATCGCCAATTCGCGGTCGCGCGGCGCCGCGCGCTTCTCGATGCGATCGAGGATGCCGGTGTCGTAATCACCGGCGACGAACTCGGCGCTCTCGAGCGTGCGCTTGGCGACCGACAACGACGTCGTCACGCCGACGATGCGCAGCTCGCGCAGCGCCCGCAGGCAGCGCGCGATCGCCTGTTCGCGGTCGGCGCCGTGCACGACGAGCTTGGCCAGCATGCTGTCGTAGAACGGCGTCACCTCCATGCCGCGGAACATCGCGCTGTCGAGCCGCACGCCGGGTCCGCCGGGCAGGTTGATGCGGGACACGGTGCCGAGCGAGGGGAAGTACTTGTCCGGGTCCTCGGCGTTGACGCGCACCTCGATGGCGTGGCCTCTTGGCTCCGGCACCGGCGACACCGGCAGGCCGGCGCCGACGCGGATCTGCTCGCGCACGAGGTCGACCCCGTAGCGCATCTCGGTGATCGGGTGCTCGACCTGGAGGCGCGTGTTCATCTCCATGAAGTAGAAGCGCCCCTCCGACCACAAGAACTCGACGGTGCCGGCGCCGACGTAACCTACCGACTTGGCGAGGTCGCAGGCGGCCTTGCTCATCGCCGCGCGCAGCTCCGGCGTCAGCGCCACACACGGCGACTCCTCGACCAGCTTCTGGTGGCGGCGCTGCACCGAGCACTCGCGTTCGCCGTAGCTGACGCAGTTGCCGTGTTTGTCCGCCATCACCTGGATCTCGACGTGGCGGGGCCTCGTGACGAACTTCTCGAGGTAGACGCGATCGTCGCCGAACGAGCTCCGCGCCTCGGCGCGCGCCAGCTCGAACGCCTCGATCAGCTGCCGCTCCTCGCGCACGATGCGGATGCCCTTGCCGCCGCCGCCGGCCGCGGCCTTCAGCATCACCGGGTAGCCGACCTGCTTCGCCGCGGCGACCAGGTGCGCGGCATCGACGTCCTCCTGCAGGCCGGGCACCAGCGGCACGCCCGCCTGCATCGCGCACTTGCGGGCCTCGACCTTGTCGCCCATCACCGTGATCGCGTGCGGCGGCGGGCCGAGGAACTCGACGCCCGCCTGCTTGCACGCCTCGGCCAGGTCCTCGTTCTCGCTGAGGAAGCCGTAGCCGGGGTGCAGCGCGTCACAGCCGGTGCGGCGCGCGGCGTCGATGACCTTCTGGATGTCGAGGTAGCTCTCGCTCGGCTTGTTGCCGCCGAGGGCGACGGCCTGGTCGGCGCGCCGCACGTGCAGCGCGGTGCGATCGGCGTCCGAGTAGACGGCGACGGTCTCGATGCCCATCTCCTGGGCGGTGCGGATCACGCGCAGCGCGATCTCGCCGCGGTTGGCGACCAGGATGCGGCGGAACAGCTTCGGTTTGCTCGGGTCTGACATCCGGTTCTGGTGGCCGCGCTCGGGCGGCGGGGCGCGGAAGGCTAGCCAAGGGCCAGCCGCGATGCACTCGCAGCGTGTGCCGTCGCCCGGTTTCGGTTGGTGCCTCGCGCCGCACGGTCTACCGTCGGCACCCCATGCACCACGCCGGTCCCGCCGACGAGTCGCTGTCCCCGCTGGCCAGGATGGTCCGCTCCGAGGCCTTCCCAGGCGTCCTGCTGATCGCTTGCACCCTGTTCGCGTTCGCCGCGGCCAACTCGCCGTGGTCGGCCGGCTGGCAGCACCTCTGGCACATCGACCTGTCCGTGCGGTTCGGCGAGTTCGCCATCGAACGCTCGTTGGCGCACTGGATCAACGACGGCCTGATGGTGCTGTTCTTCTTCTTCATCGGCCTGGAGATCAAACAGGAGGTGCTCGACGGCCAACTGCAGTCGCTGCGGCAGGCGGCGCTGCCGATCGCGGCCGCGATCGGCGGCATGGTGGTGCCGGCAGGCATCTACGCCGCCATCGCCGGCAGCACCCCCCACGCGGCCTCCGGCTGGGGCATCCCGATGGCGACCGACATCGCCTTCGCCCTCGGCGTGCTGGCGCTGCTCGGCCGCCGCGTGCCGGTCGGCCTCAAGGTCTTCCTGGCCTCGCTGGCGATCGCCGACGACCTCGGCGCCGTGCTGGTGATCGCCGTCTTCTACACCGACCACATCTCGTGGCCGCACCTCGGCGCCGGCGCCGCCGTGCTGCTGGTTTCGTTCGCCACCAGCCGGCTCGGTGTGCGCAAGACCTGGCCGTTCGTGATCTACGGCCTCCTCATGTGGGGGGTGTTCCTGCCGTCGGGAGTGCACGCGACCATCGCCGGGGTGCTGCTGGCGTTCACGATCCCGGCAAGGCGGCGGCTCGACGAGGTCGAGTTCTCGCGGCGCGGGCGCCAGTTGCTCGACGAGTTCGACCATGTCGGCGACCCCGACCCGCTGACGAACGCGCGGCAGCTCGCGGTGCTGCAGCAGTTGCAGCGGCACACCACCGACGTGCAGGCCCCGCTGCAGCGCATGATGCAAGGGCTGCACCCGTTGATCGCCCACCTCATCGTGCCGGTGTTCGCATTGGCGAACGCCGGGGTCGAGGTCGCCGGCGGCCTCGCCGCGACCGCCGCCGAACCGGCGGCGCAGGGCGTGCTGTTCGGACTCCTGCTCGGCAAGCCGGCGGGCGTGCTGCTGGCGACCTTGCTGGCGCAGCGGGCGCTGCGCTGCGACCTTCCTCTGGGTGTGAGCTGGCGCCACGTCCACGGCGCCGCCTGGCTGGCCGGCATCGGCTTCACCATGTCGCTGTTCGTCAACAGCCTCGCCTTCCCCGCCGACAGCCCGAGCTACCGCGCGGCGAAGGTCGCGGTGCTGGCCGCCTCGTTCCTGGCCGGCGGCATCGGCTACCTGCTGCTGCAACGGCAGCAGCCGGCCGCCTGAGGCGCAGGCTTCGCCGCCGCCACGACAACGGGTAGAACGCGCGCATGGCTCCCTTGCGCGTCCTCGTCGTCGGCTGCGGCAACATGGGCACCTCCCACGCCCGCGCCTACCACCGCCTGCCCGACTTCCAGCTCGTCGGCCTCGTCAGCCGCGGCGCCACCTCGCGCGACCGGCTGAGCCGGGAACTCGGCGGCGTCACCACCTTCGCCGACTTCGAGCAGGCCTACGCCGCGACCAGGCCCGACGTGGTCTCGATCAACACCTACCCGGACACCCACGCGGCGATCGCGCGCACGGCCCTGCGTGGCGGCTCGCACCTGTTCGTGGAGAAGCCGCTCGCCGAGACCGTCGCGGAGGCCGCCGAGATCGTGGCACTGGCGCGAGCCGCGCGGCGCAAGGTCGTGGTCGGCTACATCCTGCGCGTACACCCGGCCTGGCAGCGGTTCATCGCGGTGGCACAGACGCTCGGCAAGCCGCTGGTCATGCGCATGAACCTCAACCAGCAGAGCCGCGGCAAGGACTGGCGCACGCACAGGGCGCTGATGGACTCGATGTCGCCGATCGTCGACTGCGGCGTGCACTATGTCGACGTCATGTGCCAGATGACACGCAGCAAGCCGGTGCGCGTCTCGGCGATCCAGGCGCGGCTGTCGGACGAGCTGAAACCCGGCATGTACAACTACGGCCAGCTGCAGGTGACGTTCGCCGACGGTTCGGTCGGCTGGTACGAGGCTGGCTGGGGCCCGATGATGAGTGAGGTCGCCTACTTCGTGAAGGACGTCGTCGGCCCCAAGGGCTGCGTGTCGATCGTCGACCGCGGTGGTGAACGCGCGGACGGCAGCGCCGACGTCGGCTCGCACACTGCCACCAACTCGTTGCGGGTGCACTGGCAGGACCGCGACGCCGCGGACGAGTTCGTCCGCGCCGACGAGTGGATCGACACCCAGGACGAACCCGACCACGACGGTCTGTGCCTGCGCGAGCAGCAGTTCCTGCTGCGCGCGATCCGCGAAGACCTCGACCTCACGGCGCACCTCGACGACGCTGTCGAGAGCCTGCGCATCGTGCTCGCCGCCGACCGCTCGGCGCGCGAAGGACGCACGATCGACCTGACCGGGTAGGCCGCGGGCCTTGGCGGGCCCGGCGACCGCCACCCGGGTGCTGGCAAGGCGTCGCCAGCCGGCCACTTCCGAAAACCGGAGTGCAACGAATCTGCACCGGGCGTCAGAAAAGTCGCCCGGAATTGAGCTTCTGGGAACTGTATTGCGTTTGCAACGTCCACACTTCGCCCGTGGGATCGGGTCGACTGTCCGGCGGCGTGATCCCGGCCCCTCCCTGCGCGACGCTTCGCGCGCCCCCCTTGCAGCCCGATCGAGGTCCTGAGATGCCCCCATCCCGCTTCCTCCCGTTCCCCTCCCTGTCCGCGGCCCTCACCATGCTCGCCGCGCTCGTCGCTCCGATGGTCTGCACGCAGGACCTCGCCGCGCAGAGCAAGGTGATGCTCGACAAGGAGATCAAGATCAAGGAGTGGGGCTACCAGTTCCGCCCGATCAAGGACTGGAACCCGATGCCCGCCGACCAGGACGACCGCAAGACGGTCGGCCGCTGGAAGCTCGACCTGTCCGAGTTCGAGAAGCGCGGCAATTACGAAGCGCTCTCGGCCGGTCGTCACAACGAGCTGATGATCGTGCGCATCCAGACGCAGGCGGAGACGCCGAGCGGCGCCAGCAGCAACAGCGGCAAGGAATCGGCCCTGCCGGCCGGCTGGGACAAGAAGCTCAACCCGAAGACGATCGAGGAGCTGATCGAGTCGCGCTGGGACGGCGCGTCCAAGCGCTGGCTGCGGCAGCCCCTGAAGGGCGGCAAGATGCCGGGCGAGATCCTCGACTTCGGCTCCGGCGACGAGCACATCACCATCGGCATGTTCCGCCACATGGGCGTCGAGTGGGCGATGGTCTACGTCGCCTACGAGGAGAACTACTCGAAGACCTGGAAGGACATCTACATCAAGAGCATGCAGACCTTCAAGGTCACCGAGAAGGTCGACGACAAGGTCGTGCAGGCCAACAACAAGGACATCAGCAAGCTCGAAGGTGAGGAGAAGCGCGAGGCGCTGCACGCGAGCATCGCCGGCAACCCGGGCTGGTACTACATCGACACCAAGTACTACGTCTTCCTCAGCAACGCCAACCGCCAGTTCGTCGAGCGTCTGGCGAAGGACATCGAGGCCGTGCGCGAAGCGGTCTACATCCCCACCTTCAAGCCGCGCAACGAGAAGATCCCGCTGAGCCCCGTGCGCGTGTTCGCGACCCAGAGCGAATACCACCTGTTCGGCGGCCCTGGCGGCTCCGCCGGCTACTTCGCGCCGTCGAAGGGTGAGCTGGTGCTGTTCGAGAAGTTCGAGGACCAGTCCGCCACCAAGTCGCAGTCGGACTGCCGCTCGGTGATGTTCCACGAGGGCTTCCACCAGTACATCCACTTCGCGGTCGGCGACGTCTCCCCACACTCCTGGTTCAACGAGGGCCACGGCGACTACTTCGCCGGCCTGCAGGTCAGCAACGGCAAGGTGGCGTCGCGGGTCGAGCCGTTCGACTGGCGCGTGCGCTTCCTCAAGGACCACATGCAGGGCGGTCGCGACCTGATCCCGCTGCGCAGCCTGCTGCGATACCCGCAGAGCGAGTACTACCAGAACCCCGGTCTCAAGTACTCGCAGGGCTGGGCGGTCATCTACTACCTGCGCCAGGTGACGAAGGACAAGGCGCAGCGTGAGGCCCTGGAGACCTACTTCAACTACCTCGCCGACAACGTCACGGCGTTCCGCGCCAAGAAGAAGAGTGAAGAGGGCGACGAGGACGACAAGCCGCGCGGCGAGCCGGTGCCCGGCATCCCCGGCCTGCGCGTATTCGACTTCGAGAACCAAGCGGCCGTCGATCGCATCCTCTCGGAGGCCGTCGACAAGGCGTTCGCGACGATCGACCTCGAAGCGCTCGACGCCGAGCTGCGCGCCTGGATCAACAAGCTGTAGGCGGCACGGCCCTGCCGGAGCCGCCCGCGGGCGGCTCCACTCACGAGGGGCTGCTCACAAGGGGATGTTGCCGTGCTTCTTCGGCGGGTTGCTGTCGCGTTTGCTGCGCAGCAATTCGAGCGCCTGGATCAACATTGGGCGCGTGCGCCGCGGCTCGATGACGTCGTCGACGTAGCCGCGCGCCGCGGCCATGTAGGGGTTGGCGAACTTCGCCTTGTAGTCGGCCACCAGCCGCTTCTCCTCCGCCAGCGGATCCGCAGCAGCCTGGATCTCACGGCGGAAGACGATCTTGGCGGCGCCCTCGGCGCCCATCACGGCGATCTCGGCCGTCGGCCAGGCGAGGTTGAGGTCGGCGCGCACGTGCTTGCTGTTCATCACGTCATAGGCGCCGCCATAGGCCTTGCGCGTGATGACGGTGATCTTGGGCACTGTCGCCTCACAGTAGGCGTAGAGCAGCTTGGCGCCGTGGGTGATGATGCCGCCCCACTCCTGGTCCTTGCCCGGCAGGAAGCCCGGCACGTCCTCGAAGGTGATCAGCGGGATGTTGAAGGCATCGCAGAAGCGGATGAAGCGCGCCCCCTTGAGGCTCGCCTTGATGTCGAGCACGCCGGCGAGGTGGTTCGGCTGATTGCCGACGATGCCGACGACACGACCGCCGAGGCGCGCGAAGCCGACGATCATGTTGCGGGCGAACCGGCCGTGGATCTCGAAGAACCGGCCGTCGTCGACGATGCGCTTGACCACCTGCCGCATGTCGTAGGGCTGGTCGCTGGACTGCGGCACCAGCGTGTCGAGCGACTCGTCCATGCGGTTCGGGTCGTCGCTGGTCGGCCGCGCCGGCGCGTCCTCGCCGTTGTTGAGCGGCAGGAAGGAGATCAGCTCGCGCAGCTGCATCAGGCAGGCGGCGTCGTCGGGCGCCGTCAGGTGGGCGACCCCGGAGATCTCGCTGTGCACACGCGCGCCGCCGAGTTCTTCGCTCGTGGTGTCTTCGTGCGTCACCGTCTTGACCACGTCGGGCCCGGTGATGTGCATGAAGCTGGTGCCCTCCACCATCAGCGTGAAATCGGTGATCGCGGGCGAGTAGACGGCGCCGCCGGCGCACGGCCCCATGATCGCGCTGATCTGCGGCACCACGCCGCTGGCGAGCGTATTGCGCAGGAAGATGTCGGCGTAGCCGCCGAGCGAGACGACACCCTCCTGGATGCGCGCGCCGCCCGAGTCGCACAGGCCGAGCATCGGCACGCCCATCTTCATCGACAGGTCCATCACCTTGCAGATCTTCGCCGCGTGCGTCTCCGACAGGCTGCCGCCGAAGACCGTGAAGTCCTGCGAGAACAGGTAGACCGGGCGGCCGTCGATGCGCGCGCTGCCGGTGACGACACCGTCGCCGAGGATCAGGTTCTTCTCGCTGCCCATGCCGAACTCGCGGCAACGGTGCGTGACGAAGCGATCGATCTCGACGAACGTGCCCGGATCGACGAGCAGGTCGATGCGCTCGCGCGCGGTCAGCTTGCCCTTCTGGTGCTGGGCATCGATGCGGTCCTGGCCGCCGCCGAGCAGCGAGCGCTCGCGCAGCTCCTGCAGTTTCTGCATGGGGTCAGTCATGGTGTGGATCCTCGACCAGTTCGGCGAGCACGCCGCCCAGGTGCTTGGGGTGGACGAAGGCGACCTTGCAGCCGTGCGCGCCCGGGCGCGGGGCGTCGCTGAGCATCGGCGCGCCGGCGGCGGCCATGGCGCGGATCTTCTGCTGGCAGTCGCCGACCTGGAACGCCAGGTGGTGGATGCCCGGGCCACGCTTCTGCAGGAACACGGCGATCGGCGACGTCGGCGACGTCGGCTCGAGCAGCTCGATGCGGGTGGTGCCAGCGCGCAGCACGGCGACCCGCACCTGCTCGGTCGGCACCTCGTCGACCGACTCCAGGGTCAGGCCGAGGTCGTTGGTCCAGCGTGGCAGCGCGTCCTTGAGGGAAGGCACGGCGATGCCGATGTGATGCAGGCCCTCGACGGGCGGTGTCTGGTCCATTCCGAGCGTGATCCGTGGCCTTTGGCGGGGCGGCATGGTAGCGAAGCGACCCGCGCGCCGCAGCACTTCTCGGCCGGCGCGGTCGAACCCGTGCCCGAGCTCCCCGAAGTCGAGACCGTGCGCCGCGGCGCCGCCGCCCACCTGCCGGGCCGCCGGCTGCGGTCGCTGACGCTGCGCCGCCCCGACCTGCGCTGGCCGATGCCGGCCGCGGCGCTGCAGGCCCTGGTCGGCCGCCGTTGCCGCGCCGTCGACCGCCGCTCGAAGTACCTGCTGCTGGCCTTCGACGGCGACGCCGAGCCGGTCGCGCTCGTGCACCTCGGCATGACCGGGCGGCTGGTGGTCGAGGTGGTCACGGCGCGCGCCGCCCGCCCCGAGTACCGGCGGCACGAACACTGGCGTATGGACTTCGGCGACCGGCTGGTGCGTTTCGTCGACCCACGGCGCTTCGGCGCCCTCGACGTCGCGCCGGCCGCGGCGCTGGCCCGGCACCCGCTGCTGCGCGAACTCGGTCGCGAGCCGCTGGAGCCCGGCTTCGACGGCGCCTTCCTGTTCGCGGCGACCCGCGGCCGCCGCAGTTCGATCAAGGCCAACCTGATGGACAGCCACCTGTTGGTCGGCGTCGGCAACATCTACGCCAGCGAAGCCTGCTGGCGGGCGCGAGTGCGACCGCGCCGGGCCGCCGGCTCGCTGCGCCGCGCCGAGTGCGCGGCGCTGACCGCTGCCGTGGTCGCCGTGCTGCAGGCGGCGATCGACGCTGGCGGCACTTCGTTCCGCGACTACGTCGGCGTGCACGAGGACGCCGGCTTCTTCGCCCGCGAGCTCGCCGTCTACGAACGCGAAGGCGAGCCGTGCCGGCGCTGCGGCGGGACGATCCGGCGCACGGTCGACGGCGGCCGCAGCACCTACTGGTGCGCTGGCTGCCAGGCGTGACGCCCCCCGAGCCCGTTCAGCAGTGGAAGCGGATGAACCAGAGCAGCCGCACCTCGGTGTCGTGCGGCGTCGTCTCGACGCGCAGCAGCCCGAGCACGGCGCTGAAGACGTTGCGGGTCTGCGGTCGCCGCACCGCAGTGTCCGTCAGGTAGGTGTTGCGGTTGCTCAGCAAGAGGCCGAACGGCCCCACCGTCCAGCGGTCCTCGTAGCTGCCGTTCCGGTAGTAGAGGACCAGCGGGATCCAGGCGTTGCGCTCGCCGCTGTAGTCGCCGAGGTGGATCTCGGCGGCGTGGAACTGCCCGGGGCCACGCCGCAGCCGCCAGCGCATCGTGCGCCCGTCGGCGCCGAGTTCGGCGATGCGCTGCGAGAGCTCCAGCGCGCTCGGCACCGGCTGGCCGTCGACGCTGTCGATCACGTCGCCAGCGCGAACACCCGCCACCCACGCCGGCGAGCCGACCTCGATGTCGCTGACCACGACCGCGTTGCGCACCTCGCCGAACATACGTTCGCACCACACCGCGGGGATGCCCTGCAGGCTGGTGCCCGCGAACGGTCGAGGACTCGGCGCCACCGCCTCGAGCGGCACGTCCTGCGACTCGACGACGCGTTCGCGCAGCAGCTTCGCCTCGAGCTCGAGGTCGAGCCGCTCCACACCACGGCGCAGCGTGACCGCCACCGGCTGGCCGACGCGCAGCTTGCCCTCGGCGACGGCCGCCTGCGACAGCTGGGTGATGTCCTCGCCGTCGATCGTGAGCAGCACGTCCCCCGCCAGCACCCCCGCGATCTCCGCCGCCGACTGCGGGTAGACCCCGGTGATCAAGAGCCCGGCACCGGGCGGCACGCCGCGTCGCGCCGCCATCCCCTCGTCGAGCTCGATCAACTTGAAGCCGAGGAACGGCCGCTCGCGCAGGCCTGCCTTCTCGACTCGCAGGGCGGCGACACCACGCACCTTGAGGTGGTAGGTCTCACGCTCGTGCTCGCCGTTCTCGCGGCTGGCCAGCACGTAGTCGGCGGCGGCGAGGTAGTACTGATGGGACCAGGTGCGGCAGGAGGCCGACACGGCGAGGCCGCAGGTCAGCAGCAGCGACAGGGTTCGATGCATGGCGGGTCCGGGGCTGGCGACAAGGCCGCAGCAGCGGCGAGGTTCCCGTTGCGAGGCCCGCCGATCAAGCGGCCCGTTCGCGGGCGCCGGTGCGGATGACCACGTAGGAGAGCAACTGGCAGACGGCGGCGAGCAGCAGCACGGCGCGGAAGCCGCCGTCGGCCGGCAGTTGGGCGGCGGCCCCGGCAAACAGCACGACGCCGAGCTGCATCGAGAAGCCGCGCAACCCCATCAGCGCCGGCACCCGCGCCTTCGCCACCAGGCCTGACAGCAGCGCCTGCAACGGCCCGGTTCGTGCCGCCGCGGTGGCGGCCAGCAAGGTGCCGAGCAGCAGCAGCTCCAGGCCACGCGGTTCCTGGGCGAGCAGGCCGAAGCAGAGCACGAGCGCCGCCGAGGTCATCAGCACGAAGTTGCGCTTGCCGACACGATCACTGAGGCGACCGAGCAGGGCGCTGCCGAGCACCGAGGCGACGCCGAGGCCTACCCAGACCAGCAGCTGGTCGTCCTTGGCGACGATGCCGGAGCTGTCGAGCCAGCTGGTGGCGAGCTGCACGGTGGTGAAGAACGAGCCGACGTGCAGCATGGTGGCGAGCAGCGTGGCCAGCACTCCAGGTTCGAACAGCACGCCGAACAGGTGCACCCGCGGCACCGCGGCCGCCTCGGGCACGACGCGCCGCACCCAGAGCGCGCCGAGCACGGCGAGCGCCGCCTGCACCAGGAAGATCCACTGCCAGTGCCCGGCCTTGCCCAGCAGGACCGCCAGCGGCATGCCGATCGGGATCGCCAAGAACATGCCGGCAGTGAACATGCCCATGGCGCGACCGCGCCTTGCGTAGGGCGCCACCTCGGCGGCGAACCCCGATGCCGCCGCGTAGGCGACACCGACCGCGAGGCCGGAGCCGAACCGCAGCAGCAGGAAGGGCCACCACGTCGGCGGCAACACGTGCCCGACGCTGAGCACGGCGAAGCCGATGAGGCCGCCGAGCAGCACCGCGCGCTGGCCAAGGCGCCGCACGAGCACGTTCAGCGCCAGCGCCCCGATCGCGGCACCGAGCGCGCCGGCGCCGATCAGGTAGCGCTCGCCGGTCCCATCCAGGGCCAGGTCGCCGCGAGCGAACGGCAACACGGCGCCGAGCACGTTGGTGTTGAGGTTGAGCACGAACGCGACGGTCGCCAACGCGGCGATGGCAGCGCGCTCATGCCCGCCGGCTGCGGCCGACGGCGGCGGAGCGGGATCGATCGTGGTCAAGGCGGCGCATCATGCGTCCGGCTGCCGACGATTGCACCGTGCAGAACCTGTTCGTCCCGCTGCGACCTCGCGGTATAGAGTTCTGCGCCCCGATGGACCGCCCAGAGGAGTCTCGTTCGTGAAGATCGCCGTGCTAGGTGGCGGCATCTCCGGTGTCGCGCTCGCCCGCCAACTCGCCGGCGACGGCCATCGAGTCGTCGTGCTCGAACGAGCCGAACGGCCGGGCGGGCTGTGCAAGAGCCGCCGCTACGGCGAGTTCACCTTCGACGAGGCCGGCGGCCACATCCTGTTCTCGAAGGACAAGCGGGTGCTCGACTGGCAGCTCGCCCGCTGCGGCGGCGACGCCGGCACGGTGCGCACCGAGCGCAACACCAAGATCCGCTGGCACGACCGCTGGGTGCCGTATCCGTTCGAGAACGGCGTCGGCCACCTGACCAAAGAGGCGATCGTCGACTGCATCAAGGGCTACGTCGAAGCGCACGTCGCCCGCCGGCTCGGCGCGCCGTGCCCGGCCAATTTCGGCGACTGGATCCAGTGGCAGATGGGCGACGGCTTCGCCCGCCACTTCATGGTCCCCTACAACCAGAAGATCTGGAAGTGCGACCTGCACCAGATGGCCAGCGACTGGGTCGCCGGTCGCGTGCCCGAGGCGCCGATCGAGGACATCCTGCGCGCTGCCGTCGGCATCGACACCGAGGGCTACCAACACCAATCGGTGTTCTGGTTCCCCAAGCACGGCGGCTTCGAAGCGCTGGTGCGCGGCACCTGCGACGGCGGCGGCTTCGAACTCGTCTGCGGCCACCGCGTGCAGCGCGTGGAACGGCGCGGCGATGGCTTCCTGGTCGACGGCGACACCTTCGACCTCGTCGTCAACACCGTGCCGCTGCCGCAGATCGAATCCGCGATCGTCGACCTGCCGGGCGAGGTGCGCGCCGACATCCGCGCGCTGCGGCCGATCTCGCTGGTCAACCTGATGATCGGCGTCGAACTCGACGAGCCGCTGCCGCAGTTGAGCTGGATCTACCTGCCGTTCGCCGAGCAGGGACCGACCAACCGCGTCACCTACTTCAGCAACTACTCGCCGCACAACGCCCCGGCCGGGCACGGCTCCTTCCTGGCCGAGGTCACCCACCGCGGCGACCTGCGCGCCGACGCCGAATGGCGGCGCGGCGTCGTACAAGCCCTCGGCAAGGCCGGCATCCTGCGTCCCGAGAGGGTCGTGCTGCTGGAGTCGTGCGACAACGAGTACGCCTACATCGACCAGAACCTCGAGTTCAGGGCGCGCATCCAGCGGGTGCGGTCGTGGTTCGACCACAGCGGCTACCTGACCTTCGGGCGCTTCGGCCGCTACGAGTACCACAACAGCGACCAGTGCGTCGCCCGCGCCATGCAGGTGCACGAGCATGTGCGCGAGCTCGCCCGCACGGGGACGCGAGCACCGCTGAGGCTGGGCTGAACCCCGACCCGGTTGCCCGGCGAGATTTTCTCACCGGCCACGGAACCCGCCGGGAGCCTGCCTGCGTCTGAAGGGCGTTCTGCGGGGACCATGCCTCCTCGCAGAGCTCTTTCCCGTTCTCGAGACCCAGCGCGAGCACTCGGACGCCGAGACGGCATCGCGAATCAGAGGGGTCTGTTCCAGGGCGCAAGCCCGAGGTGCGGCTGACCAGTCAGCGAGCTGGCAGCACGTCTCGCGCTCGTCTGGGTCTCGAGAAAGGGTCGTCTCGCAGCGGCTCTCCCATGCACTGCCGCTCGTCTCCCTTGTCGAGGCTGGCTTGTCCAGCCTCGACTTCTTTCTAGGCCGAAGTTCCGGCCTGATGGCGAGCGCGCCGCGACCGCGGTTGGTTACTTCCGCCCGTGCGGCAGCCTAGAAGGCGTCGCCGGCGCACCACCACCACACCCGCCGGCACCGACCGGTCTCCGGGAGTCGACCCCTCATCCTGGCAGCCGGCCCTAGCCAAGGCTTCTTTTTCGGCCCCGCCTGTGATTTCATTCGGCCAACCGCACCACCCTGCATTCCCCGAGGAGAGTCCGCAGCCTCGGTCCACCACCATGACGCCGCGGGATACCGGCGTCACCACGACTCGCCACCGCATGCCACCGAGGAAGATCGACCGCATTGCGCAACAAGCCGTCTGGGCTGCCCAAGGCTTCACCTGCGAGGTCTGGATCGACCCTCCGAGCCAGGTCTGGAAGGACTTCGAGCACGACGTGGACGAGATCGTGATGCTCGTCGAAGGCCAGAGCCAGATCGAGATGCAGGGCCGCACGGTGCGCCTGCAGCCCGGGGACGAGCTCGTGATCCCCGCCGGCGTGAAGCACACGGTGCGCAACTCCGGCGATGGCCCGGCGCGGTGGCTGCACGGCTATCGCATCACCAAGGCCGCCGGCGCCGACACCAACTGAGCGGCTCGCGATCGCGCCGCAAACCGACTGCGCCGCCAGCGATCGCGCCGACCTGAGCAGGTCGACCCAAGCAGGCCGGGGCCCAAAACGCCGCGCGACAGCACCCCCGACCTGCGGCCGAGAGAGCTGTCGCGCGTTGGGTGGTTCGGGCAGACGCAGCGGCGACCTTGGGATCGCCTATCGCGTCACAGCGTGCCGACCGTGCCCTTCAGACCGTTGCTCGTGATCCAACCGAACGCGTTCTCGCTCGAGTTCACGGCGGTGGTCATGAACACCTCGATGCCGGTCAGGCTCGGGTTCGCCGGGATCGGCAGGCCCCAAGCGTGGGTGGCGCCGGTGACCAGGAACGCGTTCAGCAGGTCCGGCGTCGCGCGCAGGCCGCAGTTGGGGGCGCCGAGGAAGAACAGGTCGTCGATGCCCGGGTCCGCAACGCCGATCACCTCGATGCCGAGCAGCGACGTGGCCGGGATGTTGCCCGTGGTGATGTTCCAGGTGCCGCCGGTGATCGGACGGTTGTTCCACACCAAGTTCAGGCCATCGACCTCGGCGACGGTCGAGCCGCCGACGGAGAGGTCGATCGGGGCGGTGACGTTGCCGTAGAGGCCCATGCAGTAACCCGCGAACATGGTGCCGGCCTGTGAGGTCGAGTCGTTGACCACGGTGCCGTAGCGGAACTCGACGCGGTCGTCGGTGCCGTTGTTGATCAACGCGATCTGGAACGTCGAGCCGCCGCCGGTGCCGCCGAAGCAGGGCACGTTGACCCACGTGATCAGGTAGACGTTCGGGTTGTTCGGGTCGACGTTGTGGAAGACGTTGTTGATGTTGGCGGTGCCGTCGGGCAGCAGGTCGTTCGCGGCCGGGCAGAGGCGCACGTTGGGCTGGGCGAACACGTCGTAGGCCGTGAACGCCTGCATCGTGCCGACCGTGCCGGCGACGGCGGGGGGGGGGGCCCCCCCCGCCCCCCCCCCCCCCCCCCCCGCCCCGCCCCCCCCGCCCCCCCCCCCCCCCCCCCCCCCCCCCCCCCCCCCCCCCCCCCCCCCCCCCCCCCCCCCCCCCCAACACCTAAAACCCAAAACCCGATTCGAGAGCAGGAAC
>JAEUHT010000050.1 GCA_016793265.1 Planctomycetota bacterium
CCCGACGCGGTCTCGACCAGCACGACGGCGAGGCCGAGCGCGCGGCGCAGGAGCGTCGACTCGAAGCCGAGGTCCTGGATGCGATCGAGCGGGATGCGGCGCTCCTGGCGTTCGAGCAGCCCTTCCCGCACCCGCAGCTCCTCGCTGGTCAGCGTGTATTCGAGCGTCAGGTAGCGGGCGACGGCGTAGCCGAGCTGCAGCACGAACAGGCCGCCGGCGATGACGACGAACCAGGGCTGGTCGATGACGAGCCCGAGCGCCAGCGGCAACACCACCTGGCGCAGCGCGTCGACGAGCCGCAGCAGCAGGATCGCCGGGTGCAGGTGACCGTGCGCGAGCACCGGCGCCGCGGCGGCCGGCGGCGGTTCAGACGCGTTGGTCACCACGCATCTGCACGATCCGGTCGCGCAGCTCCTGGGCGGTGGTGAGGTTCAGGCCCGGCACGCGGAAGGCCGAGCCCTCGTTGCCGGCGGTGTAGACCACCAGCGTGGCGAGGCCGAACAGGCGCTCGATCGGGCCGCGCAGCAGGTCGACGTGCTGCATGCGCCGCACGGGCACGGCGCGTTCTTCGACGAAGAACACGCCGTAGCGCAGCAGCAGCAGGTCGCCGACGAAGCCGTAGCGCCAGCGCACGTAGCTCAGCGGCGGCAGCGCCACGGCCTGCGCGAGCCAGAGCGTGCAGACGACGAGCAGCAGGTCCTCGATGGTCCCGGACCAGCCGTCCCAGTGTTGCTGCAGCCACGGGCGGACGAAGTACCAGACCAGGCCGGTCAGCAGCAACGCGCCGACGCCGTCGCCGAGCAGCCAGTACGGCACCACCCGCGCCTGCAGGCGTTGCTCCGGGTGCAGCGGCGGTGTCGGGTGCATGCCGCGAGCGTGCCCGGTCGTCGCCGGCGATGCAACGGAGCACCGCTGCCGTCGCGGCGGTCGTTCAGCTGCGCAGGCTGCCGACGAGACGGGTCAGGGAGTCGACCTGGCTCTGCGTCGCCGCCGAGGCGTGGGCGAGGTCCTGCGCGCCGCGGTCGTTGCTCTCGTTGCTGCGGTTGAGCTCGCCGATGCCCTGGGTGATCTGCTGGATGCCGCTCGCCTGTTCGCTGGTGCCTTGGGCGATCTGGGCGACGAGGGAAGTGAACGCGGTGGTGGAGCCGACGATCTCGCGCAGCATGCCGTCGACCTCCTGCGAGAGCTGGCTGCCGCGCAGGGCCCTCTGGCCGGCCTCGGCGATCAGCGCGGAGGTGTTCTTCGCCGCCTCGGCGCTGCGTTGGGCGAGGTGGCGCACCTCCTCGGCGACGACCGCGAAGCCCTTGCCGGCCTCGCCGGCGCGCGCGGCCTCGACCGCCGCGTTGAGCGCCAGCAGGTTGGTCTGGAAGGCGATGTCGTCGATGACGCGGATGATGCGGCTGATCTCCTTGCTCGAGGTGTCGATCGCGCCCATCGCCTCGACCATACGCTGCATCGCCGCGGTGCCCTTGTTGGCGACGCCTTCGGCCTGGTTCGCCAGCTGGCGGGCATCCCCGGCGCTCTTGGCGGTGGCGGCGGTGACCGCGTTCATCTCGTCGAGCGCGGTGGCGATCGCCTGCAGCGAGGTCACCTGCTGGCGGGTGTTGTTGGCGACGGCGAGGCTGCTGCTGCTGGTGGCCTGCAGGCCCTGGCGCAGCTGCTCGGCGCAGCGCACGAGCTGGCGCGCGAGGTCGTCGCCGGCGGGCCCGCCGCGGTCGGGACCGCCGGTGCCGGCCGTGGCCGTCGCGGCCGTTCCCGCCTGCCGATGCTGCCAGAACGCCACCACGGTGCTGGCGACGACCAGCAGCACCATGGTGACGTGACCGCGCAGGAAGAACGCCGGCCAGGCCAACACGGTGGCGGTCAGGGCGGGGGCGATACCGGCGAGCAGATGCAGTGGCAGCGAGCGGGACATGGCGAGGTGGCTCCGGGGCCTAGGTGAATCCCTGTATCGGCGCGCTGCTCAGGGCGGATTGAGGCTCGTTGCCGCGGTAGGCTCTGCGCGCCCACGACCATGCCACGCCGCCGCCCGTTCGCCGTCCTGACGTTCCTGCTCGCCGCTCCGGTGCTGGCCCAGCAGCCGACCTCGCAGCCGGCGGCGGCTGCCATCGAGGCGTTCCTGGCCGAACACCGCGTGCCGGGCCTCAGCTGCGCCATCACGATCGGTGGGCGGTCGTACCTCGAACGTGGCTTCGGCCTCGCCGACGTGGAGAACGACGTGCCGGCGACGCCCCAGACCGTCTACCGGCTGGCCTCGATCTCGAAGCCGATCACCGCGGTGCTGGCGATGCAGCTCGCCGAACGTGGCGAACTCGACCTCGACGAGGACGTGCACCACATCGTGCCGGCGTGGCCGGCGCAGCCGTGGCCGGTGACGACGCGGCAGCTGCTGGCGCACCTCGGCGGCGTGCGCCACTACCGCGGTGAAGCCGAGAGCACCGTGCCCTACGCGACGCAGACGGCGGCGCTCGGTCGCTTCGCCGCCGATCCGCTGCTGCACGAGCCCGGCACCAAGCACCTCTACAGCACCTACGGCTTCAACCTCGTCGCCGCCGTCGTCGAAGCGCGCACCGGGGCGCCGTTCGCGCGGTTGGTACAGGAGCGCATCGCCGGGCCGTGTGCGGCGCCGACGCTGCAGGCCGACGACTCGCGGCGGCTGATCCACGGCCGCGCCCAGGGCTACGTGCTGGTCGATGGCGAACTGCAGAACAGCGCCTTGATGGACTCCAGCTACAAGCTCGGTGGTGGGGGGCTGTGTGCTTCGGCGCCGGACCTGCTGCGCTTCGCGCTGGCGCTGCAGGACGGCAGGCTGGTGCGCGCGGAGACGCTGGCGGCGATGTGGTCGCCGCAGCAGACGCGCGCCGGCGAGGTGCTCGACTACGGCCTCGGCTTCGGGCTCGCGCGGCACGCCGGTCGCCGCGAGGTGTCGCACAGCGGCGCCCAGGCCCGCGTCAGCACGCTGCTCTACCTGCTGCCCGAGCAGGGCATCGTCGTCGTGCTGCTGTGCAACCTCGAACGGGTGCGGCTGTTGCCGCTGGCCCGCCGGCTCGGCGAGATCGTCTTGGAGGGGCAGAAGTGAAGCAGCTCTGGTCCGTGCTCGGCAACGCGCAGAAGCTCGACGGCGGCTCCATGTTCGGCAACGCGCCGAAGGTGCTGTGGAGCCGCTGGGCGCCCGCCGACGAACAGAATCGCATCGACCTCGCCTGCCGCTGCCTCGTCGTCAGGGACGGCGCCCGCACGATCCTGTTCGAGGCCGGCATCGGCGCCTTCTTCGCGCCCGAGCTGAAGAAGCGCTTCGGCGTCGTCGCCGACCGCCACGAACTGCTCGACAACCTCGCCGGCATCGGCGTCCAGCCCGCCGACATCGACGTGGTGGTGCTGTCGCACCTGCACTTCGACCACGCCGGTGGCGTGATGACGGCGTTCCGGCCCGATGCGCCGCCCGGGTTGGTGTTCCCGCGCGCCAGCTACGTGGTCGGCGAACGCGCCTTCGCGCGCGCCCAGCGGCCGCACTTCCGCGACCGGGTCTCGTTCGTCGCCGAACTGCCGGGGCTGCTGCAGGCCACCGGCCGGCTCGAGCTCGTCGCCGGCGAACGTTCCGAGCTGCTCGGTGACGGCTATCGGCTGCATACGAGCGACGGCCATACGCCGGGCATGCTGCTGGCGGAGATCAGAGGCGAACGCGGCCCGCTGTTGTTCGGCGCCGACCTCGTGCCGGGCATGCCGTGGGTACGGCGCGCCATCACCATGGGCTACGACCGCTACCCGGAGCTGTTGATCGACGAGAAGGCGGCGCTGCTGCACGACCTCGCCGCGCGCGGCGGCCGGCTGTTCTTCACCCACGATCCGCAGGTCGCTTGCTGCAAGCTGCTGCCGGACGATGGTGGGCAGGTCGTGGCGGCGGAGCCGGTCGCCGCGTTCGCGGGCGAACCGGCCTGACGCACTCGCTCGGCCTCAGCGCACCGCCTTCAGCGCCGCGTCGTAGTTGGGTTCCTGCGCGATCTCCGGCACCAGCTCGGTGTAGACGACCTTGCCGGAGGCGTCGAAGACGACCACGGCGCGGGCGAACAGCCCCGCCAGCGGCCCGTCCTGCATGACGACGCCGTAGTCCCTGCCGAAGTCGGGACCGCGGAACCAGCTCGCCGGCACGACCTTCTCGATGCCCTCGGCGCCGCAGAAGCGCTTCATCGCGAACGGCAGGTCCTTCGACACGCAGACGACGACCGTGTTCGGCAGCGCCGCCGCCTTCTGGTTGAACGTGCGCACGCTGGTGGCGCAGACACCGGTGTCGATGCTCGGGAAGATGTTGAGCACGACGTTCTTGCCGGCGAGGTCCTTCTTGCCGAGCGCCGACAGGTCGGTCTTGGTCAGGGTGAAGTCGGGAACCGAGCTGCCGACCTTCGGCAGCTCGCCGCTGGTGGTGACGGGATTGCCCTTGAACGTGATCTTGGCCATGGCGCGAGGTGTAGTGCGCGAACCCGTCGTCGCCAACGACTACTTGCCGCCGCCCTCGGGCGGGGTTGCCACCGGCTTGCCGCCCGCTTCGGCGAGGCGCTGCCGTGCGCGCGCCTCCAGGGCGCCCGCGTGTTGGGCCCACAGGTTGTCGTTGGCCACCTGCTTGAGCTCGGGGCGCTTCGTGACGAGCTGCTGCAGCAGCCTGGCCGCGTCCTCACGGGCCTTGCCGGCCGCCGCTTCATCGAACGCCCGCAGCGCCTGTTCGAGGTCGAGCACGTGGCGGTTGACGACGTAGAAGTCGTGCATGGTGTCGACGAAGCCCGCCTCGGCGTCCTGGGCCGCATCCACCTGCTTGTCGAACGGGATCACCCCGACGAGCTCATGGCCCTTGCCCTTCGGCCGCGGTCGCAACACGAACAGCGCCAACGTGCCGTCGCCGAGCTTCGCCGCGTTCGGCAGCATCGTCTGCCGCTGTTCCTTGCCGTCCGGCAGACGGGCGACCTGCACGTCGAAAGCCAGAGCCGGGTTGTCCACCTTGCCCTGGAACGTGCTGCGCACCTGCACCTTGGCGGTGACGGGCACCTTGAAGTACTGCGTGCCGCTGACCGAGCTGACGCTGCCGGCGCCGCCGAGCTGGCCCTCGGCCAGGCGTTCGCGCTTGCCTTCCTTCGGCTTGCCGAGCGTGCCGACGACGACGGCGACGTTGGGGTCGGCGAGGGCCTGGTGGAAGTCGACGTAGCGTCCGGCTTGGGCCAGGTGGCTCGGCGACTGGCCGGCGACGGGCGCCGGGGCGACGAGGCAGACGCAGCAAACGGCAAGGAGGGCGGCGCGGACCATGGTGCGCAGGATACGGGGCCGTGCTGGCGGCTGTTGGCAGTGTGGCGACGTTCCCCTCCGCCTGGGCTCAAGCGTCGAGCGTGCTAGTCCGATAGTACGCTCGTGAACGTCCGCGTCGATCCGCACAGCCTCACGCCGCCGAGCCAGCAGCTCGTCGCCGCCGTGCTCGATGCCATCGCCACGGGGGCGCTGCTGCCGGGCGACCGGCTGCCGTCGGTGCGTGGCCTCGCCGCGAGTGCCTTGGTCAACCCCAACACGGTGGCGAAGGCGTTCCGCGACCTCGAGCACCTCGGTGTCACCGAGGGTCGCAACGGCTCGGGCGTGTTCGTCACCGCGGCCGGGCCCGACGTGGCGACGTCGCTGCGGCTGGCGTCGACGCTGGCGGCGTTCCGTGAGGCGGCGGCGCTGGCGCTGCGCGCGGGGCACACGGTCGAGGTGCTGGCCGGGGGCCTGCACGAACTCACGACAGCTCAGGAGCGGGAACAGGAACGGGAGGGCAGCAAGGCATGAACATGGTCACGGTGCAGGGGCTCGACGCGCGCTACGGCAGGCAGCCGGTGCTGCGCGGGCTCGATCTCGAGCTGCAGGACGGCGCCGTCACGGTGCTGCTCGGCAGCAATGGGGCCGGCAAGAGCACGCTGCTGCGGCTCCTGCTCGGGCTGCAACGGCCGCGGCGCGGCGCGGTGCGGGTCTTCGGGCTCGA
>JAEUHT010000144.1 GCA_016793265.1 Planctomycetota bacterium
GAGCACGACGTGCAGACGATGATCGAAGGGCCCGGCCACGTGCCGATGCACCTGATCAAGGAGAACATGGACCGCCAGCTCGTGGCGTGCCATGAGGCGCCGTTCTACACGCTCGGCCCGCTGACCACCGACATCGCCCCCGGCTACGACCACCTGACCTCGGCGATCGGCGCGGCGATGATCGGCAGCTACGGCACCGCGATGTTGTGCTACGTGACGCCGAAGGAGCACCTCGGCCTGCCCGACCGCGACGACGTCAAGCAGGGCGTGATCGCCTACAAGATCGCCGCCCACGCCGCCGACCTCGCCAAGGGCCATCCGGGCGCCCGCGACCGCGACGACGCGCTGAGCCGCGCCCGCTTCGAGTTCCGCTGGCAGGACCAGTTCAACCTGTCGCTCGACCCGGAGACCGCGCGCCGCTACCACGACGCCACGCTGCCGCAGGACGGTGCCAAGGTCGCGCACTTCTGCTCGATGTGCGGGCCGCGCTTCTGCTCGATGAAGATCCCCGAGGAGGTGCGGGAGTTCGCCAAGCGCGGCATGGCCGAGAAGAGCGCCGAGTTCGCGGCCCGCGGCGCGGTGATCCAGTAGGCGGGCGCCGTGCTCTCGGCGTCAGTCCTCGACCGGCAGGCAGGGCAGCTCGACCCAGAAGGTGCTGCCCTTGCCGAGCTCGCTGCGCACGCCGACGTCGCCGCCGAGGTTCTTGACGGTGTTCTTGACGATCGACAGGCCGAGGCCGGTGCCACCGAGCTCGCGCGAACGCGCGCGGTCGACGCGGTAAAAGCGCTCGAACACCCGCTCCTGGTCCTCGGGCGACAGGCCGATGCCGGTGTCGACGACCTCGAGCCGCAGCCGGTCGTGCTGGGCGCCGGCGCGCACGGTGACCTGGCCGCCCTGCGGCGTGTACTTGATCGCGTTGTCGACCAGGTTGCCGATGACCTGACGCAGCATCTCACGATCGGCCCGCAGCCAGATCGAGCGCGCCGGCAGTTCGCCGCGCAGCTGCAGCGCCTTCTTGTCGGCGAGCGCCCCGAGGTCGCGCATCGTCTCGCGCACGACCGCCATCACGTCGACCGGTTCGGCGTCGTGGTCGACCACCGCCTCGTCGAGCCGCGACAGCGTCAGCAGGTCGCCGACCAACGCGCTGAGCCGCTCCGACTGCCGCGCGATGCGCTCGAGGAAGCGGTGGCGGGTGGCGAACGGCATCTCCGGGTCGTCGAGCAGCGTCTCGACGAAGCCCTGGATCGCCGCCAGCGGCGTCTTCAGCTCGTGCGAGACGTTGGCGACGAAGTCGCGGCGCAACGACTCGAGCCGCTTGATGCGGCTCTGGTCGTCGATGCCGACGACGATGCCGAGCCCCGGCAGCGTACGCACCCGCACCGCCAGAGCCCGGCCGTGACCGACCGCGGCGTCGAGTTCGAAGGTGTCCGCCTCGCCCTCGGCGCGTGGCGCCTGCAGCGATGCGCAGAGCCGCGGCCACGGCAGCAGCTCCGCCAGCGGCTGGCCCACGCCGGTGGTGCCGCCGAGCCCGGCGAGCTCTTGCGCCGCCGGGTTGCTGGCCACGACCCGCCCTTCGGTGTCGAGCACGAACAGGCCGTCGGCGGTGCCGGCGAGCCCCGAAGCCAATCGCGCCACGTCGGCGCGCAGGCGCTGCAGCTCCTGCAGCTCAGCCTCTCGTCGCTGCATCATCTCCCCCACTCGACGTCGACCCTGCAGCCAGAGCCCGGCGAACACGACGACGAGCGCCGCGAGAGCCAGGCAGGCGGCGACCATCAGGCCTTCTTTTCCACTTCGCCGAAGCGGTAGCCGACGCCACGCACCGTCTCGATGCAGTTGGCCTGGGCGCCGAGCTTCTGCCGCAGCGCGCGCACGTGCACGTCGATGTTGCGGTCGGTGACGACGGCGTTCTCGCCGATCACGCGGCTCAGCAGGTGGGCGCGCGGGAACACGCGCCCCGGGTGCGAGGCCAGGAAGTGCAGCAGGCGCATCTCGGTCGGCGTCAGGTTGACCAGCTCGTCGTCGACCCGGGCCTCGTGCCGGCCGAGGTCGATGGTCAGGCCGCCGCGCACGATACGGTCGCCGGCGCTCTCGTCGCGCAGCGGACCGCGCCGCAGCACGACCTTGACCCGGGCGACCAGTTCCCGCGGGCTGAACGGCTTGGTGATGTAATCGTCGGCGCCGATGCCGAGGCCGAGCACGATGTCGCTCTCCTCACCCTTGGCGGTCACCATGATGACCGGGATGGCGCGGGTCACCGGGTCGGATTTGACCTGTCGGCAGACCTCGACCCCATCCATGCCAGGCAGCATCAGGTCGAGCACGCAGAGATCCGGGTTGTCGGTGCGGATCCGGCTGAGCCCTTGCTCGCCGTTGCGGCAGGCGATGACCTTGTAGCCCTCGCGTTCGAGGTTGTAGGTGATGACCTCGAGGATGTCGGGTTCGTCTTCGATTACCAGGACTCGGGGCTTCGACACGGCGATCACGCTGCCTCACTCGGCCTTGTGGAAAGGAAACGGCCGGGAGTGTGGGTAGGCAAGACGAAGGTTCCGTGAAGGCCGGTTCAAGCTTCGGCGCCCCGAACTGCCGGGGCAGGATCGAGCCGCAGCTCCAATCCGCTGCCATCGGCCCTTGGCCGACAGCAGGCATTGAGCCCGGCGATGCGGCTGGTCAGGCGCTGCGCCACTTCCTCGATCGGCACCGGGAACGGCAAGGCGCCGAGGCTCGGCCGGTAGCGCACGCCGAGTTCGGCGGCGCGACCACGCGCCTGCAGCGCGACCTCGATGCCCCCGCCTTGCCCGCCGGGCACCACCGCCGCCAGCAGGCGCACGGCCTCGACGCAACAACAGACGAAGGCGAGGTAGTCGACGCGCAGGTCGGCTGGCAGCGGCCGCCGCAGCTCGAAGCCGAGACCCCGTTCGCGCAGCGGCACGCGGCACAGCTCGGCGATCTGCTCGACCAGGTCACTGGCGGCGGCGCTGGCCAGCACCGGTTCGCCGAGCAAGGCGCGCAGCAGGAAGACACTGGCGCTGCCGCGGTCGTTGGTGTTGAGCATCACGCGGCGCGAGTGCTCCAGGTTGTCGCCGTCGATCGTCAGCGCCGTGCCGTGGATCGTCAGCAGCAGGTTTCCGAGCTGGTGCAGGAAACCGGGCGCGAGGAACAGGAAGGCGTCGGCGTCGGGTCGTGGCAAGCAGGCTCTTCCTTACCGGCTCGGCCCCGACTGCACCAGCGGCTGCAGGACGGGGGGGCTGCCCTCAATTGGCCGGGCCGTTCTGCCGCGGCGCCACTTCCCCGAGCACCGCGTGCACCGGGTCCTGCACGCGGCCGTCGCGCCACAGTTCGAGCGCCAGCGTGCTGCCCGGGTCGCTGTGCACGATGCGCTCGCGCAGCACTTCGGCATCCGCCACGGTGGTGCCATCGACCTTGAGCACCACGTCGCCCACCCGCAGCCCGGCCCGCTGCGCCGGCTGGCCGTCGAGCACCTTGAGGATGACCGCACCGCGACCGCCGCCGGAACCCGTGCCTCTACCACCGCCGCCCAGGGCCGAGGTGGCGAACTCGATGCCGAGATACCCGCGCCGCACCCGCCCGTCGGGCTGCCGTTCCATCGCCGCGAGCGCCCACTTCAGCGTGCGGCTCGGCACCGCGAACGAGATGCCCTGCGCCCCCGGCGGCGCCTGCGTGGTCACGCCGACGACGCGGCCGCACAGGTCGAACACCGGACCGCCCGAACTGCCCGGATTGACCGGCGCACTGCTCTGCAGGAAGTCGTTGCTGACGCCGAAGTCGGAGTGTTGCAGGTAGCGGCTGGCGAAGCTGACGATGCCGTGGGTGACCGTCTGCGCGAAGCCGAACGGGTTGCCGACGGCGACGATCCAGTCTCCTGCGCGCACGCTGTCGCTGTCGCCGATCGGCAGCGCCGGCAGGTCCGGCGGCGCCTGTTCGAGCCGCAGCAGCGCCAGGTCCGCGGCGAGGTCCTCGCCGACCATGTGGGCATCGAAGGTGCCGCGCTGCGGCACCATCACGACGATGCGCCGCGCTTCGTCGACGACGTGCCGGCTGGTGACGACGAGGCCGTCCTTGTGCACGAGGAAACCCGAGCCGTTGCGATGCCGCGGCGGCCGCGCCGGCGACGCGTTCGTCGGCGTCGGCACCACCGTGTATTCGCCGACTTCGGGCAGGTGCACCCGCACGGTGACGACGCCGGGGCCGACGCGGTCGACCAGCGCGGCGAACGACGGCATCGAGCTCGCCGTGCGCAACGGCGGCGGCTCCGTCCACAGCGGCGCCGGTTCGGCGCGCCAGTGGTGGCCGAGGCCGAGGCCCAGACCGAAGCAGAGCGACCCGAGCAGCAGGCACCGCATCGTCGACCGCGCGCTGCGCATAGGGACACGAATGTAGCCTGAGCCTGGAGCCGCACCAGCCCCGGCCGGAGGTGCCGGATCGGCGCTGCCATCGCGACCTTGGCGCTGCGGCCGGTAGCATCTGCGCGCCCGACCCATGACCTCTGCCTACACCGACCTCGTCGCCCATCACCAGGAAACCGCCTTGCTCGCCGGCACCTCGGCGCTGCTGGCTTGGGACCAGGAGACCTACATGCCGTCTGGCGCCGGCGAGGTGCGGGCCCGGCAACTCGCGCTGCTGGCGAAGCTGCACCACGAACGCGCCACCGACGCCCGCGTGCGCGACTGGCTCGCCACCGCGGGCGCCGACGCCCGGCTCGCCGCCGACCCCGATGCCGCCGCCAACCTGCGCGGCATGCAGCGCGACTTCGACCGCGCCACGCGGCTGCCGTCGTCGCTGGTCACCGAGCTGGCCGAGACCGAGAGCCGCGCGCAACAAGCCTGGGCCGAAGCGCGCGCCCAGAACACGTTCCACAAGTTCCGGCCCTGGCTCGATCGCCTGCTGCACCTGCAGCAACAGAAGGCCGATTGCCTGCGCCGCCCGGGGCAGGACCGCTGGGATGCGCTGGCCGACCTCTACGAACCCGGCATGTGCGGCCAGGATCTCGAGGCCCTGTTCGCGCCGCTGCGCCAGCGCCTCGTCGCGCTGCACGAACGCCTGCGCGCCGGCAGCCGGCCCGACGACAGCTTCGTGCGCGTGCCGGTCGACGAGCCGCGGCAGGAGGCCTTCGTGCGCGCGGTCGTCACCAAGATGGGCTTCGACTTCACGCGCGGGCGCATCGACCGCAGCGCCCACCCGTTCTGCACCTCCACCGGCGGCGACGTGCGGCTGACGACGCGCTTCCACCGCGACAACGTGCTCGACGCGCTCGGCTCGACGATGCACGAGGGTGGCCACGGCCTCTACGAGCAGGGCCTGGAGCCGCGGCACCGCGGCACCCCGCTCGGCGAAGCCGCGTCGCTCGGCATCCACGAGAGCCAGAGCCGGTTGTGGGAGAACCACGTCGGCCGCAGCGCGGCGTTCTGGCAGTGGTGCTGGCCGCTCGCGCAGCAGCACCTCGGCGACGCCTGCCACGGCCACGACGCCGGCTCGGTGTTCCGCGCCGCCAACTGCGTGCGCGCCAGCCTGATCCGCGTCGAAGCCGACGAGGCGACCTACGACCTGCACGTGATGGTGCGCTTCGAGCTCGAACGCGCGATGCTGCGCGGCGACCTCGGCGTCGCCGAACTGCCTGGGCAGTGGAACGCGCTCTACGAGCGATACCTCGGCATCGTGGTGCCCGACGACCGCCGGGGCTGCCTGCAGGACGTGCACTGGTCGTGCGGCCTGTTCGGCTACTTCCCGACCTACACGCTCGGCAACCTCTACGCGGCGCAGTTCGCCGCCGCCGCCGACCGCGAGCTCGGCGGCCTCGCGCCGATGCTGCAGCGCGGCGACTTCGAGCCGCTGCGCGAATGGCTGCGCCGACGCATCCACCAGCACGGCCGTCGCCACGACCCCGCCGCCTTGTGCCGCGAGGTCACCGGCGCGCCGCTGTCGAGCGCCGCGTTCCTGCGCCACCTGGAGGACAAGTTCACGACCGTCTACGGGCTCTGCTGATGCACCGGCACGCGACGTCGTTGGTCCCCATGCTCACGCTGCTGGCGGCGCTGCCGGCGCAACAGCGCTTGTCGCTCGACGGCACCTGGCAAGTGCGGCCGGAGGCCGTCGCCACCGGCGGCCGCGACGTGCAGGTCCCCGCCGCCTTCGAGACCGCGCTCGGCGTCGACTTCGACGGCGTCGCGATCTACCGGCGTACGCTGCCGGCGGCGCCGGTGCCGCCGCGCCACACGCGCATCGAGTTCGCCGCGGTGGCGACGCACGCCGTGGTCTCGCTCAACGGCACCGTGCTCGGCGAACACCTCGGCGGCTGGACGCCGTTCCGCGTCGACGCCAGCGCGGTAGCCAGGCACGACGGCAGCGACGTGCTCGAGGTGCGAGTCGACGAGAGGGTCGGCCACAACACGCAGGGCTTCTTGCCGATCGTGCAGCCGCACTTCGGCGGCATCTGGCAAGGCGTCACGCTGTGCCGCGACGACGGCCCGGTGATCGACCGGCTCGCGCTCACCCTGTTCGGCCGCTGGCGCCCGATCACCTTCGGCAATACCCCCGCCGGGCTCGACTTCGAGGTGCCGCTGGTCGGCGACGCCACCGGCACGACGCTGGCGATCGAGGTCATCGGCACCAACGCCCGCGGCAGCGGCGGCAAGGGCAGCCTCGAGCTCGCCGGCGTCGAACCGTGGGCGCCGTTCGCGCCGCGCCTCTACCCGGTGGTGATCACGCTGTCGCGCGATGGGGTCGAGCTCGACCGCGTCGAACGCCAGGTCGGCTTCCGCTCGCTCGCGGCCGACGGCGTGCGGGTGTTGTGGAACGGCGAGCCGCTGCAGGTCCGCGGCGTGCTGCACTGGGGCTACTCGCCACCGCTGCTGGCGCCGCCCACCGACCGCGCCCACTGGGAGCGCCAGCTGCGCGACTTCCAGGCCCTCGGCTTCAACTGCCTGAAGTGCTGCCTGTGGGTGCCGCCGCGCGTCGTCTACGAGCTCGCCGACGAACTCGGGCTCCTGATCTGGCAGGAGTATCCGACCTGGCACCCGCAGCTCGACCAGGCCCACAAGCAGGAGCTGTTGGCCGAGTACGGCGAGTTCTTCGTGCACGACCGTTCGCACGCCGCCGTCGCCCTGCGCAGCATCACCTGCGAGACCGGCCAGAGCGCCGACCTCGACGTCGTCAAGGCGCTCTACGACGCCTGCAAGGCGGCCGTGCCCGACACGCTGGTCGTCGACGACAGCTCGTGGATCGGCTGGCAGCGCATCACCGACTTCTGGGACGAACACCCGTACGGCAACAACTCGTGGCTGCCGGGCCGGCTCGCGCACTTTGCGCAGCACATCCGTGACAAGGGCGAGAAGCCGCTGCTGCTCGGCGAGTGCTTCGCCGCCGACACCTGGCTGCCGCTGGCGGCGTGGAACCGCCGGCACGGCGCTCAGGCGCCCTGGTGGCGACCGACCTGCTGGGCCGCGCAAGGGCCCGCCGAAGCCTGGCTGACGCAGCGCTTCGGCGCCGACACCGTACGTTCGCTGCTGCCGATCTCGCTCGACTTCGGCCTGCAGAACCGCAAGTTCCAGATCGAGCAGCTGCGCCTGCGTCTGCCCGACGCCGGCTACGTGGTCTCGGTCGCGCGCGACATCCCCAAGTGTCGCATGGGGCTCTACGACGAATTCGATCGGCTCAAGTGGAACGCGCCGGCGTGGTCCTGGCACCGCGACACCATGTTGTGCCTCGACCTGCCGGGCGCCACGCGCACGCTGTGCGGCGAGGCGGCGGCGCCAGTGCGGGTGTCGCACTTCGGCCGCGGCCCGCAACACGGCACGTTGCGAATCACCAGCGACCAACCCGGCGGCGCCGTCGTCGAGCGTCCGTGTGAACTCGCGCCGGGCGAACTCAGCGCGCCGTTCCCCCTGCCGCTGCCCACCGCGGTCTCCTCGCTGACCCGCGTGCGCATCACCGCGGAGCTCACCGGCAGCCACGCGGCACAGAACCACTGGGACGTCTGGCTGGTGCCGCCACCGGGCCCCACGGCGCCGACGACGGTGCAACACGTCGACGCGCTGACGCCGGCGCTGCTCGATGCCCTCGAGCAGGGCGCCCGCGTCGTGCTGCACGCCGGCGACCGCAAGGGCTCCCTGCGCACCGAGGCGATGTGGTTCCTGAAGGGCGCCCTGTTCGCGCCGCCGCACCCGCTGCACGACCGCGTGCCACGCGATGCCCTGCTCGAGCTCGCCGCCTTCGACCTCGAGTCGGGCCGCGTATTGCCGTGGCACCTGCTGCGCGACGAACTCGACCCCATGCTCGCCTGCTGGGAGACCCACGACATCGACGACGTGCGCTTCCACCTGCTGCTCGCCGAGACCGCGGTCGGCCGGGGCCGGCTGGTGGTCACCGCCCTGCGGCTCGCGCCGGAAGAAGCCATCGGCCAGCACCTGCGGCGGCAGCTCGATCAGCACCTGCTCACCGGCCCCACCCCGCGCACCGCGCTGACGGTGGCGACGCTCACCGCGCTGCGCCTGCGCCTCGACGAACGCCGCCTCGAACTGCCGGTCTGGCGCTTCTGCACCGACGCCGACGACCAGGGCCGCGCGGCCGGCTTCTTCGCCCCCGGCACCGACGCCAGCACCAAGGCCTGGCGCGACCTGAAGGCCGGCGCCCACTGGGAAGGCCAGGCCGAGGACCTGCGCCACTACACCGGCATCGCCTGGTATCGCGTCGACGTCGACGTGCCCGCCGACTGGCAGGACCGCGAGGCGCGGCTCGTGCTCGAAGGGGTCGACGACAGCTACGAATTCTGGCTCGACGGCCGCGCGATCGCCGCCGCTGGCGACCCGCTCACGAAGCAGACGATCTGGCTCGAACGGCAGGTGATCGAGCTCGGCCGCGCGCTGGCACCGGGCCGCCACACCCTGGTGCTGCGCGTCGTCGACCACGCCGGCGCCGGCGGCCTGTGGAAACCTGCCTTCCTCACCACGGGGCCGACCGACGACCGGAGCCGCCTGCTGCACTGACCCGCGCCGAGCCGCGCCGCCCAGCAATCGGGGCGGTTGCGGGTGTTCCGTGCCGGCGCTGGCTATCCTAGATGGGCGCCATGAAGGTCTCGAGCATCCAACCGACCCCCAACCCCAACGCCTTCAAGTTCCTCGTCGATCGCCCGCTGGCAAAGAGCGGCCAATCGCTCGCCTACGCCAAGCCCGAGCAAGCCCGCAACGACGTGCTGGCCCAGGGCATGTTCGCGATCCCGGGCGTCGAGACGTTGTTCTTCTGCGACAACTTCGTCACCGTCAGCATGACGGCGGCGGCGGACTGGCGCGCCATCGCCGAGCAGGTCACCCGCCTGCTCGAGAGCCACATCGGCGCCGACGAAGCCACCATCGCGGGTTCGGCTGCCGACTCGCCGCTGGAGCGGCTGCCGAAGGGCGGCGACCCCGAGCTGTTGGCGCGCATCAACGGCCTGCTCGACGATCGCGTGCGGCCGGCCCTCGCCGGCGATGGCGGCGGTCTGCAGGTGATGGGCCTCGACGGCAAGACGCTGTTCATCCGCTACCAGGGCGCCTGCGGCAGTTGCCCGAGCTCGACCACCGGCACGCTGATGGCGATCCAGAACCTGCTGCAGAGCGAGATCGACGAAGAACTCGTCGTCGCCATGGATTGAGCGAAGCCCGCGAACCCTGCCCCTGGTGCGGCGCCCTCGCCGCGGTCGTGCACGTGCACGGCCACGGCCAATGTGGTCACTGCGGCGGCAACCTGGAGCCTTGCTGCAGCGGCAGCGGCGACAATGACGCCGCGACCCCGGTCGACACCATCGACAGCGGCGTCGACCAGGCCATGTTCTCGCGCCTGTTCGCCCACCTCGGCGGCGCCGCCGCCACGGTCACCGCCGACAGCCTCTGCTTCGCGCTCGTGCAGCACCTCGGCACCGACCTCGACGACGCCCGCCTGGTGATCGAAGCCGCCGAACGCGTCGGCGTACTCGTGCCGGTGGCGCCAGGCGGCTACCGGCTGCGCGGGCCAGCCGGCTCTGCCTGATGCACGGTTGACCGGTCGCCGCGAGGGCCCTACTGTGCCCGCCCCCATCCGTCGCCGGAGTGGCGGAATCGGCAGACGCACGGGTTTCAAAAACCCGCGCCGCAAGGCTTGCGGGTTCAAGTCCCGCCTCCGGCACCATCCCTTCGCCGCGACCACCGGGCCCTTCTTCGCGACCACCGGGCCCTTCGCCGCGACCACCGGGCCCTTCTCCGCGACCACCGGGCCCTTCGCCGCGACCACCGGGCGATGGCCCGGCGAGCGCCGCGACGCGGGCCGTCACGCCGGTGGTGCCAACAAGCGCGCGATCGCCTGCTCGCGCAGCAGCCTGGCCCGCTCTTCTTGGCCGAGCAGCCCCAGCA
>JAEUHT010000029.1 GCA_016793265.1 Planctomycetota bacterium
GCCGAGGCCGTAGACGACCGCCAGCGACAACACGTTGCCGTGCCGCTTCTCCGCCTGCTTGGTGAAGAAGCTGAACGTGATCGGCACCATCGGATAGGTGCACGGCATCGCCAGGGCGAACAGGCCGCCGCCGATGCAGGCGAGGATCAACGCCCACCACGAATTGGCGAACGCGTTGTCGATGCCCGGCGGCTCCCGCACCGGTTCCTTGACCGGCGGCGTCACCACCGCGGCCCCCGCCTCCACTACGAGTCTGGCAACGAACGGCGCGTCCTCGGGCGGCTCACACATCGTCGCGTCACAGATCTGATAGGTGAGGCCGCCCTTGACCACGACCTCACCGGCCGCCTGCGTCGCCGGCACGCGGAACTCCTGCTTGACCTCGAACTGGTGCGGCAGCGGGTGCTGCAGCCCGAACGGGCCTTGTTGTGGTTCGCCGGGCGGGACCAACGGCCCACCCACCGGCTCCAGCGCGCCACGTTCGACCTTCCCGAGGTCGAGCGACACCGGCAGGTTGACCTCCTCCTTGGTGCCGTAGGCGTGGTACTTCTCGTCGACGGTCGCCTGCAGCACGAGCGTCGCCGTCGCCCCGGGCTTCACCGCTGCCGGCTCGAAGCGGGCGACGACCTTGAACTTCACCGGGTCCGGCACGAGCTGCAGGCCCGGCTTGAGCCCGTGGCCGGCGGCCGGCTTGCCCGCCTCCGCCGCGGCGCCGCCCGCACCGGCTTCGACCTTCAGCTCGACCGAGAAGTCGGCATCGGTCGGCGGCAGGCAGCTGTTCGCATCGCAGATCTGGTAGGTCAGCGCGCCGTCGACGGTGATCTCGCCCGCCTTTTGCCCCGCTGGCACCCGCAACCGCCAACGCACCTCGAACTGCTGGGGCAACGGATACTGCGTGCCGAGCGGCGACGCATGTGGCGAACCCTCCGGCACCTGCGGCTCACCCACCGCCTCGAGGCCACCGAGGTCGACCTTCGCCGGCACCAGCTTCGTCGGCAGATTGATCGTCTCGCGCGTGCCGTAGGCGTGCCAACCCGCGGTGACATCGGCGTGCAGCACCAGCACGACCTCGTCGCCGGGCTTCGCGGTCGCCGGCAGGAGCTCGGCGCGCACGGTCAGTTCACCTTCGTCGCCCTGCGCGGCGAGTGGGGCCAGCAGCGCGAGGAACCAGGAAAGGAACGTCAGCCAACGGATCCGGGCGTTCATCGGGGCGGGCATGATACGAGCCACTTCGGTTTCGCCACGCTCGGGTGCGAACTTCCTCGGACGGCCGCATGCGGAGCACCGCGGCATCACGAGCCCAACTGCCCACTGGGCATCGGCAGCGCTTCCCATATAGTGATCAGCTCCTGCCACCCCTGGTTCCCGTCGCAATGCCAGGGGCTTCCGATGCGACCTCCCCTCATGCACCACTCGACTCTCTCCCTGCTCGCGCTGGCGGCACTCGCCAGCCAGGCCCTCGCCCAGAACGATGACTGCGCGGGCTCCCTCCTCCTCCAGAACGGCGCCAACGGACCGTTCAGCAACGCCGGCTCGACCACGTCCTTCGCGTGGAACTGCGCCGTCGGCGACAACGACGTCTGGTTCACCTACGTCGCGGCCGGCGCTGGCACGCTGACCATCGATGCCTGCGGCGCCGGCTTCGACACCGTCATGGAGCTGTTCGACGGCTCCGGCGGCTGCGGCGCGCTCGTCAGCCTCGACTGCAACGACGACACCTGCGGCCTCGCCTCCACGGTGACGACGACCGTCGTGCCCGGCGGCACCTACTACCTGCGTGTCGGCGGCTACGGCGGCGACACCGGCACCTTCCCGCTCACGGTCAGCGGCCCTGCCGGCAGCGGCAACGTCGCCACGGTCACCTCGATCGGCGCCGGCTGCATCGCCAGCTTCGCCTCGTTCTACGAGAACTTCCCGACGGCCCAGGACTTCGACCTCAACGGCGTCGCCATGACGATGCTGCCGACCAACCCGGGTTACCTGACCCTGCAGCTCGGCACCTACGTGCCACCCACCGCGGCGGCGACCGACCTCACGCTCGGCGACGACGACGAGATCGACGTGCCGCTGACGACGCCGTTCGCCTACGACGGCGGGATCGCCACGTCGCTGACGGTCTGCTCCAACGGCTCGGTCTGGGTCGACACCGGCAACAGCATCGACTTCGAGCCGTACGTGCCCGACCTGTTGAACGCGCCGCAGACCGGCTGGTGGGTCTGGCACGACTTCAACCCGACCGAGGTCGGCAGCGGCCAGGTCAAGTTCGAGGAAGTCGGCACGATGGTCTACATCACCTGGGACGGCGTCTACGACTTCAGCGGCGCCTCGGCGGCCGACGCCAGCACGTTCCAGTTCCAGTTCGACTGCACCACGGGCTCGGTCGCGATCGTGTTCAGCAACGTCAGCACGCTCGGCGCGTCGGGCCAGACCTTCCTGGTCGGTTACTCGCCCGGCGGCAACAGCTCGGACCCGGGCTCGGTGGACCTGTCGAGCACGCTGCCGACGGGCTTCGCGGTCTCGACCGACGTGTCGCCCCTGAGCCTCGTCGCCACTTCACGCCCGGTCACCGGCACGACCTGGGGCCTGGCGACGACGAACATCCCGGCCACGGGCCTGCTCGGCCTCGACATCCTCGGCTTCGCCAACCCGGGCATCCCGGACCTCGGCTTCCTCGGCATGCCGGGCTGCGGCCTCTACGCCAGCCTCGACCTGATGGGCGCCTGGGTGGTCGGCGGTCCGCACACCTGGGGCCTGCCGATCCCGAACAACCCGACCCTGGTCGGCATCGACGTCTTCGCCTCGGCCGCCGTGTTCCAGGTGCCGCCGGTCAACACCTTCGGCGCCATCATGGCGAACGGCTTGCAGGGCCACGTCGGCGATATCTGAGCCGGCTCGCCCACAGGCGACCCAGCTCAGCCGTCGCCGGGAACAGGCGCCGGAATCCCCATGCCATGGCTTGAGCGGGGTGTCGCGCGCCGTCGATAGCCGGGGGGTCTCCCCCCGGCGATCATGAACCAGACCCCGCAGCAGGTGCCGCACCTGCGTTTCGCGATGCTGACCTACGGCGCGCTCGACGCCACCCGGCGTTGTGTGAGCTCGCTGCGCAGGACCACACCAGGGCCGTTCGAGCTCTACGTCGTCGACAACGGTTCGACCGACGGCACGCGCGAATGGCTGGCGGCGCAGACGGAGCCGTGGCTCAGCCATCGCAACAACGCCAGGAATCGCGGCGTGCCGGGTGGGCGCAACGACCTGCTCGACTTCGTGCTGCCGCAGGCGGCGCCGACCGACTGGATCGTGTTCATCGACAACGACCTCGAATTCGCTGCCGGCTGGCTCGACCCGTTCTTGGCCGCGATGCAGCAATTCCCCGACGCGCGAGTGCTCGGCAAGGTCGGTCACCTCGCCGTCGTCGATGGGGAGCGCCGGCACCTGTGTCCCGCGCCCGGTGACACGCAGCACGTCGACGTCGTCAGCGGCGGCTTCGCCTGCTTCGTGCGCGCCGACGCCGCCCGTGCGATCGGCCGCTTCGACGAGGACCTCGGGCTGTTCTGGCACGAGGACGACGACTGGTGCGTGCGGGCGCTGCAGCTCGGCCTCGACGTCGTCGCCGTGCCGGCGGCGGCGATCGTGCACCACGAACACGCCTCCGGCGTCGCCACGCCCGACCTGGAGAACGGCGGCTCGCTGCACAACCAGCGGCGGCTGGCGGCCAAATGGCGCACGCTCGGCGCCGTCGACCGCGACGGCTGGATCGTGCGGCGGCGCGGCCCGTGGCTGCCGCCCGCGGTGCGCGACGAGGTGGCGCGGCGTTGTGCGCGCACCTCGCCGATCGGGCGGTTGGAGTTCGCGGCCGCGTTGTCGCTGCTCGAAGCATTGGTCGAACAGCCCGATCCGGCGGGCTGGCTGGACTCGAACCGCCGGCCGGTGCCGACCATCACCGCGGCCCTGACGGCGCTGCACGCCGAATCGGCGCGCGCCGCCGGCGACGCCGACCTGGCGGCACAACTCGACCGCGTCGCGGCGGCGCTGCCACGCGCCAACAACGCGGCCTTGCTGCGCCCCATGCTGCGCACCCCGGGTGACGAGGTCGACGCCCCTGCCGGGCAAGGCCTCTGCCGCAGCAGGGACTTCGCCGACGCCGACATGCTGCGCCTCGCCGACGCCATGGGCCTGGGCGCGCTGACGCGGGATCCGTTCGCCCGCAGCCGCGCCTTGTGGGAACAGCTCGCGGTGGCCCGCCACGTCGACCGCGCGGGCCTCGCCGCCGGGGCCCGTCTGTTGTGGGCCGGCGACGATCAACCGGTGCTGCGCGCCTGGCTGGGTCGGCGCGGCCTCACCGTGCTCGACGTTGCCGACGCCCACGAACTGGACGCCGTGTTGCTGTTCCGCCGCCTCGACCCCGACGACGTCGCCGACCTGCTGCGCCACACGCACGACACGGCGCTGGTGGTCTTCGTCGGCGACGCCACGCTCAACGGCGCGCCGAGCGGCGATGTGCCGCAGCCGCACCAGCTCGAACTCGACCTGCTCGCCCGCGCCGGGCTCACCGCCACGGCGCCGATCGCCGTGCACAGCGACGAGGAAGTGCTCGAAGCGTGCCGCCTGCGCGCCGACGACGCCGGCACGCCCCAGCTCAGCGAGCTGGAAGGCACCCAGGTGCGCACGTCGTTCGTGGTGGCCGCCCGCCGCACGCCGGCACCGGCGCCGTCCCAGACCCTCGGCCCCGTGCTGATCCCCGCCGCGCCGATGCCGAGGCCCAGGCTGCGCGTCGGCATCGACCTGCGCACGCTGGCGCAGGCGGACTCGACCGCACGCGGCATCGGCAAGTACACCGAGCAGCACCTGGCGGCGCTGGCGGCGGCGGCGCCGGACGTGCAGTTCGTCGGCTACGTCGGCGACCTGCGGGACCGGCTGCCGGCGGCGCTGCGGCGCGCCAACTTCACCACGCGCGCGCTCGACGACTACCGCGAGCAGCAGGTCGACCTGGTGCACGTGCCGGACCCGATGAACATGAGCTTCGGCTTCGACTCGCCGCTGCGCGTGCTGCGGCACCCGAAGACGACGGTGACGTTCCACGACCTGACGCCGCTGCACCACTACGTGCGCCACTGGCCGCGCCGCAACCGCGAGGCGTACCACGACCGCCTGCGCCAGCTGGTGCAGAGCGACTGCGAGCTGCTGACCAACTCGGTGTTCACGGCAGAGGATCTGATCCGGCACACCGGCGTCGACCGTGCCCGCGTGACGCCGATCCTCGCCGGCCTGCACCACGGCGACCGCCCGGCGCCGGCAACGGCCACGATCGCGGCGGTGCAGCACCAGCTCGGCGTGCGGCAGCCGTTCGTGCTGCACGTCGGCGCCCACGACCCGCACAAGAACTTCCACGCCGTGCTCAGCGCGTTCCTGCTGGCGCGCTCGGCGCGGCCGCTGCAGCTCGTCGTCGTCGGCGCCGTCGACCCCGGGGTCGCCCAGGCCGCGGCCTGGTGCGCCGCCCGCAAGCTGTCGGACGTCGTCTTCACCGGCTACCTGCCGCGCCGCCACCTCGACGCGCTGTACGCCAGCGCCACCGCGACGCTGTTCCTGTCGCGCGCGGAGGGCTTCGGGTTCCCGATCCTCGAGGCGATGGCCAGAGGCTGCCCCGTGATCGCCAGTGCTGCGACCTCGCACCCCGAGGTCGCGGGCGACGCGGCGCTGCTGGTCGGCGCCGACGATCGTGCCGCCGCCGCCGCGGGCATCGGCCGGCTGCTCGACGACTCCGGGTTCGCGGCCTCGTTGCGGCGACTCGGCCAGCTGCAGGCCAGGCGTTTCCCGTGGTCGGCGGTCGCCGAACGTACGCTGGCCGTCTGGCGACGCCTCGCCACCAGCACTGCCGCGCGGGACGTCGCCACCCCAGCGCCCCAGCTCGTCTGAGTTCGCGCCGGCAGCGCCGTGCCGTAGCATGCCGCCGATGCGTTCTGCCCGTCCGCTGCTGCTGCCGCTGCTGCTGCTGCCGTGCCTCGGCGCCCGCGCCCAGCAGGTCGATGTCTGCATCGTGATCGGCCAGTCCAACGCCGTCGGCGCCGGCGTCACCGCGCTGCTGCCGGCGGCGTTCCAGTTGCCCGAACGGGTGCGCCTGCTCGGCACCGCCGCTCGCGATCGCAACACCTTCGGCCCCGAACTCGGGCTCGCCGAACGGCTGGCCGCCGGCCTGCCGGAGCGCGCGCTCGCCATCGTCAAGCACGCCGCATCCGGCACCAGCCTGCACGGCGACTGGCGCCCGGGTCGCGGCGAATGGGACCAACAGGGCTTCGGCGCCGAGTTCGCGCAGTTCCGCAGCGTGCTGGCGCGCGACCTCGCGGCGCTGCGTGCAGAACGGCTCGAACCGATCGTGCGCGGCGTCGTCTGGGTGCAGGGCGAAGCCGACGCCAGCGTGACGGCGCCCGCCGACGCGGCGGCTGCGTACGGGGAACGCCTCGCCGGCTTCGTACGGCGCGTGCGCAGCACCGTCGGCTGCGCCGACCTGCCGTTCGTGATCGTGCAGGTGCTGCCGAGACCCGCCGCCGACATGCCGCAGCGCGACAGCATCCGCGCCGCCCAGGCCGCGGTGGCGGCCGAGGTGCCGTTCACCTTCCTGGTGCCGACCGACGACATCGCGCTGCGCGCCGACGAGCCGGGCAACACCCAACCCGACGACGTCGTGCACTTCGGCAGCCTGGGCCTGCTGGAGATCGGCCGCCGCGCCGCCGACCTGCTGCTGCCGCTGGTCAAGGCGGCGCCGGCCGGAGCCGTGAACCTGTTCAACGGCAAGGACCTCACCGGCTGGGTCGTCGATGGCCGCGCCGACGCGGCCCGCGTCGTCGAGGGCGAGCTGCGGCTGGCAGCGCGCACGCGGCTGCGTGGCGAGGCCACCTACGGCGACTTCACGCTCGAGCTCGAGGCCCGCGGTGAGTTCGCCCTGCTGATCAGCCCGGAGGCGCTGCCCGCCATCGGCGCGCGCCGTCCGGCCGGCGCGCCGCTGCGGGTCGCGGCGCGCGAGTGGACCCGCTTCCGCGTCACCTGCACCGGCGGCGTGCTGCAACTGCGCGACGACGAACGTGCGCTGCAGCACGAACGCACGCCGTCGCGGGCGCCGGGGCACCTGTGGCTTCTCGGCGAGACCGCGGAGTCCGCGGTGCGGCAGGTGCGCATCGCCGCCGCCGCCGTGCCCGAGCTCGCCGGCAGCGGGGACGATGGCTTCGTGCGCGTCGATGCGTGGCCCGAGGCGCTGCCGCGTGGCACCGACGGCAACCTGGAGCTCGTCGGCAAGGCCGACCCGCACTGGAGCGCGGCCACCATCGCCGGCGACCTCGACGTCGTGCTGGACTGGCGCGCGGCCAAGGGCGAAGGCACGCTGCTGGCGCTGCGCCTCGGCGACGCTCCGGGGCTGACCGTGCACCTGCACGGCGACGGCCGCGCCAATGCCGCCGGCGGCGGACCGTTGCTGGTGTCGGTCGACCACAGCCCCGGCATCGGCGACGGCGTCTGGCACCGACTGCGCCTGCAGGTGTCGCGCAGCGAGCTGCAGCTCGCCATCGACGGCCGCGCTCCCGAACCGCTGCCGCTGCCCGGCATCGACTGGCGCGGCCCGATCGGCCTCGAAGCGCTGGCCGGCAAGGCCACCGTCGCCAACGTGTACACCCGCGCGCGACAGTCGCCTTGACATCGCCGGATCGACTCCAGCCCTGACAGGGCGATCGCCGATCGGACCCGGGCAGAGGCATGGCGAAGAACTCGACGATCGGCGGCGCCGTGGGTCTCGACCCGCTGCGCTGGGTGCGCGCCCATCGGACGCCGGAAGGCGCGGTCATGGTGTCCGCCAACAACCGGCGGCCCTACGCCGAGGTCACGGGCTACCTGATCCCCAATCTGCTGCAGCACGGTGCGCTGGCGCTGGCCCGGCAGTTCGGCGCCTTCCTGGTCGCGACGCAGCTCACCGACGGTTCGTTCGCCGGCCCCGACGATGCGCGAAGCTACGCGTTCGACACCGGTCAGGCGCTGCGTGGGCTGCTGGCGCTGCACGACCTCGAACCCTGCCGCGACGCGGCGCGGCGCGCGGCGGACTGGTTGTGCGCGACGACGACGAACGACGGCCGTCTGGCGCTGCCGACCGACCTCGCGGCGTGGGACATGGGCGCCCGCGGGCGCATCCCCGAGGCGGTGCATCTCTACGTGCTGCCGGCGCTGCTGCAGGCGAGCGAGGTGCTCGGCGAGGCCCGCTACGCGCGGGTGGCGCTGCGGGCCCGCGACGCCTACCTGCGCGACCGCGAGGCGCTGCGCTGGGTGCGGCCGAACATGCTCAGCCACTTCTTCGGTTACGTGCACGAGGCGCTGATCGACCTCGGTGCGGCCGAGGTGGCGGCGGCGGCGTATCGGGAGCTGGGCGCGCACATCGGCGACGACGGCGCCGTGCCGGCCTTCCACGACGTCGATTGGGTCTGCCTGCCGGGCCAGCTGCAGGCGGCCATCGTGCTGGCGAAGCTCGGCGAACGCGCGGCCGCGGCGCGCACGCTCGCCTTCGCCGAGGCGCAGCAGCGTGACAACGGCGGCTTCCCGGGCAGCGTCGGGGTCGGCGCCGCCTACTTCCCCGACGACGAACCGAGCTGGCCGGTGAAGTTCTGGCTCGATGCGAAGGCGCTGCTGGCGGAACCGGCCGCGGCCGTGCTCGACCGCAACCTCGGCGCCGACGAATGGCACCGCAGCATCTGCGCCGGCCAGACGGCGGACGAACTCGCCGCGCGCGTCCGTGACGGCGCGCCGCCGGCGTGGCTGCCGGCCTTGCTGCAGGCCACGTGCGCTGGCGAACGTTGCCTCGAACTCGGCAGCGGCACCGGCGAACTGTCGGCGCACCTCGCGCGCGCCGGCCGCGACACGCTGCTGCTCGACTTCGCCGCCGCCAGCCTGGCCACGAGCCGCGCGCTGTTCGACCAGCTCGGCCTGACCGGCGAATTCGTGCAGGCCGACGTCACCGGCAAGCTGCCGTTGCCGGACGGCGCCGTCGACGTGGTGTGGAGCAGCGGGCTGCTGGAGCACTTCGAGGCCGACGTCATCGACCACATCGTGCGCGAATCGGCGCGGGTGGCGCGGCGCCGCGTCATCGCGCTGGTGCCCAACGCCCGCAGCGTCGCCTATCGCGTCGGCAAGCTGGCGCAGGAACGCAGCGGCGAGTGGAGCTGGGGCCGCGAGGTGCCGTTCGCGTCGCTGCGGGCCACGTTCGCGCGCGCCGGGCTCGTCGACGTGCAGGAGCACACGGTCGCCGTCGAGCACGCCCTGCAGTTCCTGACCGCGCCCGAGCTGCAGCCGATGCGGCAGGCGCTCGAGGCCTTCTATCGCGACAGCGACGCCGACGACGTCGCGGCGATGGACCAGGGTTACCTGCTGGTGACCGTCGGCAGCGTGGCCGCAACTGCAGCGGCCGCGGCGCCGGCGCCGGCGCCGACGCCGCGACCGCGCCGGCTCGCCGTGCTGCCGAACGACCCGCTCGATGCCTATCCGGTCGCCGGCTACCCGGACCTCACCGGCTACTTCAACCCGGCCGGCGCCTTCGACGAGGTGTTCTGCCTGTCGCCGCTCGAACCACGCCGGAAGCAGATGTACGGCATGCAGGTGATCCCGGTGACCGCCGAGGAGCTGCCGCTGCGCATCCGCGAGCTCGGCATCGACGTCGTGCGCGCCTACTGCCTGCCGGCCGGCCAATTCGCCTGCCGCGACAAGGTGCCGGGCGTGCGCTACGTGGTGTCGGTGCACGACCCCGATCCGGCGCGCTGCCCCGGACCGCTGCCGCCGGCCGACGAGTTCCTGGCCGTCAGCGGCCGCATCGAGCAGTTCCTGGCCGAGAAGGGCGCCGAGCCCGCGCGCGTGCGGCGGCTGCCGAACCGCGTCGACCTCGACGCCTTCCGGCCGATCGACGACCCGGCGGCGCGCGCGGCGTGGCAGGCGCGCTTCCCCGGCAAACACCGCGTGCTGCTGGTCGGCCGCCGTTCCCCCGAGAAGAACATCGACACGCTGGTGCGCGCGCTGGCCCTGCTCGGCCCCGACTTCGTCGGCATCTGCGTCGGTCGCGGCGACGCCAGCCGCTACGCGGCGCTCGCGCGCGAGCTCGGCGCCAACTGCCACTTCGTCGACGCGGTGCCGAACCGCGAGCTCGCCGCGTGGTACTCGTTCGCCGACGTGATGTGCACGCCGAGCCTCTACGAGGGCTTCGGCGTGGTCTTCATCGAAGCGCTGGCCTGCGGTGCCGTCGTCGTCACCTCCGACATCGCGCCGATGAACGAGTTCCTCCGCCACGAGCACGATGGCCTGTTGGTGAAGGACTGCCGCGACCCCGCGGCGCTCGCCGCGACGCTGCGTCGCGCCGTCGCGGACCTGGCGCTGCGCGAACGGCTGCGCCAGCACGCGCGCGCCGCAGCGCTGCCGTTCGACAAGCGTGAGGTGGATCGCCGCGAGGCCGAGCTCTACGCGCAGCCGTGGGCGCCACCGTCGGCCGCCGCGTCGCAGCGGCGGCCACGGCCGCGGCCGGCGCGCGCCACCGATCTGCCCGCCGACTTCAAGCTGCACCTGCGCGACCGCGAGCTCGGCACCGAGTGGGACCGCATCGTCGCCGGCTCGCCCGACGCCTGGATGTTCCACCTCGCCGACTGGCAGGAATGCCAACTCGCGGCGTTCCCGCTGCAGGACCTCAGCTTCGTCGTCGAATGGCAGGGCCGGCCCGTCGCGGTCTGCCCGCTGCAGCGCCACCGGCACGACCCGCGCGTCCTGCACTCGACGTTCATGGGCACCGGCGGGCCGGCGTTCGCCTTCGACCTCGAAGCCGAGGCCCGCGCCGAGCTGCAGCGCCTCGTGCATCAGGTGCTGCGCCAGTTCCTCGGCGAAGGCCGCGGCGGCGTCGGCGCCGATGGCGAACTGCGCCTGCTGCTGCCGCAGCTGTCGCGCACCGCGCGTGCGCACTGGCCGAGCTTCGTCAACCCGTTGGTCGCCCACGGCTTCGCCGACACCGGCACGCGCACGTCGTTGATCGACCTGACGCGCCCCGAACCGGACCTGTTCGCCGCGCTCGCGCACGGCCACCGCCAGCCGATCAACGCCGCCAGGAAGCGCGGCGTGCGCGTCGGCCGCCTGCGTGGTCGTCGCGGCATGGACGACTACTACCGCCTGCACGTCGAGACCTACACGCGCACCGGTGTGCCACCGCACCCCAAGGCCTACTTCGACGCCATCGCCGAGTTCATGGTCGCGCGCGGCCACGCCGAGACCTTCGCCGCCTGGCTCGACGACCGCCTGGTCGCCGCCGCCAACATCGCCACGTTCGCCGACGGCTCGCTCTACTGGACCGGCGCCTACAGCCAGGAAGGGCTGCGCAGCGGGGCCGGCAAGCTGCTGCAGTGGGAGGTGATCCGGGCCATGCAGGCCGCCGGCCGCGTCTGGCACGAGACCGGTGAAGTGTTCCCCGACGCGGATCCTGGCAGCAAGGAGGCCGGCCTGACGCGCTACAAGACCGGCTTCGGCGGCGTGCTGCGGCCGTGGTTCAAGGGCGTGCAACGCGCGGGGCAGGGCGCATGAGCGGCGACCGCAACATGCAGCTGTTCGACAGCCGCTACGACGCCGCGTGTTATCGGCCCAAACCCGGCTACTTCGCCGCGCTGCACACGACGCGCCTCGCCTTGCTGCGGCAGCTGCCGGCCGCGGCGCACGTGCTCGACGTCGGCTGCGGCAGCGGCACCTACCTGCTGCCGCTGTGCGCCGACGGCCGCCGCGTCACCGGACTCGATTGCAGCCCGACGATCCTCGCCGAGCTGCGCGCCGCGGCGCCGCGGCACGGCGTCGACCCCGCCGGCGTCGACGCGCGACCGGGCGACGTCTGCGACATGCCGTTCGCCGACGCCAGCTTCGACGTGGTGTTCAGCTTCGCCACGCTCTACGCGGTGCCGCGGCTCGAACCGGCGCTCGCCGAGATCGCGCGCGTGCTGCGCCCGGGCGGCGTCGCCCTGCTCGAGCTCGGCAACGCGCGCAGCCTCAACCACATCGAGGCCAAACGCGTCGACACCGGCATCGAGAGCCGCCACCTGCCCCCCGGCCGCATGCGGCGCCTGCTGCGCGACGCCGGCCTCGCCTGGCAGTGGACCCGCGCCTTCCAGCTGTTCCCGATGTGGAACGGCGGCACGCCGCGCGCGCGCGACGTGCTGCACCCGCAGCTGGACGCCGCGCTGGCCGCGAACGTCGACGGCGCGCTGCTCGACGAACGCATCAGCTCGTCGCCGTGGCTCATGCCGTTCGCGTTCCGCCACCTCGTCGGTGTGGTCAAGGGTGGCGTCGAGGCCGCGCCGGAGCCGGTGCCGCCGCTGCCGGCCGAGGCCGCCGCCCACCGCGAACGCCGCCGCCGCGCCGCGCAGCACCTCGCCGACGGCGAAGCCGGCGCGGCGCTGCAGCTGCTGCTCGACAACCTGCGCGAAGCGCCCGACGACCCACGTTCGGCGCTGGACCTGGCCGGACTCTACGACGGGGCCGACGAACGCCGCCTCGTGCGCCGCTGGCACCGCCTGCTGACGCGTTGCCGCCGCTGGCCCGCCGAGGGTGCCACGCGCACCGCGGCGCCGGCGACGCCGCCGACCGCGCCGAAGGTCTCGATCGTGCTGCCGAGCTTCGACGCCGGTCACCTGCTGCCCGAGGCCGTGCAGAGCGTGTTCGCGCAGACCTTCGGCGACTTCGAGCTCATCGTCGTCGACGACGGCTCCCGCGACGACACCTGGCGCTACCTGGCTCGGCTCAGCGACCCGCGACTGCAGGTGCTGCGACACGCCAACCAGCGGCTGCCGACGGCGCTCAACCGTGGCTTCGCGCTGGCGCGCGGCGAGCTGCGCACGTGGATCTCGGCCGACAACGTCTGCGAGCCGCACATGCTCGAACGGCTGGTGACGACGCTCGACGCCGAACCCGACGCCGTGCTCGCCGTCGCCGGCTTCGCGCGCGTCGACCAGCGCCTCGACGTGCTGTCGACCATCACCGGCCAGGACGTCTCGTTCGCGGGTTTCCTGCCGCGCAACCCCGGCGTCGCCGCATTCGCCTATCGCGCCACGACCGCTGCCCTGGTCGGCGACTACGAACCCACGCTGGAGGGCGCCGAAGACTGGGACTACTGGCTGCGGCTCGTCGAACACGGCCGCGCCACGCTGCTGCCCGACGTGCTCTACCGCTACCGCGAACACGCGCGGTCGATGACGACGACGATCCCCGACAAGGTGCGCACCGCCAGCGAACGCACCGTGCAGCGCTGGCTGCAGCGCCACGGCGGGCTGCCGGCGCTCGACCGGCTCGGTGGTGATCCCGCCATCTGGTTCCGGCTCGGCACGCGGCTGCTGCAGTCGCCGTTCGTGCCGCTGACGGCCGCCGTCGCCGCCCTGCGCGAGTCGCTGCGGACGGCCCCGCACGACGGCCGGGCGCTGGTGCAGCTCGCGATCGCGCTGGCGCGCAGCGGCGCCCATGCCCCGGCGGCCGAACTGGCGCGCCGCTTCGCCCACGTCGATCGCGGCCTGGCCTGGCTGGCGACGCGCATCACCCGGCTCGCCGCCGGTGACCGTTCGCTCGACCCGCTGAGCATCGAGCTGCTGCCTTGCGACGGCGACGGCAGCACCGTCGCGGCGTCATGAGCGGGTGCTCCTGACGCGCGGCACGCGGCTCACTGCAGTCGAAGCAGGCGCAGCTGGTGGCGGTGCGCCGCGTCCACGGCCGGCACCGGCTGCGTCATGCCGGGCGCCAACGGCGGCGGCGACGCGTGGCTGAAGATCGGCGGCAGGCCCGTGGTGCTCGACACTTCCCCGGACTGCACGCTGCCGCGCATCGGCGCGCCGTAGCACAACCACAACGCGTCGTACTGTTCCTCATCGAGCACGACGACGAGGTCGTCGCCGTCCTGCACGACGTCGTAGCCGAACCAGGCCAGCTGCTTGACGCGGAGACCGTACGGCAGCGCCGGGTTGGCGATCGCGGTCAAGGTCATCGACGCCGTCGTCAGCCGGAACTGCTCTTCGGCCGAGCTGGGGAACACCGACCAGCGGCTGCGGTGCAGCTCGAAGCCGGCCTGCCCCGCCGCGATGTAGAAGACGTCGACGCGCGGCGCGCCGTCCTGCAGCCGCGCGAACACGGTCGGCACGCTGGCCCCGGGCGCCCCCGCGAGCCGCGCCGACGCGGTGTCGACCACGCCGTCGGTGATGCGCACGACGACGACGCCCGCGACCTTCTCGTAGGCATAGAACACCTGCAGCGTGTTGCCGCTGCCGAGCAGCGCCACGCTCGGGTCGCGCGCCAGCATGCGTTCCTCGTCGACGGTGAGGTCGTGGAACTCGCCGAGCCAGGGCCGGATCGCGCAGCGGTAGGTCGTCACCGTCTCGCTGGTCCAACCGCCCATGGTCCAGTACGAGTAGCCGTAGCCGATCACGAGGTCGCCGCCCTCGGACCACTGCACGCCCATCGGCATCGGCATCACCTGCTGCAGGACCTCATGCACCACGACGGGCGCCGCGAACGAGTAGCCGGTCGGGGAACCGCCGCCATCGAAGCCCGACGGCCAGCCTTCGACGAGCAGCAGCCGCGACGCCGTCGCGTCACCGTCCCAGTAACACAAGGCCAACGTGTAGTCGGCCGCGATCGCCGTCTGCACGATGCGCGCGCTGGCGCCGATGCCGCCGACGGCCACGAAGGCCTCCTCCTGCGGGAACGTCGCGCCGCGGTCGAACGACAGCCGCAGCGTGACGCCGTCCTGCGTGCCCTGGGCGACGGCGAGCACGTTGTAGAGGGCCGCGATCTCGTGGTCGCGCCAGTTGCCGGAGTCGGTGCCGAGCGCCAACGCCGCGCCGCCCGTCACCACGTTCGTCGCCGCGTCGTGCTGCAGCCGCTGCTCGTAGCGGCTGGCCGAGGTCACGTCGAGCCGATCGCCTTCGTAGACGATCACGCTGGTGCGGTCGCCGGACACCGCGATCGCGGGCATGCCGAAGTTCCAGGCGTCGCTGGAGTAGATCGTGAGGTCGCTGACGACGTCCGGGTCGTTGCTCGCATCGGCGGCCGCGGTGTTGATCGGCGACAACGCGCCGATGGCGATCTCGACCAGGACGGTCTCCTTGCGCCGGGCGCCGTTGTCGTCGCCGGGCACCGGCACCTCGGCGGTGAAGGCGAGCACCTGGTCGCGCTCGATGCTGCCGCGCAACGACAGCCGCGCGAGCCCACTGCCATCGACCGCGAGCCAATTGTCGTTGCGGCCGTCGAGGAACAGCCCGGGCCCGCTGACGACCAGGCCGGCGGCGGCGATGGAGGTGACGCCACCCGTCGGCGTCACCGCGCCGTCGAGCAGGTGCGCGACCTCGACGCTCACCCAGCCGGCGTTGTCGCCGGCGACCGTGACCACGTCGAACGCGAACGGCACGCCGGCCGGCGTCGTCAGCTCGTAGGTGCGCGACGGCGACGCATGCAGGCTGCCGACACCGACGCGCTGCAGATCGACGCGCGGCGTGATGTCGTCCGCGGCGGCGGCGGACACCGTCTCGAGTCCGGCCTGCAGCACCAAGGGCGCGGCAGGCCCGGCACTGCTGCCGCCGCTCGAACAGGCGGCCATCAGGAGAACAGGGAGGGCGACGCAGAGGCTGGAGCGCATGGCGGTGGTGGAGTGTCGACCACCTAGCACGATAGCACATCGTGGTCACCGCCTGCGCCCGGCCGCATCGGCGGTTGGCGGGGGCCACCGTTCGCCGCGTCGACGATCTAGAAGTTGCCGACGCGCGTGCGCAGGCCGTTCGAAGTCACGGCGCCGAACGGGTTGGCCGCCGGATCGAGCCAGATCGACTGGCCGAACAGCTCGGCGCCGATCAGCGTCGCCACGTTCGGCACCGGCACCGAGACCGTCATCGACAGCCCCGGCAGGCCGAGGTTGCTGATGATGTTGCCGACCCCCTGGCCGATGTCGACGTGCGCAGCGCACTCCGGCATGCCGAGCACGGCGAGGCTGATGCCGGGCAGCGGCGCGGCGCAGAAGAAGAACAGGCCGACGTTGCTGCCGTTCTCGTTGCCGGTGACGTAGTCGACGGTGTTGCCGAGCAGCGGCGCCGGCGTCGCCGTCAGCGACAGCGGCAGCACCTCGGGCTCGGCCAAGACGAGGCCGGTCAGCGTGGCGAGGTCGATGGCGCCCGTGGTCGGCGACGGACCACCCGGCGAGTAGCCGATGACGTGCTCGTCGCCGAAGTTGCTGCCGCCCACCCCGGTGACGGTCTGCCAGACGTAGGTGACGTTGCCGGTGCCGGTGTCGAACTGGAACTGGAACGTGCTCTGGTTGACGACCGGCGTCGTGCCGCTCTGGGCGGGGTAGCTCTCGACGCCTTCCCACGTCAGGTAGACCATCGTGCCGACCTCCTCGAACTTGATGCGGCCGCTGCCGGTCTCGGTCGGGTTGTAGTCGTGCCACGAGTACCAGGCCGCCTGCGGCGCCGACAACACGCCGTCCACCGACGGCCAGTAGATCGCCGGAGTGAGCGCCAGGTTGCTCGCCACCGAGACGAAGCCGTTGCTGTTGACGTAGAGCACCGGCGTCACGCCGCCCGGGTACGGCAGCGGGTTGGTCAGCGCGATCATCGTCTCCCCGTCGTCGCTGGCCGGCAGCGCCACGGCGCTCGCCGTCGGCGCCACATAAGCGGCGGTCGACGGCGTGGCGACATAGCCGGTGCCGGTGAAGGTCAATCCGAGCCGCTTGCCCGACAGCGCGGTGTTCGCGGTGTTGGCGCACGCGAAGCGCTGGAAGAACGATCCGTTCGTGGTGTTGCAGCCACCGCCGTACTCGACGTTCGCAGCGGCCGAGCTGGCGGCCGCGCCGGGCAGGTAGTGCAGCTTGCCGAGCCAGTCGTAGTTGGCGAACGGCGGCGACGCGAACGACAAGGCCTGCACCGAGCCGACCGTCATCGTCGCCTCGGTGGTCGTGAAGGTCACCGGCGCCGTGGCGCTCAGGAACGCCGCGCGCACGCCGCTGTAGTGCACCGCGAGACCATAGCTGCCGGGCTGCAGCACGACGCCGGCGCCGAAGCCGACGCGCGTCGGTGCGATGCTGCTCGCGGTGTAGCCCGCGGCGGTCACCACCGCCGATCCCGCCAGCGTCCAGTTGGCGACGTTCAGCTCGTTGCCGAGATAGCTCGTGATGCCGGCGTTGGTGACGTAGAGCTCGACCGTGCCCTCGATGCCGGGCAGGTCGTCGAGCATGACGTCCATGCCCTGCAGGGTGATGGTCGTGCTGACCGCGAGATCGAAGTAGACGTTCGGGCTCGGGCAGCCGAGCCAGAGGAACCAGTTCGCCGGCGGTGGAGTGGGGATCGTGTCGAGCGGCGACTGAGCGAACAGGGATGCGCCGCCACTCAGTGCGACGCAGATGGCGAGGGCCTTCATGAGCGAAGAGGGCCGTCCGGTGCACGTCCCATGCCTGGTGCAGCGGGGGGCGACGCGGGCCGACGCGGACCGACGGGCCCGCCACTAACCCGCGCCGTGATCGCGGTAACCGCAGCGACGGTGACGTTCCCGACCCCGGCACGGCGCCTCGGCGCGACACCACCGGCTGCGGCAGAATCTGCGTGGCGCCGCTACCGGAGTCGCAGCGGAGCCGGTTGCTCTGCTTCGCGTGGTCGCCGTCGACGCGTCGCGGCGTCCTGGCAAGCCTGAAGGGAGCGTGCCCTCGGCACGGTCCCCGCATCGACGACGCCGCGGAGCCGGTTGCCCTGCTTCGCGTGGTCGCCGTCGACGCGTCGCGGCGTCCCGGCAAGCCTGAAGGGAGCGTGCCCTCGGCACGGTCCCTTCAGAACCGCAGGCCGCCGCCGACGAAGAAGCCGCTGATGGTCAGGTCGGTGTCGACGGTGTCGCCATCGACGAGGCCATCGACCTGGATGTTCATCGAGCGGTAGCCGGCCCACAGGTCCAGCATGCCGACGACCTCGTAGGAGAGCATGGCGTCGATATCGAGGAAGCTGCCGCTGACGTCGTCGACGTCGACCGCCGAGTAGCCGACCTCGGCGAGCAGGTCGAGCGGACCGAGATCGAGCGTGGCGCGCACGAAGCCGATCGGGATCGGCGCCTGCAGTTCGACCTGTTCGGAGGCGATGCCGATCAGGTCGCGCACCTTGACGTCGAGGTCGAAGTAGTCGACGCCGAGGCCCGGCGAGATGCTGACCGGCCCGAGGCCGATCTCGAAGGCGTAGGCCGCCTTCACGTTCATCATGTCGAGGTCGCTGTGCACCGGCGCGCCGCTGATGAGGGTCGGGCTGTCGCCGAAGTTCGTCGTCAGCGTGCCATCGCCGCTGTCGGAGAACTGGAACGCCGACACCGACAGCTGCGGCACGCCGAAGTCGACCATCGCGCGCGCATACGGTGCGCCCTGGTCGTCGCCGAGGCCGAACGCGCTCTCGACGTCCTGGCGGACGTTGAGGCTGGTGCTGCCGGAGACGTAGCCGAGGTCGCCGCTGACGGCCATCTGGCCATAACCGGCCTGGGCCTGTGCACCGAGAGAGAAGCACGACGGCAGCAGCGACAGCGCCCCGCACGCCACGAGGAGTTGGATACGCATGGATCGGTTCACGGGACGTAGGTGACGGTGAAGGCGTCGAGGTCGAGGTCGAAGGTGCCGTTGATGGTGTCGATGGCGACGCTGGCGGTGCTGGTCGCGTCGAACGTCATGGTGCCGTTGACGGTGGCGTCGGGGCCCACCACCGAGATCGTCACGGTGCCTTCGGGATACTCCTGCCCCGGCGTCTGATCGGTGATCAGCCCCGTCGTCTCGAAGGTCAGCGTGCAGGCGGGCGAACCGCTGTCGCTGATCGACCCCGAAGCGACCGCCGGCGGACCGCCGGAGACGGTGGCGCTCGTCGTGCGGATCTCCTCGAGTTCGTTGCCGCCGCCAGTGCCGCCGATGATGCCGGTCAGGGCGCCGCTGCCGGTGATGCCGCCGCCGGACATCGTCCAGTCACCGACCATGAACGGATCGCCGCTCGGGAAGTTGGTGTTGAGCTCGGTCGCCGCGGCGTCGATGGCGTCGGCCAGCGTCGTCGCGCCGGTGAGGTTGAGATCCTGCGCGGTGCCGGTCGGGCTGTAGAAGACGATCGTCATGCTGATCGTCGTGCCGCGCACGACGTAGGTGACGTCGATCGAGCCGCCGCTCTGTTCGGACCACGTCAACCCGGTCGGATCGGGAATGCTGCTGCCGGCGTTCAGCCGCCAGGAGTTCGCGAGCTCGAGCAGGTCGGAGGCGTGGGGATAGAGCGAAGGAAAACAATCCTGGACCGTGTTGACCTTGTCTTGCAGGTCCTGGTCGAGGGCCGAAGTGACCTTGCTGTTGCAGGCGGCGATCGCCGCCAGGGAGAGCAGGGCCAGGGAACGCGCAGTTGTCATCGCAGTCTCCTGTCGGGGGTGAGAGAGTGGCGGGAGTATCGGCAGACGGGGGCGCGGCCTCAACCTGGAACGCGCCATGGCGCCGGCGAATCCGCGCCAGGCGCTGTCCGCGCCGTTCCGGCCCGGATCCCGCCAGATTCCCCCGTCCCGCGCGCTGTTTGCGCCCAGGGTCGGCTCAGCGGGAGCGCAGCAGCGCCTCGAGCTGGTCGGTCGCCTTCGCCCAACCGTCGTGGAAGCCCATCTGTTCGTGCTGCTGCTTGTCGGCGGCGGACCAATGCCGCACGCGCGCCGTGTAGCGCGTCTTGCCGTTCTCGTCGTCGAACGTGATCTCGCCGACCATGAAGGCGTGCGTCGACGGGCACCACGCCTGCGTGAACGCATCGGTGAAGACGAGCTTCTTGCCCGGCACGACTTCGAGGTAGACCCCGCGCGAGGGCACCTGCTCGCCGCCAGGGCCCTGCATGAGGATGTAGCTGCTGCCACCGGGGCGCACGTCGATCTCGATCACCGGGGTCGTCCACGGCCGCGGGCAGAACCACTGCTTCATGAGCCCGGGCTCGGTCCAGGCTCGGAACACCGCCGCGGGCGGCGCGTCGATCAGGCGGGTGAGCACGAGTTCGTGCGGTTCGGGGAGGGCATCGGGCAACGGGTTCATCAGGGTCTCCGGTCAGGCGTTGGCGGCAGGGGCGCTCGCACCGCCGAGGTCGAGTTCGCGCACGGGGCGCACTTCGATCGAGCCGTTCTTCGCCGGCGGGATCTGCGCGGCGATGCGGATGGCGGCGTTCAGGTCGACGGCGTCGATCAGGTAGAAGCCCGCGAGCTGCTCCTTGGTCTCCGCGAACGGACCGTCGCTGACGATGACCTCGCCGTTGCGCACGCGCACCGTGGTCGCCGTCTCGACCGGGTGCAACGGCTCGGCCGCGAGCAGGCGGCCCTGCTGCTGCAGCAGCTGGCCGTAGGCGGCGCAGCGGTGGTCCGGGCAATCGTGCCAGCGCTCGCGCGCGAGATAGACGAGGCAGAGGTACTTCATGGGAGGACTCAGGTCGGCAGCAGTTCGCCGTTGACCAGCCAGGTGACGCCGAAGCGATCGGTCAGCATGCCCCACGCCTTGGCCCAGAACGTCGCCTGCATCGGCATCGTGATGGTGCCGCCGTCGGCGAGCGCCGCGAAGGCGCGCGCCGCCTCGGTGGTGGTGTCGAGGTTGAGCGCCAGCGAGAAGCCGTGCATGCCCTGCGACTCGCCGTGCTGGCAGTCGCCGGCCATCAGCACGCCGCCGCCGGGCAGTTCGAGCCGCGCGTGCATGATGCCGCCGTGGGTCGACGGCTCACATTGCGCCGCCAGTGGTGACTCGCCATAGGTCATCAGCGTGGCGACCTTGGCGCCGAGCACCTGCTGGTAGAAGCGAACGGCCTCGCGGCAGGTGCCGGGGAAGTGCAGATAGGGGATCGGTTGGGGCATCTTGGTCCTCGTGGTGGTCCAGGCCCGGTCGGCGGGCCACCAACTGGTCGAACGGCCCGCCGTCGATTCGACACGCCCCGCGCGGAAATCGCCGCCGCCGCCGCTGCGGAACGTCACCCGGGTGCCCGGGTCAATCGTCGAGCTCGGCGCGCCGGCGCCGCAGGAAGCGCCGTTCGGGCTCCTGCTGCACGAACTGCAGGGCAAGGTCGTAGGCGGCGCGCGCCTCGTCGCGGCGGTCGAGGCGCCGCAGCAGGTCGGCGTGCGCCGCGTGCGTCAGGTGGAACCGCGCCAACCGTTCGTCCTGCAGCATCGGCGCCAAGAGCGTCAGGCCCGCCTGCGCACCGTCGCGCATGGCGATCGCGACCGCGCGGTTGAGCTCGACCACCGGACTCGGTTCGAGCCGCAGCAGCACGTCGTAGAGACCGGCGATCTGCGCCCAATCGGTGGCCGCCGCCGACGCCGACTCGGCGTGCACGGCGGCGATCGCGGCCTGCAGGCAGTAGCTGCCGAAGCGGCCCGCGGCCAGCGCCCGCTCGACCATCGCCGCACCCTCGGCGATGGCGGCGTGGTCCCACCTTGCACGCTCCTGCTGTTCGAGCGGCACGAGGTCGCCGTCGGCGTCGACCCGCGCGGCGCGGCGCGCGTGCTGCAGCAGCATCAGCGCCAGCAGCCCGTCGATCTCGGGCTCCGGCAGCAGCGCGCGCAGCAGCCGCGCCAACCGGATCGCCTCGTCAGCCAGTTCGTGGCGCAGCACGGCGTCGCCCGACGACGCCGAGTAGCCTTCGTTGAAGACGAGGTAGACGACGCGCAACACGGCGCCGAGCCGCAGCGGCAGTTCGGCCGCCGCCGGCACCTCGAACGGGATCGCCGCGGCGCGGATCTTCGCCTTGGCCCGCACGATGCGCTGCGCCAGGGTCGGCGTCGGCAGCAGGAACGCGCTGGCGATGGCCTCGGTCGTCAGCCCGCACACCTCGCGCAGCGTCAGCGCCACCTGCGCCTCGCTGGCGAGGCTCGGGTGGCAGCAGGTGAAGACGAGGCGCAGCTGGTCGTCGGCCAGCTGCTCGCCGTCGACCACCATCGGCGCGGCCTCGGTTGCCGTGAGCGCAGCCGCGGCGACATCGTCGAGCGCCCGCATGCGCCGCTGTCGACGATGCCCGTCGATGGCATGGAAGCGCGCCGTCGAGATCAGCCACGACACCGGGTTCTGCGGCACGCCGTCCGCGGGCCAGCGTTCGAGCGCGACGCGCAGCGCCTCGTGCAGCGCCTCTTCCGCCGCGTCGAGGTCCCCGAGCAGGCGCACCAGCGTCGCGAACGCGCGGCGACCGTCGCGACGGTAGATCGCTTCGACGACATCACGCGGCGACGCTTGCGGTTGGTCCATCGTGCGCAAGGTAGCGCCGACGCCGCCCGTCACTGCACGACGAACGTCACCGGTGAGCCGATGCGCAAGGTCGGGCCGCCGATCACGAGCGACTGCGTGGTGAAGGTCGCCCCGGGCGGCAAGGACGGCGGCACCAGCACGGTGTTGGTGACCGGGCCGAAGATCGTCGACTGCGGCGGGAAGAACGCGAACGGCAGCGAGGCATCGATGCCGAGCAGGCCGAGCGGCGTCGGCAGCAAGGGCCCTGCTTCGCCGAGCGCCTGCACGACGAAGTGGCCGCCGATGGCCGTGGAGACGATCGCCAGGTTCTGCGCCGGTTGCGCCGCGCCGCCGAGCCAGCTCGCCGGCACGATCGCGTCGATCGGCACCGCTCCACCGACCACGGTCGGGCCGCCGGGCAACGCCGGCACCAGCGTCACCGTCGGATCGATGGTCAGGTCGGTGGCCGCATCGGCGAGGATCGGCGCCCCCAGGCCGGTACCGATCAGCCGCGCCGCGGCGTCGCCGGCGATGCGCACGGTGCTGTTGGTGCAGCTCAACGCATGCGGCCAGGTGGCCGGATCGAAGTGCGGCTGCACGATGTCGACGGTGGCGTCGATGCAGTCGACGCCGAGGCCGCCGCCGAGACCGAGCGTGGTCAGGCCGAAGCGACACTGCACGAGCGCCACCGTGCTCTGCCAGACGCTGACGGCAGGTGCGCCGAAGTTCTCGACGTCGCGCATGGTCACCGAGCTGCAACCGGCGATCACGATCGACACCGTCGGCGGCGCGAACCAGTCCGGCTCGCGGGCGTGCAGGTTCTCGAGGTGCACTTCGCCGAGGCAATTCGTGCAGCGCAGGTCGATCGCGCCGTCGGTGACCCGCGTGAAGCCGACCATGCGGAACGTGCTGCCCGCCGGCAGTCCGGTGACGGTGATCGGGGTGGCCTGGGTCGTGGTGATCGGCACGGCGCCACCGAAGCCGAGGATCGTGAGGCCCTTGTTGGTGGTGAACGGCGTCGCCCCTTCCCCGAACGGCCCGGTCATCACGTAGATCGTGTCACCGTCCGCCGCGGCGGCGACCGCCGGGGGCAGGCTCGTGAAGTGCGCGCCGGGACCGCCGGCCGCATTCACGATCCACAGGTTCTGCGCCGGCAGCAGAAGACTGCTGCCGAGCACGGTGCACCAAGCAACGGCAAGACGAACCAGCATCGGAACCTCCTCGACCAGATCGCAGGGCCCGGGTCGGCGCGCGACCGGATGGCCGGGCATGATGCCACGGCCACGCCCGCCCGGGAATCGCCCGGCGGCACGCGCAGGACGCGGTGGGCCCCTGGCGCCAGCGGCCACGGTCGGCGACCCTGTGCGGCCGATGTCCACCACCGCCGCCCTGCTGCTCGCCGCCGCCGCGTTCCTCTGCGGCCTCGGGCTCGGCCGCCGCAGCGCCGGCGCCGACGCCGCGGCGTTGCGACCGCCGGCGCCGATCGACCCGAAGGCCCTCGCGTTGGCGCGTCAGGTGCTGCCGCGCGAAGGCAAGATCGGCGCCATCAAGACCTATCGCGAAGTCACCGGCGCCAGCCTGCGCGACGCGGTGCGGGCTGTGGACACGCTCGACGACGTGCCGATGACGTGACCGCGGCCCGCCACACCCAGGTGTGCTGCCCATGCGGACAGCGCGCCACGACCCTGATATCCTGCGACCCCGATGCTGCGCTTCGTGCTGCCCCTGCTGTTGCTCGCCACCACCCCGGTGGACGAACCGAAGAGCGTCGGCTTCGCCACGCTGGCGGGCTTCGACTACACCGAGGGCATGACGCTGCCGAAGGACGTCACCGAGCTCGACGAGAAGATGGTGTCGATCCGCGGCTTCATGCAGCGCGAGGTGCCCGGCGGCGACCCGGTCAACGCCTTCATGCTGGTCAACGACGGCTGCGGCTGCAACGGCACCCCGAAGCTCAACGAGATCGTGTTCTGCACGCTGCCCGACGGCGTGACCATGGACATCAAGACCGGCGTCGTCACCGTCACCGGCAAGCTCTACGTCGGCGAGGTGAAGGAAGAGGGCGTCGTCACGATGATCTATCAGATGGACGCGGACACCGTGAACTGACGTGATCGCCGCCCGCTCGCCGCTCGTGCTGACTCTGCTGCTGGCGCTGCCGCTGCCGGCACAACAGGAGCCCCCCACCATGGCCGCCGGCAACGCCGAATGGGCCAAGGACGTCGAGCGCGCCGCCAGCGCGCCGCGGTACGGCTTGCGCCTCGCCGCCGCGCGCAAGGTCGCCGGCGCCGGCGCCGCGGCGGTGCCGGCGATCCGCGAGTTCGCGGCCCAACGCACCTTCGACAGCCCGATGCTGATCGACGCCATCGCCGATGCGGACTCGGTCGAGGCGCCGGTGCTCGATCTGCTGCGAGAATGGGCGACGCAACGCGACTTCTACTGGCGCGGCGCGGCGCTGCGCGGCCTGGCGCGACGCGCCGAGCGGTTGCCGCGCGACGGCGACGACCTCGCGGCGTGGTTCCACTCGTTCCACCGGGATCCGTCGTGGCTGATGCGCGCCTACTCGCGCTTCGGCTCGCTGCTGCTCGGCAACGGCGAGGTGTTCGCCGAGCCGGAGCCGGACCCGCGCGCGCGCGTTCGGCTGGCCGCGCTGGCGCTCGGCGCCGGCCGGGTGCCGCCGCTGCAGCCGCTGCTCGACGCGCTGGTCGACCGCCGCACGTTCCTCGGCGACCCGTGGGCGAAGCGCTCGGCCGACGAGGCGCAGAAGGCGCTGAAGGCCTGGCTCGGCGACGGCTGGCCGGCGACGGCGAACGACCTCGACGACCGCGCCGGGCTCGATGCCCTGCGCACGCTGCTGCAGACGAAGTCGGCGCAGACGCTGCACACCCCGGCCCCGGTGGCCGACCCGCAGCCGGCGCCGACCGGCGGCTTCGAAGTGATGTCCTGCCGCAACGGCGACCTGTTCGTGAGTTGGAGCGCGGCCGGCGAAGTGCGCTTCGGCCTCGACGGCGCCGACGTCGTCACGCTGGCGGGCCCGGTCTGGGACGAGCTGTCGCGCCTGCGGGCAGCGCTGCCGCCGTTCGCCGACGGCGGTGTGGTGATCTGCGACAACCTGCGCTTGTGCTGGAGCGCCCCGGACGTGAACCTGCGCATCGCCCCCGGTCGCATGCCGCCGGCGGCCGACGAGTGGCTCAAGCGTTTGGCCCGGGCGATCGAAGAAGCCTCGGCACCGAGCCTCGCCAGCGGCATGCGCACGCGGTTCGAGCAGTTCGCCTCGCGCTGACAGAAAGGACAGGACCCAGAAGAATGTGTGGCATCATCGCCGTGCTGCGCCGCCGGAGCCGGCGCGCCTCGCCCGCGCCCGACTCCCTGCGCACGCTGCTGCGCACCGCCGAGACGAACTTCGCCGCCGGCCGCGGTCTGGCCGAGCTGACGCGCGCCGCCGATGCGCTCGCCGCCATCGACCGCGAGCTGCGCGGGGCGCCGGGCACCACCGTGCTGCTGCAGCAGCCGGCGCTGCGTGAGGAGCTGCGCGCGCGCACGACCGCGCTGCAGCAGGAACTGTCGCAGTTCGAACGTTCGCTCGACGAAGGCGCCCCGCTGGCGGCGCCCGACGCCGGCCAAGAACAGCGCAACCAGGCGCTGCTGCGGGTGAAGGACGCCTTGTGGGCGGTGCTGCGCGACCGGCTGCCGCACGCGGATGCCGTGTTGGCGCTGGCCGGTGGCGACCCCGGGCTCGGCGCCGACGCCGTCACCGCGTTCTCGGCGGTGCAGACGGCGCTGTCGGCGCTCGACCGCCTGGAGGTGCGTGGCCGCGATTCGGCCGGTCTGTCGATCGTCGTGCGCGGCGCCGACGCCGGCGGCCCCGAGCTGCAGGCGCTGCTGCGCGAACGGGCCCAGGATCCGCTGTTCCAGCACCTCAGCGTGCGGGCCGCGGACGGCTGCCTCGTCTTCGTCTACAAGCACGCGGCGGAGATCGGCGAGCTCGGCGACAACGTGCGCGCGCTGCGGCAGGGCATGCAGCAGGATCGCCTGCTGCAGGCGGCGCTGCGCCAGCCCGGCGTCGAAGCGCTCGTGCTCGGCCACACGCGCTGGGCCAGCGTCGGCATCATCAGCCAGCCGAACGCGCACCCGCTCGACGCCGCCGAGACCGCCGGCACGGCCGGTCCGTTCGTGATCGGCGCGCTCAACGGCGACGTCGACAACCACCACGACCTCGTCAACCGCGAAGGGCTGCGCATCCACGAGGCGATCACCACCGACGCCAAGGTCATCCCGACGCTGGTGTCGCGGCAGCTGCAGCAGCACGGGCTCGACCTGGCGCAGGCGTTCCGCCGCACGGTGGCGACGTTCGAGGGTTCGGTGGCGATCGGCGCCGCCTCGACGCGCGAACCCGACCGCCTCGCCCTCTCGCTGCGTGGCTCGGGCCAGGCGCTCTACGTCGGCCTCGCCGAGGACGCCTTCGTCGTCGCCAGCGAACCGTACGGGGTGGTCGAGGACTGCGAGCGCTACCTGCGCATGGACGGCGAGACGCCGGCCAACCCGCAGAACCCCGCCGCGTCGCGCGGCCAGGTCGTCGTGCTCGACCGGGCCATGGCCGGCGAGATCGCCGGCATCCAGCGGTTCGGCTACGACGGCACGCCGCTGCCGGTGGCCGAGGACAAGCTGGCGCGCGCGGCGGTGACCACGCGCGACATCGACCGCGGCAACTTCCGCCACTTCCTGCTCAAGGAGATCGGCGAAGCGCCCGGCTCGCTGCAGAAGACGCTGCGCGGCCGCATCGTCAAGGTCGGTGAACGGCTGCGGGTGGTGCTGCCGCCGGCCTCGTTGCCGGCGGACGTCGCCGCGGCGATCACCAAGGGCCGCACCCGCCGCATTCTGGTCATCGGTCAGGGCACCGCCGCGGTCGCCGGCCAGGCCGTCGCCGCCGCCATCAGCGACGCGCTCGCACGCACCGAAATCGCGGTCGCCGCGACGCCGGCCACCGAGCTGTCCGGCTTCGGCATGCGCGACGACATGAGCGACACGCTGATCGTCGCCATCTCGCAGTCGGGCACCACCACCGACACGAACCGCACCGTCGACCTCGTGCGCAGCCGCGGCGCCAAGGTGCTCGCCATCGTCAATCGCCGCGGCAGCGACCTCACCGACAAGGCCGACGGCGTCATCTACACCAGCGACGGCCGCGACGTCGAGATGAGCGTCGCCAGCACCAAGGCCTTCTACGCGCAGTGCGCCGCCGGCCAGCTGCTGGCGCTGGCCCTGGCCCGCGCCGCCGGCCACGCCGACGACCACGGCGAACACGAGCTGCTCACCGCGCTGATGGCGTTGCCCACGGCGATGCGCGAGGTGCTGGCCGCCGACCCGGTCATCACCGAGATCGCCCGCCGGCTGGCGCCGCAGCGGCGCTACTGGGCGCTGGTCGGCAACGGCAAGAACCGCGTCGCCGCCGCCGAGGTGCGCATCAAGCTCAGCGAGCTCTGCTACAAGTCGATCGCCTGCGACGCCACCGAGGACAAGAAGCACATCGACCTGTCCTCGGAGCCGCTGATCCTGGTCTGCGCCGCCGGCCTGCAAGGCTCGACCGCCGACGACGTCGCCAAGGAGGTCGCCATCTACCGCGCCCACAAGGCGTGTCCGATCGTGATCGCCACCGCCGGCGAGACGCGCTTTGGCGCCGCCGCCGCCGTGGTGTCGGTGCCGGCCGTGCACCCGGCCCTCGCCTACGTGCTGTCGACGATGGCCGGTCACCTGTTCGGCTACCGCGTGGCGCTCGCCATCGACGAGCTGGCGCGGCCGCTGCGCCTGATGCGCGGCGCCATCGAGGAGCTGTTCGCCGCCGGCGCGCCGCAGCAGGACGCGCTCGCGCTGCTGGCACCGCGCCTGCAGCCGCACTGGCTCGAGTTCCGCCGCGACCTTCTGCTCGGCCGCTACGACGGCACGCTCGAGGCGCGCACCGCCGCGCGGCTGACGTCGCTCTGCAACTACGCGCAACGCTTCGTGCCGCTCGACGTGTTCGCGATCGAGTTCGGCGAACCCGGCGCTCCGGGCGCCATCGTCGACGCGTTGACCGAAGAACTGACCCACGCCATCGACCAGCTCACGCGCCCGGTCGACGCGATCAAGCACCAGGCCAAGACCGTCACCGTCGGCATCTCGCGCAGCGACGAGGCCGTGCTGACGGTGCCGCTGGTGAAGGCGCTGCTGGAGACCGGCGCGCCGCGCGACCGCTTCGGCTACCGCGACCTGCGTTCGCTCGCCAGCCTCGACCCGGCCGTGGTCGAGGTGCTCGGCAGCACACGCTACCGCGTCGACGGCGACGTCGAACACGGCGCCACGATCCACGTCATCGACCAGCGCGGCGTCGCCCGCACGCTGCGTTCGCGCACCGGCCAGAACCCGACCCTGCGCGGCACCAAGCACCTGGTGGCGATGGAACGCCAGTGCCTCGTCGCGCGCGGACGCAGCGACGACCGCACCGTGCTGCTGGTGCCCGAGGTCGAACAGAACCGCACCGTCGGCGTGACGCTCCTGCACGTGCGCCTGCACGAGCAGCTCGACGCCAGCACGCTGCGCGCCGTGCTCGGCGGCTACCGCAACCGCTTCGCCGCGCTGGCCGACGCCGTCACCGAGACCGAGCCGGTGTTCGACGAGACGCTGCTGGCGACGATGCCGGTCGCCGACCTGCTCTGCGAGCCGATCAACTCGCTCGCCGACCGCTGGCGCCAGGGCACGCTGCACCGCGGTTGACCGGCGAACGGGAGCGCCGCACTCGCGGCGGCCCCCGGCGTCACTTCTCAACCACCAGAAACTCCACCACCCCGTTCGCCACCCAGGTGGTCTGTACGTCTTCGACCCTCAAACCCCCTCGTTGGAACATCAGACTCATCCGCAGTGGGCCCTCCAGGTCGACGCTGAAGTCCGCTGTGCCAGCGTCAGACAGCCTGAGTTCGGCGCGCCAAACCGGGTCTAGCTGACTCCCACCCTGGCGGCGCGCCGAGAGCACGACCTTCGCCCCAGCGACGATGCCGGGCGGGCCAGATACTGACAGACGTCCCGTTGCAGTGGTGGCCGCAGAAGGCACCAGACACACCGCCACTTGCTGCATGTGCTGCGGCACCTTCACGACCTGCGGCAAGAACCCCGGCGCAGACACACGTACGCTCGCCTCTCCGGCCGCGACCCACAGGCTGGCCCACTGCTCGCTGCAAACGACGCCTGATGCCGCACCAAAGACGTCGCCTGTCGCGACGAATCTGCCGACGGGCTCTCCGCCGGGACCGTTCACCGCGACCGCCACGCAACGCATGGGCTCAGCGACGACCTCGTACCGACCCGACCTGCCGATGGTGATCCTGGCAGGTTC
>JAEUHT010000163.1 GCA_016793265.1 Planctomycetota bacterium
GCACAGCCGGCCTGCTGGACCGGCAACTGCGGTCGTCGGCGCGGGGCGGCTCGATGCACGGGGATGGGCGATGCACGCCATCGACTCGCTCGCCGCGCCGGGCAGGCAGAACGCCGGGCCAGTAGGCCGGCACAGCCGGCCTGCTGGAGCGGGCGGCTAGGAGCGGGCGTGGGCGATTCCCGCGGAGGAGCTCAGGCCGGCTGAACCCGGCCATCCGGAGCGGCTGGGGTGGCAGTGCTTCGAACCGCCATTCGGCTGTTCTCAGCTGCGGCGGATGCCAGCGTGCGGGGTCAGCTCGTGCCTCGACGCAAATCGCCGCGCGGAGGCGCGGCTGCTGTCCACTGCGGTACCTGCTGCTCGGCGACAGCCCTGGACCGGCTTCGCTGGGCCGGGGCGTCGCCGCCCCGCGCGGCGTGCGAGCCCGTGGCGCAAATCGCCCATCCGCCTGCTTCGGGCCGTTCCGCGCGGAAAACGCTGTTCTGGGTCGGCAGGCCGGGTTTCCGGCTTTGCCGGCAGCCGGCTAGCCGACGCGGAACTTCCCGCTCCGCCGGATCTTGCGCTTGATGACCTTGCGGCCACCCGCAGTCTTGCTGCGCGTGCGGTAACCGACCTTCTTGAGGCGCTTCGTCTTGGAACGGCGGACCTTGAGCTTCATGGCTGTTGCAGTCGGCCGCTCGGATGGTGCAGCCGCAGGGGGATTGAGGGCGGAAGAGCGTAGCGTTCGGGGGCGGGTCGGTCAAACGTCGATTGCGCCAGCCGGCTTCGAGCGGCATGTTGCCGGGGCTGCGAACTGCGGCGAGCCCCTCCCCCATGCGCATCCTGCTGCTTTGCCACGGCCTGCCTCCGGACAGCGTCGGCGGCGTCGAACAACACGTGGACGGGCTCGCGCGCGCGCTGGTGGCGGCGGGGCACGTCGTCGATCTGTACGCGCGAGCCAGCCTGCCCGGCGTGGCGCAAGGGGAACGGCGGGTTACGGCGACCGGCAACCCGACCGTGGTGCGGGTGGCCTACCGCTGGGAGACGGTGCGCACGCTCGACGAGATCTACAGTTCGCCACCGATGGCGACGGCGCTGGCCGACTTCCTGGCCGAACGGGCGGCGGCGGGCGTGCGATACGACGTGGCCCACGTGCACCACCTGACCGGCATGGCGACCGGTTCGTTGCAGGTGCTGCAGGCAGCGGGCGTGCCGACGGTGCTGACGCTGCACGACTACTGGCTGTTCTGCCCCCGCGGGCAGATGTTCCACCAGCGTGGGCACGCCTGCGAGACGGCGACGCCGGCGCGCTGCGGCGAGTGCCTGCAGGCGACCTTCCCGTTCTGGCTCGGCGACCAGGATCGCGAGAGCAAGGCGGCCGCGGTGCAGCAGCGGGCGTTGGCCGAACTGGCCTTGCCGCACACGCTGGTGGTGCCGAGCGAACGCGCGCTGCCGCCGTTCGTGGCGCTCGGGGTGCCGCGCGATCGCTTCGTGGTGGTCGAGAACGGCGTCGACGTCGAACGGCTGCGGCAACTGCCGCCGCCGGCGGCGGGGCCGGGCCAACTGCGGCTCGCCTACTTCGGCACGGTGATGCCGAGCAAGGGCCTGCACGTGCTGCTCGACGCCTTGTCGCGGCTGCCGCGCGGCACCGCGACCCTGGCCATTCACGGCAACGTGGTGCCCTACCACGGTGACGAGAGCTACGCGACGCGCTGCTTCGCGCGGCTCGCGCCCGGCGCCGCGGTGCACTACCACGGCCCCTACGGCCTCGACGAACTGCCGCGGCTCCTGGCCGAGATCGACGTGCTGGCGGCGCCGGCACTCTGGCACGAGGCGTTCGGCCTGACCGTGCGCGAGGCGCTGGCGGCGTCGCGGCCGGTGCTGGTCAGCCGCATCGGCGGCCTGCAGGACGCCGTTCGCGACGGCGAACAGGGCTTCGTACTGCCGCCCGGCGACGTGGCGGCTTGGGCGCAGGCCATCGACCGCCTGGCCAGGGACCGCGGACTGGTGCGCCGGCTGGCGGCGGCGGCCCCGGCGCGGGCGCGCGGCTTTGCCGCCATGACGGCGGACCTGCTGGCGATCTACGAGCGAGCGGCGGCGCGGCGAACTTGACCCGGACCGGGGGCAGGCAATAGGCTGCCGCCCCTTTTCGGTGACCCGACCTGGCGACAACCCCTGTGCGCCGGGCCGACGAGGCTTTGCAGGTCACCCTCCGACGCAGCATCACGATGACGGACACGGCGCCCGACAACACCCTTCCCTCGCTCGATCCGAACGCCCTCCTCGCCGGCGAACTGAATCCGACCAAGCTCGACGCGTTCCGCGCGGCGGTGTTCCAGTCGGTCGAGAAGCTGCAGGAGCTGCGCGACTGGCTCTCCGAGCCGCGCGCCAAGGGTGTCGCCCGCGGCGTCGCCTTGTGGGCGCTCGGCATGCACCAGGAAGCCGTGCCGCTGCTGCAGGCGGACAAGGCGAACCCGACGGTGGCGCTGTGCCTCGCCAGCAGCCTCGCCGCACTCGGCAACCTCGACGAAGCCCAGAAGGTGCTGCAGAAGCGCGACAGCGACCCGGCCCAGGCCTTGGTCTGGCTGCGTGCGCTCGACACCAACAACCACGCCGAGGCCTTGAGCAAGGATGCGCCGGCGCTGAGCCCCCTGCTCGGAGCCGCCGACCGCAAGTACTTCGAAGGGCGTGCCTACGAGCTCAACCACGAGATCAGCAAGGCGATCGCCTGCTTCGATGAAGTGCTCGGGCACGACGGCAACCACAAGCAGACCCTGTTCCGCCTGGCGCTCAACGTCGACCTGCGCGGCGAAGACGAAGAGGCGCGCGAGCTCTACGAGCGCGCGCTGATGTGCCCGCCGGTCAACATCGCCTGCGTCATCAACCTCGGCATCCTCTACGAGGACATGGGCAACTACCGCCGCGCCATGCAGTGCTTCGACCTGGCGCTGCAGACGCACCCGGACAACGCCCGCGCCCGCCTCTATCGCCGCGACGCGGCGGCGGCGCTCAACATGTACTACGACGAGGATCAGGAGCGCCGCGACGACAAGCGCAACAAGCTGCTGCGCACCCCGATCAACGACTTCGAGCTGTCGGTGCGGTCGCGCAACTGCCTCGCGAAGATGAACATCCGCACGCTCGGCGACCTGGTCAAGAAGACCGAGGCCGAGCTGCTGAGCTACAAGAACTTCGGCGAGACGTCGCTGACCGAGATCAAGGAGATCCTCAAGAACAAGGGTCTGCGCCTCGGCATGACGTCGGACGAGCTGATGAGCAAGGACCTCGGCGAGATCGCCGAGCCGCAGCTGCGCCCCGAGGAGCAGCCGGACCCGAACAGCCCGGACCCGACGCGCCGCCCGGTCTCCGAGCTCGACCTGTCGGTGCGCAGCCGCCGCATCGTCGACCTGCTGAAGATCCGCACCATCGGCGACCTCGCGCAGAAGACCGAGGCCGAGCTGCTGGCGTGCCCGAACTTCGGCCAGACCTCGCTCAACGAGATCAAGACCAAGCTCGACGAGTTCGG
>JAEUHT010000180.1 GCA_016793265.1 Planctomycetota bacterium
TGGTTCGAGTGGGACCAGAAGCCGCTGTTGTTGTGCAACCTGACGCCGTCGGTCGACGCCAACGGCGGCGGCTTCGTCAACCCCAACCCGCACTTCGACGCGGCGGCCGCGGCGGACGCGCAGCACCCGCACCACGGCGACCCGGACTTCTGTGAGCCGAACTACCGCGACTACACGCAGGCCGTGAAGCAGTTCTTCACGCGGCGGTCGATGTGGTGGGGTTACTACGAATGGGCCGGCAAGCGCTTCGTCGGCACCGAGCACAACTGGAGCTTCGGCCTCGATCTCGGCGACGCGCGCGTCGCCGCGTTGCGGCCCGAGCAGTTGGTGTCGACGACCGGCGGCCGCCGCGAACAGGCGGCGGTGACGCCGGCGCAGCACGCGTCGAGCGGCATCGGCCGGTCGTGGACGCGCGAGCGCGGCGAGCCCGAGCTCGACGAGCACGACCTGCCGGTGCCGACCCTGGTGCCGTGGCTCGGCAAGGTCGTCGAGCGCCCGGAGGCGCACGGCATCTACTTCCAGCAGCGCTTCGACGAGGCGATCGCGGGCGACCCGGAGTTCCTCTACCTCAACGACTGGAACGAGTGGACGGCGGGCAAGTACCAGCCCGAGCAGGGCACGTTCCCGTTCTTGCGGCGGCAGAGCGGCTTCTTCTTCGTCGATCAGTACGACGCCGAGTTCAGCCGCAGCATCCAGCCGATGAAGGGCGGCTTCACCGACAACTACTACATGCAGATGGTGGCGAACATCCGCCGCTACAAGGGTGTGCGCGAGCTGCCGGTGCTGCGCGGCGAGGCCACGATCCGGATCGACGGCGTCTTCGACGACTGGCGCCCGGTCGCGGTCGAGTACCGGGATGCCGCCGGCGACACCTGCCACCGCGACTGCAAGGGCTACGGCGGTGTGCGCTACGTCGACGACAGCGGCCGCAACGACATCGTGACCTGCAAGGTGGCTGTGGCCGGCGACGACGTCGCCTTCCTGGCCGAAGCGCGGCAGGCGCTGACGCCGCCGGACGGGCGCCATTGGATGCTGCTGTTCCTCGACGCCGACCACGACGCCGCCACCGGGTGGTGCGGCGCCGACTTCGTCGTCAACCTGCAGGTGCTCGACGAAGACACCACGACGTTGCGGCGCTTCGTCGGCGGCGAGGGGCCGGCGGCGTGGGCGGAGGTGGCGAAGGTGCCGTATCGCCGCGCCGGCAACGCGCTGGAGCTCGCGGTGCCGAAGGCGCAGCTCGGCCTCGGCGGCGACGCCTTCACCTTCGACTTCCAGTGGGCGGACAATCCGAGCGAACTGCGCGACGCGATCTCGCTCTGCACCAGCGGCGACGCGGCGCCCGATCGCCGCTTCCGCTACCGCTGCGTCTGGCGGCGCTGAGCCGCGGCGCCGGCGAGCCGCTTGTAGAAGAACGACGCCGCGTGCGGCGTACGGCCGTCGACGTCCATGGCGTAGTCGGGCACCGTGCCGAAGTGGACCCAGCCGAGCCGCAGGTAGAGGCGGTGGGCGGCGCCGTCGGCGCGGGCATCGAGCGTCAGCAGCATCAGGCCGGCCGCGCCGGCCGCGGCCTCCGCCGCCAGCATGAGCCGCGCGCCGAGGCCGCGCCGGCGCTGGTCGCGCGCGACCAGCAGCTTCATGACCTCGCCGCGGTGCTGCTGGTTCGGGGCCCAGGCCGGCGCCAGCACCACGCAGCCGACGATGCGGCCGGCGCAGCGGGCGGCCAGCAGCGTGCCGCGCGCCGGCAGGCCTGCGGCGAGCTGGCGGAAGTAGTCGGCGGCCGCGGCCGGCGACAGCGGGTGCAGGAAGCTGACCGCCGCCCCGTCGGCGACGGCCTCGGTGAGCAGCGTGGCGAGGTCGGTGAGGTCCGGCGGCGAGAGTGGTGTTCGCAGCGGTGCGATCGTGTCGGCGTCAGGGAGTCCGTCTCCGGTGTGCATGCGGGCAGCGACGATAGCAGCCGTGGCTGCGCCGTGTCGGGATGTGCGACACGCAACGGGCCGGGCGTCCCGAAACGCGTCAGGACGTCGCGACGGCGGGGTCGGGCGAGGCGAAAGTGCTCAAGGCACGGCGCCGTTCGCCCATGATCCAGGTGCAGCAACACGGTTCGACAGCGGGAACGGAGAAGCGCGGCAAATGGACATCTTCAGTCTGCTCGGCCTGATCGTCGCCATCGGCGGCGTGCTCGGCGGCATGGTGCTGGAAGGCGGCCATCCATCCTCGCTGCTGCAGGTCACCGCGTTCCTGATCGTCATCGTCGGCTCGCTCGGCGCGACGATGGTGGCGACGTTGCCGTCGGACCTGCCGTTCGCGATCAAGTCGCTGAAGCGCTGGCTGCTGCCCGGCAAGTACGACTTCCACGGCGTGATGGAGAAGATCCTCGAGCTGGCCAACCTCGCGCGCCGCGAGGGCCTGCTGGCGCTGGAGACCTACGCCAACAGCGGCCAGGGCGACCCGTTCCTGGTCAAGTGCCTGACGCTCGCCATCGACGGCAGCTCGGCGGAGGCGATCCGCGAGACCGTCGAGGTCGACATGCACATCGCCGAAGAGGACGACAAGGCCGGCATGAAGTTCTGGGAGAGCTGGGGCGCCTTGGCGCCGACGGTCGGCGTGCTCGGCGCCGTGCTCGGCCTGATGCACGTGATGAGCGTGTTGTCGCAGCCTGAGCTCATCGGCCCCGGCATCGCCGTCGCGTTCGTGGCGACGGTCTACGGCGTCGGCTACGCCAACATCGTCTGCTTGCCGATGTCGTTCAAGCTCAAGCGCCACATCGAGCACGACCAGCTGATGAAGAGCATGATCCTCGAAGGGGTGGTCGGCATCCAGTCGGGCATCGCGCCGGGCGCCTTGCGCAGCAAGCTCAAGGTCTATCTCGGCAGCCACGGCGGCGGCGGCGACAAGAAGCACTGATAGAGGCGCGGCCTCGACATGGCGAAGAAGCACAAACACGAGGAGCACGTCAACCACGAACGCTGGCTGGTCAGCTTCGCGGACATGATGACGCTGCTGTTCGCGCTGTTCGTCGTGCTCTACGCGCTCGGCGTGCAGGACCTCGAGAAGCTGAAGGCGCTCAGCAAGTCGATCCAGTTCGCCTTCCACATCCAGGGTGAGGGCAAGACGCAGGACACCGGCATCTTCGAGAAGCAGACCGGCGGTGGCGAGACCACGCTGCCGGCGCCGTTGATCACGGCGCAGGACGGCGCCATGCGCGAGTTCCTCAAGGAAGTGCTGCCCGATTACGAGGAGGTCGCCGGCAAGTCGCTGGAGATCGTGCAGACCGACGACACCGTGTCGATGAGCGCGCCGCTGTCGGACTTCTTCCCGTCGGGCAAGCCGTTCCCGATCAAGAACGACGTGCAGGGCTGGTTCAACAAGGCGATCGACGCGTCCTTGGCCTTCACCTCGACGATCCGCGTCGTCGTGCAGTTCCCCGACGTCATCATCGGCCAGAGCCCGAAGGGCGACGTGCTGACCTCGCAGGACCTCTGCATCGAGCGACTGAAGGCGATCGAGCGCGTCATCAAGACCAACCCGCGCGTGCGCACCGGCATGGTCGCGTTCGAGTGGTCGAAGCAGAAGCTGGCGCCCGGGCAGCTCGAAGAGGACTGGGAGCACCAGGCGCGCATCAGCATCGCCTTCTCGAACACGCGCGCCGGCAACCGCTGAGCGGCAGGGCCGCGCGGTCAGCCCTTCGGGGCCTCGGTGAGCGCGCGCGCCAGGATCGTCTTCTGGATCAGCGAGGTGCCTTCGTAGATGCGCAGCGCCTGGATGTCGCGCCACAGGCGCTCGACCGGGAACGCCGAGCTGTAGCCGCGCGCACCGTGCAGCAGCACCGCCTGTTCGGTCGCCGCCGCCGCCGCCTCGGTGGCGTGCAGTTTGGCCATGGCGACGTCGGCGGGCGTCTCGGTGCCGGCGGCGCGGCGCTGCGCGCAGCGGTACACGAGGCCGCGGCTCGCGTGCAGTGACGTCAGCATGTCGGCGAGGCGTTCCTGCACCATCTGCAGCTGCGCCAGCGGCTGGCCGAACTGGCGGCGTTCGCCGGTGAAGGCGACCGTCGCGGCGAGCGCGGCGCGGTGCACGCCGACGGCGCCGGCGGCGACCGAGATGCGGCCGGCGGCGAGGCCACCCATGGCGACGCCGAAGCCGCGGCCGGGCAGACCCAGCACCTCGTCGGCGCGCACCTCGAAGCCGTCGAAGGTCAGCGTGGCGTGGTCGCTGCCGCGGTGGCCGAGCTCGACGCCCGGCATCGCCTCGCGGCGCAGGCCCGGGCGCTCGGTGTCGACCAGGAACGCGGTGATGCCGTCGCGGCCGCGCGCGGGGTCGACGGTGGCGAACAGGATCATCACGTCGGCGACGCCGCCGTTGGTGATCCACCACTTCTGGCCGCGCACGTGGTGCACGCCGTCGGCGACCGGCGCGGCGTGGGTGGTCAGCGCCGCGACGTCGCTGCCGGCGCCGGGTTCGGTCAGCGCGAAGCAGCCGATCTGCTCGCCGCGGGCGAGCGGCCCGAGCCAGCGCTGCCGCTGCGCGTCGGTGCCGAAGCGGTCGATGCACTGCGCGACCAGGCCGGTCTGCACGGCGCAGAAGCCGCGCGCGTTGCCGCAGTGGGCGCCGAGCTCCTCGTGGGCGATGGCAACCTGCAGCGGCGTCCAGCCGCCGCCGCCGAACGCCTTGGGCAGCGGCCCGCCGAGCATGCCGGCCCGGCCGAGCTCGTGCACCGTCTCGCGGCGGAACGTGCGCTGCTCGTCGATCGTGCGCGCGTGCGGCAGCAGCTTGTCGACGGCGAAGGCGCGGATCGTACGCGCGAACGCACGGTGGTGGTCGTCGAGGTCGCTGTCGGGCAGCCAGAGGTTCTCGTTCATCGGCGTTCGAGGCGGGCGGGGCGGCGGCGGGCAGGTGCGGTGGCCGTCAGCGGCCGAGGAAGCGCGGCTCGCGCTTCTCCATCCACGCGTTGTAGAACTCGCGGTGGTCGTGTGCGCGCAGCAGCAGCGCCTGCGCCTGGGCCTCTTGCTCGATCGCGCACTCGAGGTCCATCGGCCACTCGTTCCACACCATCTTCTTGGTCATCGCCTGCGCGAGCCCGGGGCCGGCCGCGAGCCGCCGCGCCAGCGCCATCGCCTCCGGCAGCAGCGCATCGGGCGCCAGCACGCGGTTGGCGAGGCCGATGCGCAGGCATTCGTCGGCGCCGACCTTGTCGCCGAGCAGCAGCAGCTCCATCGCGCGGCCGGTGCCGATCACCTTCGGCAAGAGCCACGCCGCCCCCATGTCGGCGCCGGTCAGCCCGACCTTGGTGAACAGGAAGGCGAACTTCGCCTGCTCGGACATCAGCCGCAGGTCGCTGGCGAGCGCCAGCACCGCGCCGGCGCCGGCGGCGATGCCGTTGATGGCGGCGATGATCGGCTTCTGCAGACGCAGCATGTTGCGCACCACGGCGCCGGTCATGCGCGTGAACGCGAGCGTGCCGGCGAGCTCGCTCTCCAGCAGCGGTCCGATGATCTCGTCGACGCTGCCGCCGCTGCAGAAGCCGCGGCCGTGGCCGGTCAGCACCACCACCTTCACCGACTCGTCGTCGTCGAGCTCGAGGAACAGCCGCTCGAGCTGGCCGTAGACGTCGAAGGTCAGCGAGTTGAGGGTCTCGGGGCGATCGAGGGTCAGCACGGCGACGCCGTCGCTGCCGCGCTCGAAGCGGAAGTCGTATTGGCTCATGGCTCGGAGGGGGCGCGGGGCCGCGTCAGTCGACGAAGCCCGGGGTTGCTTGATCGAGATCGTAGACGCAGCCGCGCGGCCGGTCGCGCAGCAACCGGGTCACGGCGGCGGCGACCTCGGCCGGCGAGTGCATGCGGCCGATCCTGTTCTGCGCCGCCATGCGCGCGAACGCGGCCTCGGCGGTGCTCTTGCCGCGCGCGGCGATCGCGGCGGCGGCGGCGCGGGTGATGTCGCTGTCGACGAAGCCCGGGCACAAGGCGTAGACGTCGATGCCGGCCTGGCCGAGTTCGGCGTGCAGCGCGCGCGCCAGGCCGACCATGCCGTGTTTGGCCGCGGTGTAGGCCGAGGTGAACGGGTAGCCGCGCAGGCCGGCGGTCGAGGCGAGGTGCAAGAGGCAGCCGTGCCGCTGCTGCTTCATCGCCGGCACCACGGCCCGCGCGAACGCCAGCGGCGCCGCCACGTGCAGGTCGAAGGTCTCGCGCAGCGTCGAGGTGGTGGTGTTCTCGACCTTGTCGGCCGGCGCGGTGCCCGCGTTGTTGACGACGACGGTGGGGGCGCCGAAGCGCCGTTCGGTGGCGGCGACCACGTCGGCGGCGGCGGGCTCCTCGCGCAGGTCGGCCGCGAACGCCAGCACCGCGGCGCCGCGGCCGGTCAGGTCGTCGGCGACCCTCGCCAGGGCGGCGGCGTCGCGCGCGACCAGCACCAGCTGGTGGCCGGCGCGAGCCAGTTCTTCGGCGATGGCGCGGCCGATGCCGCGGCTGCTGCCGGTCACGATGCTGATGGGGGCGCTCGCGGACATGGGCACCGCATGCTCGCCGGTTGGCCGGGCCCGGCGCAACCAGCGCCGCCGGGAAGCGGCCGGAATCGTGCGACAGTGGTTTCGCGGCTGGTGACCGCGTGTCGAAGCGGCGCAACGGCGAGCGGTTGCGGCCATGCCATGGTGAGTTCTGCAGCCGTGGCTAAGGTCCGGGCCCCGGTTCTGCCGATAGGTGGGGCAGGAAGGGAAGCAGGGGAGCCGAGTTGCGGACGACCCCAGGAAGGGCCCGGCGGGAACCGGGCCCTTTCACTTTCGCCCCGCGCGGGCGGAACGAGGGGGCGCGGCACCGGGTGGTTGCCGCGCCCCCTCCCACTTCTGCTCGCCCGTTCGTGCTCGCCCTTGGGTGCGTGTGCCCCGGATGCCGATGGCATGGGCAGTTCCCGAGGATCGCATGACGACGAGACGAAGCAGCGCTGCGGCGCGTACCCGTTCCCTGGCCCTGTGCCTCTACCTGGCCGCGTGGTTCGGCGCCGCGCCGGCACCCGCCCAGTCGACGGCCGTGGTGCCGAGCATCTGTGCTGCGCTGCCTGGGAATGCCGCCGTCTCGCTGCCGCTGCGGTGGAGCCACGGCATCATGCAGGTGTGGATCGAGGCGTCGCTGCTGCCGACTGGATTCGTCGGCCAGACCATCAGCGGGGTGCGCCTGCGCCGGTCGACGCTGCCCTTCGACACTGCCTACGGCCCGGTGCAGCGTACGCTGACGGTGCGTGGCGCCTTCTGGAACATCCAGGCGGTGCAGATGACCACCTCGCTGACGCAGAATCGGCCACCTGCCCTGATCGACCTGTTCGGTCCGGCGCCGGTGGCGGTCGCCGCCACGGCGGCTCCCGGGGCGGCGACGGTGCTCGGCGAGGAATTCCTGCACGTCCAGTTCACCACGCCGCTGCCGGTCGTGGCCGGCACGTTGTGCCTCGAATTCGAGACCAGCGACGCGCCGCTGCAGGTCAGCAGCGAACACTGGGTCGATGCGGTCTGGATGGAGGACGGGGTCGACGAGGGCTACGTGGCCTTCGTCGGCGACGGCAGTTGCACGACGCAGGCAGTGCCGACCCGGCTCGCCTGGGTCGGTTCGGCAGGGCCTGACGTCGGCACCACCACGGCGCTGCAGGCGAGCGGCATCCCGGCCAACGGCCTGGTGCTGGCCTGGGTCGGACTCGACCCGACGACCCGGCCGCCTGGCGCCGGCTACCTGGGCTTCGGCGGCGACTTCGGCTTCGTCGAACCGGCGCTGGCCGGCTGCCACCAGTGGGCGCCGTTCGACGCCACCTGGTTCGGCGCCGCCGATGCGAACGGCCGGTTCGCCGTCGGCCTCGCCGTGCCGGCGACCGCCGCGCTCGGCACCAGGCTCGGCTTCCAGGTGGCTTGGCTCGACCCCGCCCGCAGCGGCTTCCTGCCCTTCTCGTTCAGCAACGGCGCCGTGCTTGCGGTCGGTTCGGCCGCGATCGGCAGCCGCTGCGCGACCGCCTTCTTCCCGGCCGGCGTGACCACCTCGCCGTGGTCGGCCTTCCGCGGCCAGATGCCGGTGCTGATGCTGGAGCACTGAGCGGGCCGGCGTTGGCGCAGGCAAGGTCTTGCACCTTGCCTGCCGGCCGCTACTCTCCCCCGCCCTCCCAACGCGGCCCTGACGGCCGCCCCGAGTGCCATGGCCAAGCCCAAGAAGAAGAAAGAAGTCGTCTTCCTCGTCTGCGAGGAGACCGGCGATCGCAACTACACCCTGATGAAGAAGCCCGGCACCAACAAGCTGGAGCTCAGCAAGTACAGCCCGCGTCTGCGCCGGCACACCAAGCACATCGAGAAGAAGAAGTGACGTCGCGCGGCGCCGCCTTCAGCGCGGCGTCGAGAACTCGCCGCCCGGCAGCGCCCGCTGCAGGATGCCGGCGAGCAGTTGGCGGCTCGCCGGTGACAGCGGCAGGTTGTTGAGCCGCTGGCCGACCCGGTCGATGACGTTCACGTCGCCGCCGGCTTCGAGGTTCTGGAACGCCATCACCACCGCATCCAGCCGCGCCGGGTCGTTGCGCACCGCTTCGTCGTCGAGCACGCGGTTGATGGCCGCTTCGGCGCCCGTGACGTCGCGTCGCGTGCAGAAGGCGAACATCGCCTGCAGGCACACGTCCGGCGACGGGTCGTTGTCGAGCGCGAACTGCGCCAGTTCGACGCCGATCTCGCCGGGTGCCATGGCCACGCCCGCCAGGAGGTCGGTGCGGCGCGAGGGCTGTGTATTGCTGGCCAGCAGCTCGCGGTAGGCGTCGGCGAGCACCTCCGGGGCGCGGAAGCCGAGCGTCATGTAGGCACCGGGCAGCCGCGGCAGCAGCGGTCCCAGTTCACGCAGCACGTCGAGCGCTGCCGTGGGCGGCAGGTCGCGCGCGGCCAGGCTGGCGATCTCATTGGCGATGGTGCGGTCGCCGCGTTCGCGCAGCCAGGACAGCACCAGCGGGCGGTAGCGCGCGTCGAGCAGCAGTTGCCGGCAGGCGGCAGTGCGCTGGCTCGGATCGCCGTCGGCGAGCATCAGCAACGCCAGCCGCGACAGCTCATCGGAGGAGCGTTCGCCGGTCGCCTGCAGGTTGTGCCACAGCGTCAGCAGCAGCCGGGTGGCGACGGATCGCGGGAACCGCTCCTCGCTCGACAGCCGCACCAGCGAGAGCACGGCCGGCTCGTGCACCAGGCGCAGGTAGGGCCGATCGGCGAGCGCCCATTCGCCATCGGCGATCAGGAACTCCGTGCCCGGCATCAGGTCGACCAGGTTGCTGACCAGGGCATCGACGCGCCTGTGGTCCTGCACCGCCAGCGCGGTCTCGTGCCGACGCTGCAGTTCGCCCTGCAGCACCACCCGCAAGACGCCACGCCGCGCCGGCGTCAGCGGGTCCAGGTCGGGCACCGGCATCGCCGCCAGCATCGCGAGGCCGCGTTCCCCGGCGTCGTCGAAGCGCTGCATCAGCTCACCAAAGCGCTCGCGCGCGGTCTGGTCCGAGGCCGTCGCGGCCGCGAGGTCGTCTTGTTCGGCGAGCTCGGCGGTGCGCCGGGCGATCTGGGCGAGTTCCTCGACCCGCTGCTCGAAGCTCGGCTCCGCTGTCGTCGCCACCACCGGCGGCGGGGCCTCCGGCACGATGACGACGCGGGTCGCTGGGTCGTCGCCCCTGGCCTGGGTCGCTGCCGCCGCGGCGGTCGGCGTCGTGCTCGCCGCCGGTGCCGGCGCCGGCGGGCGTGGGCCGCCGAGCGCGATGCCGAAGGCGAGCGCGAACACGAGGCCGGTGGTGGTCAGGATCAGGACGGTGCGGCGCGAACGGGTGGCCGCCTTGCTGGTGTGGGACATTGGATCTCCTTGGGGTCGTCGGCGCGTCATCGCGCCGACGCTTCAAGGTGTGCCACCGGGGGCATCAGGGCTGGCCATCAGGCTGGCCATCAGCGTTGGCCATCAGAGTTGGCCATCAGAGTTGGCACGGAGCGGTAACCAGGGTCTGCACGACGCCGACGTTCTTCTGCTGGTCGAGCACGCAGTTGCTGCCGATCGGGATGATGATCAGCCACCGGGTCTGGCAGCGGAACGTCGCCAGCGTGATCGCCGACGTGCTCGTCGAGACCACCTGGGTGAGGTTGTCGGACGGCACCGCGACCTGATGCGGGGGCGTGTAGATCAGGAACATCGGGCAGCCGTTGGGGACCGTCGACAGGCTGATGCCGGGCAGCCGGTAGTTGATGTCGCCGCAGTTCTGCACCGGGCCGAAGGTCACGCTCGCCGGCACGTCCAGCGTCCTCTCCTTGGGGCAGTTCTGCGCGGCGGCGCCGACGGCGAACACGGCGGCGAACAGCATCATCAGCAGCGAACGTACGTTCATGCTCAGTCTCCTTCAGGTGCAAGGCACCCCTCTGCAGCGAGCCGATCGTGAGCGGTGGCGGCGGGGCTCGCACCGCACACCACCACCTGCAGTAGTGCACGGATCGCCGCCGCGGTTTCACGCCGGCGACGAATCCTGCAGCTCGCGCCACGCCGCGGCGATGCCCGCGTCGACGCTGCCGGCGCGCCAATCGAGCTCGCGCGCGGCCTTCTCGCTCGAGTACCACAGGAAGCGCGCGGCGAGGCGCAGGATCTGGCTGGTCACCGGCGGCCGCGAGCCGAACAGTCGTTCCTTGAGCGCGAGCGCATCGGCGGCGCGTTCGACGAGCCAACGTGGTGCAGCGCGCCGCGGCGCCCTGCCGCCGACGATCGCCGCGATGCGCTGCATGAGTTCGCGACCAGTCAGGTTCTCGCCGCCGAGGATGTAGCGTTCGCCGCGGCGGCCGCGCTCGATCGCGCGCACGATGCCAGAGCAGACGTCGGCGACGTTGGCGACGTTGAGTCCGCCCGGCGGCGCCCACTTCACTTCTCCCGCGAGCACGGCGCTCAACAGCGAACCGTCGCCCTTGCGGCGGTCGCCGGCGCCGTACATCGACGGCGGGTTGACGATCACGGCGTCGAGGCCGCGCGCGACCTCGGCGAGCACGCGCTGCTCGGCGGCGAACTTGGTGTCGCAGTAGCCGATGCGCAGCGGAGCGAAGGTGAACGGTGCCGTCTCGTCGAGCGATGTCGGCGTGCGCGTGCAGCCGATCGCCGAGATCGTCGATACGTGCAGAAAGCGCCGCACGGAAGCCTCGCGCGCTAGCCGGGCCAGGGTCGCAGTGTTGTCGACGTTGATGCGCTGCATCGCGGCGTGGTCTTCGTGCCGGAACGACACCAAGGCGGCGAGGTGCACGACCAAGTCGGCGCCGGTCACGCCGGCGCGCAGCGCGCGTTCGTCGTCGAGCCGACCTTCGATCGGGGTGGTGGGCTCACCGTCGGAGGTGGTCAGGCGCTGGCCGGGGCGCACGAGCGTGCGCAGCGACCAGTCACGGGCGAGCAGCGGCAGCAGGTGGCGGCCGACGAAGCCGGCGGCGCCGGTGACGAAGCAGACGGGGGGCACCGGGGCAGGGTAGCTGGAGGCGGTGGGATGTCATCGCCATGCGGCGCCAAGTGCGGCTCATCGCCGCGGACTCAGCCGGCCAGCCAGCGCACCAGCGCCGCGTGCGCCGGATCGCCGAGGCCGGCTTCGACCGCTGTTCGCAGCGCCGCCGCGTCCCCACGCAGCAGCCCCGCCGCATCGAGCCAGAGGCCCGCAAAGCGCTCGCTGCGCAACCGCCCCGCCGCGTCCACCAATTGCCGTTCGTAGGCGCCGCGCCGGAGCACGAACCAGTCGACCGCGGCGTCCTCGGTGCGCAGCACCAAGTACTCACGCACGCCGTTTCGGCGGTAGGCGGCGAGCTTCTGGTGCAGGTCGTAGCTGGCCGAACTGGCTGCGACTTCGACGACGAGTTCGGGTGGTCCCTGCAGGTAACCGTCGGCGTCGACCTGCGAACTGCCGCGCGGGCCGGTGATGCGCAGCACGAGGTCCGGCTGCGGCTCGTTGTCGAGATCGAGGCGAACGGTCGTGTCGCTGGCGCCGTCGACGCCCGGGGTGGCGGCGGCGTAGAGCCCGAGCCAGGTGCCGAGCAGGAAGTGGGGATTCCCGTGTTGGGTGTAGCGGACCGGCGATGGCATGTAGACCACTCCTTCGATCAGCTCCGCCTTCTTGAGCTTCGGCATCGCCGCATAACGCCGCTCGAACTCGTCGCGCGTCAGCACGTCGCCGGCGCACAGTTCGGGGATCCTGGGGGATGTAGTCATCGTCGGAGCCATGTCCGGTAGTGGCATGGCGGGGGCCAGTGTAGCCGGGATTTTCTGGGGCCGGGAAGGGCCGCCGAGGTCGCTGATGCCGACCTCCGCCAGAGCCTCAGCTGCGCACGACCCGCAAGTACTCGCGCCACGGCCCGACGTCGTCGTGGTAGCGCTTCGCCATCACCCGCGCGATCTGCGTCACATGCGTCAGGTCGTGGGCGACCCACGTCGCCAGGTGCTGGCCGAGCGTGACGACACCGAACGCGGGGTGGCGGCCCGTACGATCGAGGTCGGCGGCGGTGAGGCCGAGGCCGAGCAGTTCGTCGACGTTCTGTGCGCGCCGCGCGGCGAACTCGTCGAGCATCGGCCCGAGCGCGCGCGGCGGCTCCTTGAACTGCGCCTCGCGGTCGAACGGCGCGAACGCGACCACATCGCCGTGCCGCAGCAGGTGGTGCACGCGCGCCATCCAGTCGGTGCGCTCGCCGGCGATCAGGTGGCCGACGACGTCGCGCGGCCGCCACGTCCCCGGTCCTTCGTCGGCATCGAGCCACGCGGCCGGCAGGTCGCGCAGCCACGCATCGAGCTGCCGCGGCGTGCGCCGCAGCAGCGCCGCGGCCTCGTCGATCACGAACGTGCGCGTCACTTCGCCGGCGCGGCCTTGCCCGCGAGGTGCTCGTAGAACCAGACGAACGACTCGCGCTTCGGGGCCGGGATCAGCGACTCGAGCTCCGTCTGCAGCGCCTGGCGGCGTTTGCCGACGGCGGCGAACGCGTCCTTCTGCGCCGCGTAGAGCTCGGTGTACTTCTTCTCCTGGGCTTCTCCCTCGAGGCCTTCGATGGCCTTGTTGATCGGCTCGAACAGTGCCTGGTAGTCCTTGTCCGCCGCGGCGATCTGCGCCTCGAGCTCCGTGGCCCGCTGCTTCTCGTCGGCGCTGAGCTCGCGCGGCACCGGCGTCCAGTGGGAGTAGCCGCCGACGATCAGGTCGAGGTCGCCATCCGCGTCGAGGTCGCCGAAGTCCATGTAGAGCCCCGAATCGGGCCGCGTCGGCTCGTGGGCGCCCTTCTGGCTCGGTTCGAGCAGCGTGACGGGCGCCGCGTAGCTGGTCCTGGTCTTGCTGCCGACGTTGAGGAAGATGCAGACGCCGCCGCCGGGGTTTTGGCCGTAGACGTCGCCCATGCCGCCGGCGGCGAGGTCGAGCAGGCCGTCGTGGTTCCAGTCGACGAGGCGCAACGTGGCCACCGTGCCGGGCACGTCGATCGGCTTGCCGTTCGCGAGCACCGGTTCGTTGACGGTCGCGAACCGCGGCTGCGTCGCGCTGCCTTCGTTGCGGCGCAGGAAGACGCGGCCGGTCGAGTGGTCGCCGAGCAGCAGATCGAGGTCGCCGTCGCCGTCCCAGTCGAACGCGACCGCGGAGGTCAGGTGGCCTTCCCTCTGGTGGCCCGGCGCGTCATGGGCGTGGGTCGAGTCCCACTTCTTGGTGTCGAAGTTCCAGAACTGGTTGAACACGATGCGGGCGCCGTTGCGATCGAGGATCTGCTCCGGCGCTTGCCAGCCCTGCGCGCTGCCGCGCACGAGGTGCGGCGAACCGTCGAAGATGCCGGCGACGATGTCGAGCTTGCCATCCGCGTCGAAGTCCACGAACTGTGGACTCATGCCGATGCATCACCAGTTCTGCAGGTCGACCTGCTTCTGGTCGGCGCCGAGCACGTTGCTCTCGGCGGCGAAGGTCGGCGTCGCGTCGGCGGTGCGTTTGGCGACGGTCAGGCGACCACGCAGGTCGCCGACGACGATGTCCGCACGGCCGTCGCCGTCGAGGTCGTGCAGCACCGGCGACGGATAGAGCCGGCCGCCGCCGAGGAGCTTGCCGCCGGCCTGCATGCGCACCGGCTTGGCGAAGGTGGGGGACTGCGCGAGCACGGTGGTGGCCGTGAACGCGAGCACGCTGAGGAGGGGGAGCTTCATGGTCGACCGGGGTCGGCCGGGCAGTCTACCGAAGCGCGGCGCGGCCGGGGCGCTCTCACGCCTGCGTCGGGGAGTCGATGCCGAGTTCGCGCGCGAGGTGCAGCAGGCACTGCTGCGGCCGGCCGCGGTTGACGCGCACGTAGGGCACGTCGCAGGCGCGACAGGCTTCCTTGAGGCTGTTGTCGACCTTGTGCGGCAAGAAGCCGGTGGCCGCCAGCACGAGCTGGTAGCTGCCGTTGCGCACGCTGCCGGCCTTGGCGTCGACGCGCGACGGCTCGGCGACACAGCTGTCGATGCTGGCGAAGCCGAGCAGGTCCAGCAGGCGTTGGTTGCGATCGGGGTCGTGCCGGTTGGAGACGAACAGCACTCGCTTGCCCACCGTGAACGGCCTGAGCCGCGCCGCGCGCTGCTCGTCCGCGGTCGGCGGTGTCGGCTCCGGCGGCGCCGCGGTGGGCAGCTTCTGCGTCGCGACGGCGATGGGCGATGGCGCCGCCGGCACACCCTGGCGCAGCGCGTCCTTGAGGTGCCGCAGCCGCCGGCGTTGTTTGCGTTCGCTCAGCGTGTCGTCGGGCAGCGCCACGATGCGTGCGCGCAGGTGCTGCACGTGCGGCGCCAGTTGTTCGCTGGTCAGTGCCGTGCCGAGCTCGAAGGTCTCGAGCAGCCAGGTGCGCAGCTCGTCGTCGTTCGCGGTCGCCGGTGGCACTCGCACGAGCACCTGATCGCGGCGGTGTTCGAGTTCGCGCTGGTCGAGGCCGAGGTGCAGGCGCCAGGTGCCGAACGGGCGGAACGTGGCGTCGAGCAGCGGCGCCGCGGACTTCGCCGGCGGGTAGACCTGCACGAGCCAGCGGAAGCGCCCCATGGCCGCGCCCCACAGCTCGGGGTCGACGATGCAGCAACGCAGCCAGCGCAGGCGCGCGGCGAGCTCCTCCCACTGGCCAGGCTGCAGCGGCGTCGGCGGTTCGACGAGTGTCGGCCGCAGGTCGTCGGCGTGCACGGCCGAATGCGGCCGCATCAGCGGCGGGTGCGAATGGGCCTCCAGCGCCGCGCAGATGCTGGCGAAGGTCTCGCCGGGGTCTGGCGTGCGCGGCTGCAGCGCGGCGCGATCGCACCAGCCGAAGTCGTCGGGGGCCGCGTCGTCGTCGGCCTCGAGGCGGTCGAGGCTGATGCTGGCAGCCTCTTCGACGTCGCGCCACGTGCGCAGGTTGGCGGCGACGTCGGCGTCGCAGTCGCGCGCGCAGCCCCACGGACTGGTGCGCAGCGCCAGCACCTGCACGGCGCCGGGCCACCACACCTTCGCCAGCTTGCCGAGATCCTGCGACAGCTGGTAGACGCGGCAGGTGACCGAGCCTTCGTGCAGCACCGCCTCGTCGATGGCGCGGCCGCGCGCCATCCACTGCGTCAGCAGCAGCCGCTGCCGCGCCGGCGTCAGCAGCGAGGCTTCGACGTAGGTGTCCCGGATCGCCTGCTGCAGTTCGTCGAGCTCGGCGTGGGCCGCGGCGACGGTCATCACTTCACGCTCGATCGGCGGCGGCAACGGTGCCGGTGGCGCGGGCGGAACGGGGGAGGTCGAGTCGCCAGCGAGAACGGCAACGGACGGCGCCGGCGCTGCGGCGGGTGGTTCGATCTCGAGGGCAGCCGTCGTGTCGGGCTCGGCCAGGATCGGTGTCGGGGCGGCGGCGGGCGCGGGCGGGTCTGAGGTCTCGGCGCAGGCGACCTCGAACGCGCGCCGCGCTGCCGCGGACGGCATTGCCTGTTGCAGTGCGTGGGCGAACGCCTCGGCGTCGTCGTGGCCGGTGCCGAACCAACGTTCGCCGTCGCAGGTGAGCAGGCACTCGACCCAGCCCGCGTGGCGGAAGGTGACGCGGTAGCCGATGGCTTCGAGCCAGCTGCGTCGCGCGTCTTGCATTGCCCCATGTTAGGGCAGCCGTGGCCGGTGCCGTCAGCTACGCCAAGGGCGTAGGAGGGCGCGGTCTCGACGCCGCACACGCCGTGGCATGGTGCCGACCGGGGCCGGTCCGCTGGCCAGGCCTGCGCCGTCGTGGCAGGCAGGAATGCGCTGACGTGCGGGGCGGTGGCAAGGCGCCAGCCGGCGGGCGTTGGCGCCTGGTTGGCTGCGCGAGGGCGTCGATTCTCGCTGCGTACTGGCCGTCCGGGGCCTGCGGTGCGTATTCCTGCCACCATGCGCATCCTCCTGCTGCCAATCCTGACCGCGTGCACGGTTCCGCTCCTGGGCCAGACCTTCGTGCGCGTGCGCGACGATGTCACCGTGCGCGGCCCCACCACCATCGGGGCTGGCGCCGCGACGACCAGCGCCTCGGCGCCCGCGCCGACGGCGTCCTGCGCGACGTTGCCGCTGGCGCTGCAAGGCGTCGGCATCCCGGGGGCCGGCACGCTGTCGCCGGCTTCGTTCATGAACCCCGCGACGATCAACCGCGCCGGTGCCATCGCGTTCTTCGCCAACACCACCAGCAGCACGCGCAATCAGGGCATCTTCGTCGCCGACGCTGCCGGCCTGCACGCCATTGCCATCGGCTGTGGTCAGGGTGGTGGCTCGGGCGCGCACGGCACCTGCGGTGACCCGTCGCCGATCGGCGGCAGCTTCGCCGGCTTCTTCGGCGGCACCGTCTTTGCGCCGGCGATCAACGACCGCGGCGACGTGTTGTTCATGGCCGACATCGTCAACGGCAGCGCGCCGCGCGGCCTGTTCCTCTACGTGGCGGCGACGGCGACGATCGTCAAGGTGGCGGCGGTAGGCGATCCTTCGCCGCTCGGCGGCACGCTCGTGGCGGTGGGGCCCGGGTCCCTCAATGCCTACGGCGAAGTCGTCTTCCTCGCAATGAGTGTCAGCGGCTACGAATCGGACATCCTGCACTGGCAGAACGGGACCACGACGCTGTTTGCGACCGCCGGCCAGCCGGCGCCCGGTGGTGGCACGTATCTGCAGCTCGGCACCGAGAGCTTCGGCATGGCGGATGGCACCACGATCCCGATCGGCCCGGTGCCGGCGATCAACGACTGTGGCAAGGTCGCCTTCCGCGCCGTGGCGCAGACCGGTGGCACCACGATCGGCGTGGTGGTGCGCGATCAGGGTGTCGATCAGTGGTACCTGCGCAGTGGCACCGCGACACCGGCGGGTGGCACCTTCGGGTCGTTCCAGGGAGCGGCGATCAACGGGCGCGGCGAGATCGCGGTGTTCGCTGACTACCAGACCTCGGGGGGAGCGTGGACCTCGGGCTGGTTCGCCGGCGCCCCGGGCAGCTTCCGCGAGCTGCTGTCGTTCTACGGCGCGGTCGACGGCGGGCAGTGCATGGGGCTCGCCTATTCGCGCAACCCGATGACGAGCATCGACGACGAAGGCAACGTCGTGATGTGGTGCGACACGGCGAGCGCCGGGAATCAGGGGCGGCTGATCGTCGTCGACCCCAATGGTGGCATCGAGGTGCTCGCCCGCCAGGGCGGCGCGACCGGCCTCGGCGGCACCTTCGGTTCGCTCGACGCGTGGCCGTCGATCAGCAGCGCGGGCCGGGCCACGATCGACGCCGGGGTCATCCAAGGCGGCGTCAGCAGCCCCTACCTCGCCGCCGCGTTGTGCGGGCCGACGCTCGCCGTCAGCCCGTGTTCGCCGCCCGGCGGCTTCGTGCGCATCGACAACTTCGGGCCGGCGACCGAGGCCTTTGCGGTGTTCGCGGCGTTGACGGCGACCAGCATGGCGCTGCCGCCATTCGGCACCCTGGAGATCGGCCCCACCGGCGTCGTGCCGCTGTATGGCCCGTTCGTCTACCCCGGCACTTCTGGTTCCCACGCGGCGATGCTGCCGCTGCCGGCGTCGCCGGGGCTGGTCGGGGTCGAGCTGTTCTTCCAGACGCTGCGCATCAGCGGCAGCCAGCTGCAGCTGACGAACTCGGCGTCGACGACGCTGCGTTGAGCGGGACCGGGCCGGCTGCAGATGCCGGCCGGGCGTGGTCTGGCGCGATTTTCGTGCGGTTCGCACCGCCGTCGTTATCCTCCGCCGCCCCCCATGGATTGGCTCACGCTGCTGGCGTTCGTCGTCGGTCTGGCTCTGTTGGTCCTCGGCGCCGATTGGCTCGTGCGCGGCGCCTCGCGGCTGGCGCGCGCCGCCGGCGTGTCGCCGCTCGTCGTCGGCCTGACCGTGGTCGCGTTCGGCACCAGCGCGCCCGAGCTCGCCGTCAGCGTGCGCGCGGCGTGGGCCGGGCAGGCCGACATGGCGGTCGGCAACGTCGTCGGCAGCAACATCTTCAACGTGCTCGCGATCGTCGGCCTGGCGGCGGCGATCACGCCGCTCTTGGTCGCCGTGCAGCTCGTGCGGCGCGACGTGCCGGTGATGATCGTGGTGTCGCTCGCACTGATCGGGCTGGCGCTGGACGGTCGCATCGGCCGCCTCGACGGCGCCCTGCTGTTCATCGCCTTGGTCGGCTACACTACGTGGATCGTGCGCGCGAGCCGGCGCGAAGGGGCGGCCGCGGCTGCGGCGATGGACACGCCGGCATCGGCGCCGCGCGGCAAGCTGTCGCTCGACCTCGGCTTCGTGCTCGGCGGCTGTGCCATGCTCGTGCTCGGTTCGACCTGGATGGTCGATGGCGCCATCGCCTTCGCGAAGTGGCTCGGCCTCAGCGAAGTCGTCGTCGGCTTGACCATCGTCGCCGCCGGCACCTCGTTGCCGGAGCTGGCGACCTCGGTGATGGCGGCGGCGAAGGGGGAACGCGACATCGCCGTCGGCAACGTCGTCGGCAGCAATGTCTTCAACATCCTCGGCGTGCTGGGCCTGTCGGGCATCATGGCTCCATACGGCCTGACCGTGCTGCCGTCGATGGTCACCCTCGATCTGCCGGTCATGCTCGCGGCGGCGTTCGCGTGCCTGCCGTTCTTCGCCCGTGGCCACGTCATCCCGCGCTGGGAAGGCGTGCTGTTCCTGCTCTTCTACGTCGCCTACACGACGTGGTTGGTGATGGACGCGACCCAGCACGAGGCGAGGGAGGGCTACGCCTCGATCATGCTGCGCTTCGTGCTGCCGTTGACGGCGGTGACGCTGGCGCTGGTCGCCTGGCGTGTGCTGCGGCTGCCGCGCGATTGAAGAGCGCCTCTTTGCGGCGGGCGCGGGGCCCGGCATGCTGGCCCCGAGCTGCATGCGCATCCTGCACACCGCGGACTGGCACCTGGGGCACACGTTGCGCGACCACTCGCGGGTGGTCGAGCACGCGGCGTTCCTGCGCTGGCTGGTGCAGACGATCGTCGACCGCGAGGTCGACGCGCTGTTGATCGCGGGCGACGTGTTCGACGCCGCCAACCCGCCGCCGGCCGCGTGGCGCATGTGGTTCGAGTTCCTCGGCGAACTGAAGCGCGCGCGGCCGCAGGTGCAGGTCGTCGTCATCGCCGGCAATCACGACTCGGCGGCGCGCCTGGAGGCGCCGCGCGAACTGTTGTCGGCGTTCGACGTGCGCGTGATCGGCGCCCTGCGGCGCGGCGACGACGGACGGCTGGTGGTGCAGGAGCTGCTGGTGCCGCTCGGCGGCGAGGCGGGCCGACCGGCGGCCTGGTGCGTGGCGATCCCGTTCCTGCGCGCGAGTGACGTGGTGGCGCTCTCGGTGGCCAAGGACGAACGCGTCGACGCAGCGGTGGGCACGCCGGGCGGCGCCGACCTCGTGCTGCCCGAGGCGGTGGCGGATCCGGTGCTCGACGGCATGCGCGCGCTGCACGACGAGGTGTTCGCGGCGGCGCGGGCGCTGCGGCGGCCGGGGCAGGCGCTGGTGGCGATGGCGCACGGCTACCTGGTCGGCGGCGCGATCAGCGAGCTCAGCGAACGCAAGGTGCTCGGCGGCAACCAGCACGCGCTGCCGCTCGACCTGTTCCCCGACGACTGCGACTACGTGGCGCTCGGGCACCTGCACCGGCCGCAGCAGCTCGCCGGCCGCGAGCACGTGCGCTACAGCGGGTCGCCGTTGCCGTTGTCGATGCCCGAACGGCTGCACCCGCACCACGTCGTGTGCGCCGACTTCGCCGCCGGAGCGTTGGCGAAGGTGTGGTCGCTGCGGGTGCCGCGCACGGTCGAGCTCGTGCGCATCCCCGACCGTGGCGAGCTCGAGCCCGAGGCGGCGCTGGCCGCGGTCGCGGCGTTGCCGCCGCGCGACAACGAGGCCGAGCCGTCGTCGTTGCCGTTCGTCGAGGTCGTGGTGCGGCTGCCGCAGCCGTCGCCGCGCATCGGCGAGCGGATCGCGCGGTTGATCGAATCGCGGGCGGCGCGGCTCGTGCGCGTCGAGGTCGTGTTGACCGGCACTGTGGCGGCGCCGGTCGGTGCAGCGGCCCGGACCCAGGACCTGACGTCGCTGACACCCGAGCAGCTGTTCGTGCGGCGCTATGCGAAGGACCACGCCGGGCCGGTGCCCGAGGCGCTGCTGGACACGTTCCGCGCGCTGCTCGACGAGGTCGAACACGGAGGCGCGCCGTGAGGATCCTCGCCATCCGCGGCCAGAACCTCGCCAGCCTCGCGCGCGCGTTCGAGGTCGACCTGACGCGCGAACCGCTCGGTGCCGCGGGCCTGTTCGCGATCACCGGGCCGGTCGGCGCCGGCAAGAGCACGCTGCTCGACGCGTTGTGCCTGCCGCTGTTCGACCGCACGCCGCGGTTGTCGGGGCGCGGCGGGCCGGCGATCGGCGACGACGGCCAGGACCCCGGCGATTGGCTGCGCGGCAACGACCCGCGCGGGCTGCTGCGGCGCGACGCCGTCGAGGGCTTCGCCGAGGTCGACTTCGTCGGCCGCGACGGCGGTCGCTATCGCGCGCGGTGGTCGGTGCGGCGCGCGCGCCGGCGGCCCGACGGGCGGCTGCAGGAGCAGGAGCTGTCGCTGCAGGACCTCGAGCGCCGGGGGGTCGTCGCCAACGGCCGCCGCAGCGAAGTGCTGGCCGCGGTCGAGCAGCGCCTCGGCCTCGACTTCCAGCAGTTCTGTCGGTCGGTGCTGCTGGCGCAGGGGGAGTTCGCCGCGTTCCTGCGCGCGGCCGCCGACGAACGTGCGCGGCTGCTCGAGAACCTCACCGGGGCCGACATCTATCGCCGGTTGTCGCGCGCCGCCCACGACGGCAGGCGCCGGCGGGAACAGCAGTTGGCGGCGTTGCAGGCCCAGGGCCAGGTCCAGCCGCTGCTCGACGACGCGGCGCGGGCGCGGCTCGAGGCCGAGGTGGCGGCGCGCGAGGCGGAGGTGATGCTGCACCGGGCGGCGGTCGAACTCGCGCAGCGCTACGTGAACTGGTACGCCGCGGCCGCCGCGCACCACGAGCGGGAGAGCAAGGCGACGTTCTTGCTGCAGCAGGCCGTGCAGGACAATCAGGCCGCCGCGGGGCGGCGCGAGGCCCTGGAACGGCGGCGCCGTGCCTTGCCGCTGGTGCCGCGGCTGGAGCAGGTGGCGGCGGCGCAGCGCGACCTGGCGGCGGCGATCGCCGCGCGCGAACAGGCGAAGCAGTCGGCCGCGGCCGCGACGGCGGCCGCGCAGCGGGCTGCAGGGGCCTTGGCCGAGGCGCTCGCGGCGACCTGGCCGGGGCTCTCGGCGCCGCCGCCGGTCGTGGCCGAGTTCGAGCGTTGGCAGGCGCCGCTGCAGCGCTTCTGCGACCGCGAC
>JAEUHT010000262.1 GCA_016793265.1 Planctomycetota bacterium
ACACACTCGTCGCTGGCGCGGCGGGCCTGGGCCATGTTGTGGGTGACGATCAGGATCGAGTACTGCCCGCGCAGATCCCAGATCAGGTCCTCGACGGCGTGCGTCGCCTCGGGGTCGAGCGCCGAGCACGGCTCGTCCATCAGCAGCACGGTCGGCTTGGTCGGCAGCAGCCGCGCGATGCAGAGCTTCTGCTGCTGCTCGAGCGAGAGCTGCGTCGCCGGCCGGTGCAGGCGGTCCTTGACGTCGTCCCACAGCAGCACCTCACGCAGCGCCGCTTCGACCATGCCGTCCTCGTCGCTGCGGCTGGTCGCCTGTTCGGTGTGCAGCCGGTGCGCGAACAGCACGTTGTCGCGGATCGACAGCGGCAGCGGGTTGGGCCGCTGGAACACCATGCCGACCTGGCGCCGCACCTGGATCGGCGAGGCGTGTTCGGCGTAGATGTCGTGGCCGAGCACCTTGATGGTGCCGGTCGTCGAGACGTAGCCGAGCCGTTCGTTGATGCGGTTGCAGCTGCGCAGCAGCGTCGACTTGCCGCAGCCGGACGGGCCGATCAGCGCCGTGACGAGGCCGGACCGCACGTCGAGGTCGACCTCGAACAGGGCCTGGAACGAGCCGTACCAGAGGTTGAGGTCGCGCACCTCGATCGCCGGCGCCGGGTCGGTCGGGTGGTGGTCGGGATCAGCCAAAACGCCCCTCCAGATAGTCGGTCGTGCGCTGGTCGGCGGCGCTGGTGAACAGGGTCTCGGTGCGGTCCACCTCGACGCAGCGGCCGCCGAGGAAGAACGCGGTGCGGTCGGCCAGGCGGCGCGCCTGCTGCACGAGGTTGGTGACCAGCACGATGGTCAGCTCCTGACGCAGCTCCTTCAGCATCTCCTCGATGCGCATCGTCGTCACCGGATCGACGGCGATCGAGAACTCGTCGAGCAGCAGCAGCACGGGGTCCTGGGACAGCGCGCGGGCGATGGTCAGGCGCTGCTGCTGGCCGCCGCTCAGCAGCGAGCCGAGCGAGGTCAGGCGGTCCTTCACCTCGTCCCACAAGGCGGCGCGCCGCAGGCAGCGCTCGACGATCTGGTCGAGCTCGGCGCGTTTGCCGATGCCGGCCAGCCGCGGCGCCAGCGCCACGTTGTCGTAGATCGACAGCGGCAACCCGACCGGCAGCGGGAACACCACGCCGATGCGGCGGCGCAGCGCGTAGAGGTTCTTGATCGTGCGCAGGTCGCGGCCGCCGAACGTGATCGCGCCGTCGACCTTCATGCCCGGCGTGAACTCGTCCATGCGGTTGAGCGCGCGCAGGAACGAGGTCTTGCCGGCGTTGGCGGGACCGACGATGCCGAAGATCTCGTGTTGCCGCACGTCGAGGTCGACGCCTTGCAGCACGGCGCGGTTGCCGTAGCGAATGCCCAGGCCGCGCACCTGCACCAGCGGTGCCGTTGCCGTTGCTGGGGCCGGGGCCGGGGCCGGGGCCGCGGCGGTCGCGGCGGTGGGTTCGCTCACCACTTCTTCCTCCCGCGCAGCCGCATGCGCACGCCGATGGCGACCGCGTTCATCGCCAGCACGACGAGGATCAGCGTCAGCGCCACCGAGAACGGCAGCCAGGCGTGGTCCTGACCGAGGTTCACCTGGGTCGACACGTTGTAGAGGTGCAGCGACAGCGCCATGGTCTGGTCGAACATGCTGTTCGGCGTCGATCGCACCCAGAATGCCGCGCCGGTGAACATGATCGGCGCCGTCTCGCCGACCGCGCGCGACACCACCAGGATGACGCCGGTCAGGATGCCGCTGCCGGAGTTGGGCAGCACGACGCGCCAGATGGTCTGCCAGCGGGTGGCGCCGAGGCTCCACGACGCCTCGCGGAAGGCGCGCGGCACCGCCTGCAGCGACTCGCGCGTGGCGACGATCACCACCGGCAGCGTCATCACCGCCAGCGTGCAGGAGGCGGCGAGGATCGACACGCCGAAGCCGAGGAAGCCGACGAAGGCGCCGACACCGAACAGCGCGTGCACGATCGACGGCACGCCGGCGAGGTTGACGATCGCCGAGTTGATGGCGCGCGTCAGCAGGTTGTCGCGCGCGTACTCGCTGAGGTAGATCGCGGCGGCGACGCCGAGCGGCACGGCGACGGCGAGCGCGCCGGCGGTCAGCCACACGGTGCCGATCAGCGCCGGGAAGATGCCGCCGTCCTTCATGCCGTTGCGCGGCTTCTCGGTCAGGAACTCCCAGGTCAGGTGTGGGCCGCCCTCGATCGCGAGCTTGCCGAGGATCAGCACCACCGGCAGGATCAGCAGCAGCGCGGTGACCAGGAACAGCATGCGGAACGCGCGCTGTACGCCGAGCGCGCGCTGTTCGCGGCCGGTGATGGCGAAGGTGGTGTCGACGGGAGCGAGGCCGCTCATGCCCGCCTCCGCGCGCCACGCACGATGCGATCCGCCAGCATGTTGATGCCGAACGTGATCAGGAACAGCAGCATGCCGAGCGTGAACAGCGCCTGGTAATGGTCGCTGCCGTGTTCGGTCTCGCCGAGCTCGGCGGCGATCGTCGAGGTCAGCGCCCGCACCGGATCACACAGGCTGGTCGGGATGCGGATGGCGTGGCCGCTGGCCATCAGCACGGCGATGGTCTCGCCGACGGCGCGGCCGACGCCGAGCAGCACGGCGGCGCTGAGGCCCGGGCGCGCGTGCGGCAGCACGACGCGGCGGATCACCTGCCAGCGGGTGGCGCCGAGCGCCTCGGCGGCCTCGCGGAAGCTCTCCGGCACGGCCTTGAGCGCGTCTTCGGCGAGCGTCGTCATGATCGGCGCCGCCATCAGGCCGAGGATGATGCCGGCGTTGAGCAGGTTGGTGCCGACGCCCGACGCCGGCTGCAGCCAGTGCTGGATCATCGGGCTGATCATGTGCAGGCCGATCACGCCCCAGACCACCGACGGCACCGCCGCCAGCAGCTCGATCAGGATCTTCATCCACTCGCGCTGCCGGCCGCGCGCGAACTCACCGATGTAGATGGCGGCGCCGAACGACAGCGGCACTGCGATCACCATCGCCAGCGCCGTGATCGTCAGCGTGCCGACGATCAGCGCCAGGGCGCCGTAGGTCTCGGGATGGCCGGTCGGGCGCCAGTTGATCGAGGTGAAGAACTCGCTCCAGCTCAGTCGGTGCAGGGTGAAGTCGAGACCCTGCTGGGTGATGAAGACGAAGATGCCGACGATGAAGACGATCGCCGAGATGCCGCCGCCGAACACGAACACGCGCGCGACCCAGTCGGTCCACCACGCCCGATCGCGGCGATCGAGTTCGCCGAGCGACGCCGCCACTAGCTCGCCTCCTCGCCGCGCAGGCACTCCATCAGGTCGCGCACGCGCGGCGTCAGCAGCCGGTACGCGGCATCCGGGCCGCTGGCGAAGTCGAGGTCCCAGACCACGACGGTGGTGTGGAACGGCACCTTGCCGATGCGTTCGCGCGCGTCGGGCGTGAGGCCGATGATGAAGTGGTAGTCGTCGAGCTGGTCGTGCAGGGTGGGCAACGCCGTCGGCCAGGCCTTGCCGAGGTCGATGCCGACGGTGCGCGCGAACTCGGCGTAGGCCGGGTCGATCTCCTCCGCGGGCTCCCAGCCGGCGCTGCGGTAACGACCGCTCTGCGGGAATGCCTTGCGCGTGAACTGCTCGGCGAGCTGGCTCGGGCCGTCGTTCCGGGCGTCGACGAACAGGAGGTTGACCAGCTTCTCGCCCTTGGCCTTGCCGGTGGCGACGAAGATCGCCTCCTCGCAGATGTTCTTGGCCTGGTGGATGACACGTTCGAGCCGGTTGAACGTCGCCATCAGCGCGAACAGGTCGTTGATCGGCCGGCTGTGTGCCTCGCCTTCGCGCACCAGGTCGGCGAACACGCGGTCGAAGTAGTCGGCGAACTGGCGGGCGCCGGTGAGCGTCATCTGCGCCAGGGCGACGTCGCGCTGCTGGAACGACCGCAGCGCCTCGGTCAGCATGCGGCGGGCCTGTTCGCTCATCACCTCGATGTCACGGCCGACCACGGCCGGCGGCCGCGTCGACAGCTGTGCCGTCGCCCGCGCGATCGTGGTGGCGTAGTCGCCGATGCGCTCCAGCGCGATGCTCAGCCGCAGCACGGCCGAGACGAACCGCAGGTGGCCGGCGCTCGGCAGGTGGCGGGCGACGAAGGCGTGGCAGAGGCGGTCGAGCTCGCGGGTCTGGCGGTTGGTGGTGTAGTCGCCGATCACCACCTGCGCGGCCTGGTTCTTGTCGAGCTGCATCACCGAGGTGACGGCGTCGTCGATGGCCTTGGTGATGGTGGTGCCGACGATGCCCACCAGTTCGTTCATCCAGGCCAGGTCTTTCTGCAGGCGTTGCTCGTAGTGCGACATCGAAACTCACTCACTGGGCGGCGGCGCCGGTGGGCGCGCCGCGGGGAAGGGCCTGCCGCCCGGGTCTCGGCGCAGGCCGCGCCGTCGGCGACGGCGCGGCGGGAACAGCTAACGGTGGCGCCGACCGGAGTCCAGGCCGATCGCCGGTGCGGCGGAGGCCCGGACTCCCGCCCAGCGCCGCCCCGTCACTTGCGCAGCGGGGGGTAGCCCAGTTCCATCAGATGGCCCTGGCCGGCGTCGCTGACGATCCAGTCGAGGTAGGCCTTGCTGGCGCCCTGCGGCTGGCCGCTCGTGTACATGAACAGCGGCCGGGCGATCGGGTAGCTGCCGTCGAGCACGGTGTCGATCGACGGCGCCACCGGCTGGTCGCCCTCCTTCTTGGTGACCGGCAGCATGCGCACGGCGACCCCCTTGCCATAGGCGAGGCCGCTGTAGCCGATCGCGTTCGTCGTCTTCAGCACCTGGTCGACGACGTCCTTGCTGCCGTTCATGTCGAGCGTGCCATTGCGGAAGTTGGCCTTCTTGCCGCCGAGCACCGCCTCCTTGAAGTACTCGTAGGTGCCGCTGTTCGACTGGCGCGAGATGACGACGATGTCGTCACGACCCTCGGGCATCTTGACGCCGAGCTGCGACCACTTGGTGATGCTGCCGCCGTCGAGGTAGATCTGCTTGATCTGCTCGAGGCTGATCGACGGCAGCGGGTTGTCCTTGCTGACGAAGATGGCGATGCCGTCGTAGCCGACCTTGTGTTCGACCGGGTCGTGGCCGTTGGCCGTGGCCTTGGCGCGTTCCTCGGCGGTCATCTCGCGGCTGCAGTTGGCGATGTCGAGCGTGCCGTTGATGAGGCCGGCGATGCCGCCGCCGCTGCCGCCGCCAGCGACCGAGATGCTGACCTCGGGGTGGGCGTCGCAGTACTTCTCGGCCCACACCTGGGCGACCTCGAGCATGGTGTCGGAGCCCTTGACCTGGAGGCGGGAAGCGGCGCCGGCGCCACCGCCGCAGGAGGTCAGGGTGGTGAGGGCGGCGAGGGAGGATGTCAGCAGCAGGTTCTTCACGGGGGGTGTGTCCTTTCTTGTCCGGATCTTCAGCAGGCGAGCAGTGTCGGCCGCTTCGTGAAGGCTCCGGGCGGCGAACATGAAGACTCGGTTAAGGCTGGTGCCGGGGGGCCCACCGCAGCTCGTCACCCCCGTGGGAGCGGGGGTGCCGGCCGTCACTCCCATTCGACGTGCCCGAAGTGGGTGACCCGCTTGCGAACGCGCGACCGGTCGCCCCACGACGGCTGCCAGCCCTGCTTCTTCATCATCTTGATGACCGGCTGGAACCACCACTGCTTCTCACCGAACGCCGGCTTCAGCTCGTCGAGCCAGGTGGCCTGCTCGTCGTACTTGGCGAAGAAGACGCGGTTGACCCAGCTCGGGTCGCGCGCCTGCAGGAACTTCAGCACGAACACCTTCTCGCCGTGCACCTCGGCGACCCCGTCGACGAGCACCTTGCCCGGCGTCGCCGACATCGACGGCCCGCGCACGGTGCGGCCGAGGCCGGAGACGCGGCGCAGGGCGACGGTGAAGATGTCGAGCGCGCGCGCCAGCGGCACCTCGAACCAGTGCCGCGGGCCGGTGTCGCGTTCGACGAACATGTAGTACGGCACGGCGCCGAGCACGATCTGCCGCTTCCACAGGTCGGCCCAGGTCTCCGCGGCGTCGTTGACGCGGCGGATCAACGGCGCCTGGCAGCGCACCGTCGCGCCGGCGTTCTGCAGCCGCTCCAAGGCGGCCTGCGCCACCGGCGTCGACAGCTCCCGCGGGTGGCTGTAGTGGGCCATGATCGCCAGGTGCCGGCCCTTCTGGTGCACCTCCTCGAACAGGCGCATGAGTTCGTCGGCGTCGTCGTCGGTGACGAAGCGGTGCGGCCACCAGGCCGGCGCCTTGGTGCCGATGCGGATGCTGACGATGTGGTCGAGTTCCTCGGCCAGCAGCGGTTCGAGGTAGCGGCGCAGCACGCGCGCCTTCATCACCATCGGGTCGCCGCCGGTGAACAAGACGCTGTTGACCTCCGGGTGCGCCTTCAGGTAGTTGGCGAGCTGGTCGGCCTCGCGGGCGGCGAACTTCAGCTCGTCGAGGCCGACGAACTGCGGCCAGCGGAAGCAGTAGGTGCAGTAGGTGTGGCAGGTCTGGCCGCTGCTCGGGAAGAACAGCACCGTCTCGCGGTACTTGTGCTGCATGCCGGGCAGCGGCTTGCCGTCGAGGTGCGGCACGTTGAGCTCGACCTGGCCGGCCGGGTGCGGGTTGAGGCCGCGCTGGATGCGTTTGGCCTCGTGCTGCAGTTCCTGCTCGGTGGCGTCCTTCTGCAGCAGGTCGACCATACGATCGAGTTCACCGGGCGGCAGCATGCCGGGCTGCGGGAAGGCGAGCTGGAACATCGGGTCGTCCGGCACGTGTTCCCAGTCGATCAGCTCGTCGATGACGTAGCGGTTGACGCGGAACGGCAACACCTGGGCGACGGCCTTCATGGCCCACAGCTCGTCGCTGCTGAAGCGCTGCAGCTGGGGGATGCGATCGAGATCGCGGCGGGTGTAGACCTGGAACGAACGCGGCTCGACGGTGATCTGCTTCGGCATGAGGATCCTGGCTGGTCTCCGGCTCCCGGGGGAGCGGTGGGATCGGGGGGGTAGAGCCCGTCGGCGCGCACAGGATCGCGCGTTCGGGTGGGCCGCACAGGGTAACCGCTGCGGCGCCGCC
>JAEUHT010000264.1 GCA_016793265.1 Planctomycetota bacterium
CGCGCCTGCGCCGGGAGCTGCTGGCGCGGTTCGACCAGGCGGGCACCGAAGGTCTGCACGAGCTCGTCGTGGCGGCGCTGCAGCAGCATCGCGGCGAACTCGAACCGGCCCGGCAGTGACCCGCGGCCCCTGGACCCGCGCCCCGTGGCCTGCCGCTACACGTTCCTGGTCGAGACCTTCGCGACCGAGCTCCTGAAGACGCTGTCGGTGTGGGCGATGGCGGCGCCCGCGGACCTCGACCGGCGCCCGCGCGACGGCGATCGCCGCGGCCGCACCCTGCGTGAGCACATGGTGCACCAGTGCCAGAGTGAGCACGGCTGGTTCACCAACATGTTCGGCATCGTCGCTCCTGGCGAGGTGTTGCCCGCGGACCGCAGCAAGCTCGGCTTCCTGCGCCACTACGCAGCGGCGGCCGAGTTCCGGCTTCGCGAGCTCGCGGCCCGCGACGACACCTTCTGGGAGGCGATGGCCGCGTTCTTCGGCGAGCCGCGGCCGCGGACCTGGATCATGACCCGGCGCCTCGCGCACACGGCGCATCACCGCGGCCAGCAGACGATGCTGCTGCGCGCGTTCGGCCGCCCGCTGCACAGCACCTACGGGCCGACGGCGGATACCGGCGGTCTGGCCAAGGACCGGCCGCCGGTGGTTTATCCGTATGCCGACGTCGCCACGCTGTTGGCGGGGGAAGCCGAGGGTGGCCAGCCGGCGCCGCTGCCGCCGCCGGTGGCGCGCGCCGTGACCGAACTGCCGGACGCCGACGGCTGACCGTCGTCCGGCTGCGTCCGGCGCGTGCCCAGGGCCGAGCTCCGCGCGCTGCGGAACGCCGCCCGCGCATCCTGGCATCGGGTGCGGACCTGATCTATCCTGGCGCCCCGAGCAGCGCCTGCGATGCCGGGCGGAAGTGGCGATGGCAGCCCGGCTACGGCTCGTGCCGGCGGGCCGCCGATGGTGGACCACAGCTGCTCGGCCAGGCGGTGGCCGGTGGCACCTGGCCAGAGGCACTGATGACCAACAAAGAAGCGAAGGATCCCGAAGGCCCGAACGCAACCCGCAAGCCGCGGGGCATGGGCGGAGTGATCCTGATCCTGGCCCTGCTGATGGCGCTGTTCGTCGTCGTGTCGAGCTCCGGCCACGAGGGCCAGAACTCGGTGCACGCCTTCTACAGCCACCTGCTCAACGGCCGCATCGAGAGCTGCACGTTGTCCGACGGCACCATCACCGCCGAGGTGCGCACCGAGACCGGCGTGAAGCAGATCGAGGTGGTGGTGCGCGACTTCCTGCGCGACGCCGCCGAGGTCGAGCTCTACAGCACGCTGAGCTCGCAGCGCCTCGACACCGCGAGCTACGCCGGCAGCAGCGCCACCACGCGCTTCCTCGAGGACGTGCAGAACGACAAGATCGCCGTGCTGCGGGCGTTCCTGGTGCAGGAGGTGGAGGCCAAGAAGGCGTTGCCGCAGCGCACCCAGGGCGGCGACCAGCGCAAGGAAGGCAACTACCTGACGGCGCTGTTGCAGCGCGGCTCCAAGGTCAGCTACGTGCGGCTCGACCCACCGGCGGGCGGCGGCGCCACGCTGCAGGACCTCACCGAGGAGCTGGCGCGCACGAACGTGCCGGTGCGCCCGTTCACGCTGTCGCTCGGCGCCGCCGACTTCCGCGTCAGCGAGCCCAACACGGCGATGATCTACATCATCGGCACGATCGGCCCGTGGGTGCTCGTGCTGGCGATCGTGTGGTTCTTCATCCTGCGCCAGATGCGCTCGCCGGGCGGCTCCGGCGGTGTGTTGACCTTCGGCCGCAGCCGCGCCTCGCTCTACACCAAGGAGAACCGCACCAACATCACCTTCGACGACGTCGCCGGCATGGAGGAGGCCAAGGCCGAGGTGCGTGAGGTCATCGAGTTCCTGAAGAACCCGCAGAAGTTCGCGCGGCTCGGCGGCTCGATCCCGCGCGGCGTGCTGCTGGTCGGTTCGCCCGGCACCGGCAAGACGCTGCTGGCGAAGGCGATCGCCGGCGAGGCCGAGGTGCCGTTCTTCTCGATCAGCGGCAGCGACTTCGTCGAGATGTTCGTCGGAGTCGGCGCCTCGCGCGTGCGCGACCTGTTCAAGCAGGCGCGTGAAGCGAGCCCCTGCATCGTCTTCCTCGACGAGATCGACGCCGTCGGGCGCAAGCGCGGCACCGGCATGGGCGGCGGCCATGACGAACGCGAACAGACGCTCAACGCGATCCTGGTCGAGATGGACGGCTTCGACAGCGACAAGGGCATCATCCTGGTCGGCGCCACCAACCGCCCCGACGTGCTCGACCCGGCGCTGCTGCGCCCGGGCCGCTTCGACCGCCAGGTCGTCATCGACCGCCCGGACGTCAAGGGCCGCGAGGCGATCCTCAAGGTGCACGCGCGCAAGGTGAAGCTCGCCGGCTACGTCGACCTGCACGTCATCGCCAAGGCGACGGCGGGCTTCTCGGGCGCCGAGCTGGCCGCGGTCATCAACGAGGCGGCGATCCTGGCGGCGATGAAGAACAAGGACGCCATCGACATGAGCGACCTCGAGGAGGCGCGCGACCGCGTGCGCTGGGGCCGCGAGAAGAAGAGCCGCGCCATCGAGGAGGAGGACAAGAAGGTCACCGCCTACCACGAGGCCGGCCACGCCATCGTCTCGATCAAGACGCCGGACCAGGACCCCGTGCACAAGGTGACCATCGTCTCGCGCGGCCGAGCGCTCGGCGCCACCTTGTCGCTGCCCGAGAAGGACGACTACAACCACTGGCGCAAGAAGCTGCTCGGCCGCATCGCCGTCTGCTTCGGCGGCCGCGTCGCCGAGGAGCTCGTGTTCGGCGACGTCAGCGCCGGCGCCCAGAACGACATCGAGCAGGCCACCAACCTCGCCCGCGTCATGGTGTGCGAACTCGGCATGAGCCAGAAGGTCGGGCCGATCAAGTACACCAGCGACGAGGAGAATCCGTTCCTCGGCCGCGAGTTCCACCTCGCCTCCGGCGTCTCCGAACGCACGCTCGAGCTGATCGACCAGGAGATCAAGCGCCTGATCGACGAGCAGTACCGCGCCGCGACGGAGCTGCTGCAGGCCAACCGCGAGGGGCTCGACGCCGTCGCCAAGGCGCTGCTGAAGCACGAGACGCTCGGCGGCGAGGAGGTGGCCGCGGTGCTGCGCGGCGACGACCTCGACGAGTTCCGCGAGGCGCAGCGCCGGCAGCAGGAGGCGAGCGAACGCGCCAAGAAGCGCGTCGAGGTCGTGCCGCAGCCGGGTGCCGACGTCGCCCCGCAGAACAAGCCCGACATCGGCCTCAGCGGCGCCTGATCGGCGCCACGCCCCGCGCTCCGCGTTCCTCACTCCGCCCGCCCGCTTCGCTCCCGATGACCGCCGCCCTCACGCCGCTGCTGCCGTTGCCGCCCGCCGACGGCGCCTACGACAGCGCCATCGAAGTGCTCAAGATGGTGATCGAGGTCGGCGTCTTCGCCGTCTTCATCTACATCGCGCTGCGCTTCCTGCGGGCGACGCGCGGTTCGGTCATCATCCGCGGCCTCGGCCTCTTGCTGACGGTCACGCTGGTGGCGTTCTTCGTGCTGATCGAGCTGTTCCAGCTCGACCACCTGGCGTGGATCCTGCGGGAAGTGGCGCCCTCGGTGGTGGTGGGCCTCGTCGTCGTCTTCCACCCGGAGATCCGCCGCGCCATCGTGCACCTCGGCGACGCGCCGATCTTCGGCCGCTTCTTCCGCCGCGAGACCAAGATCGTGCCGCGGTTGCTGCGCGCGGTGGCCCGCCTGAGCAAGGAGCGCATCGGGGCGCTGATCGCGATCGAACGTGAGGCGTCGTTGTCGGAGCTGACCGAGAACGGCATCACCATCGACGCCGAACTGAACTCCTATCTGATCGAGTCGATCTTCTTCCCGAAGAGCGCCCTGCACGACGGCGGCATCGTCGTGCGCGACGACCGCATCGTCGCCGCCTCGTGCCTGTTCCCGCTCAGTCAGAACCCCGACATCGACAAGCGGCTCGGCACCCGCCACCGCGCCGCGGTCGGTCTGTCCGAGGAGACCGACGCCTTCCTGCTCGTCGTCAGCGAGGAGACGGGCTCGATCTCGACGGCCAGCAACGGCAAGCTCGAACACGGCCTGACGCTCGAACAGCTCGAGCAGAAGCTCGACGAGGTGTTCGGCAGGAAGGTGGCGGCATGAGGGTCGAACGGCGCCGGTTCCGCGGCTTCTTCGCCAACCTGGTCGACGATCCGTACCGCAAGCTCGCGGCCGTCGGCCTCGGCTTCATGCTGTGGCTGTTCATCGACCGCCAGATCACCAGCTCGTGTGAGCGCTCCCTGCCGCTGACGGTGGTCGGGCTGCAGGGCGCGTCGGGCCCGGTGGGGGACCGCCTCGCCGTGCAGTTGCCGACCGACCGTGTCGTCGAGCTGGGTTTCTTCAACGGTGAGCAGGCGCTGGAGAACGTGCGCGCCACGCTGCGTGGCCCCAAGTACCGCATCGACGCGCTGCGCGAGCAGCAGATCGCGCTCACCATCTCGGCCTTCCTGAGCCGCGACTGGTCGGTCAACCAGAGCGTCGAGTTCACCGCTGCCGACCTCGGCGCCGACCAGCTGCCGCGCGGCGTCACCATCGAGTTCGATCCGCCGCGCCTGCGCCTCGACGTCGAGCGCATCGGCGACACCACGATCCGCCTCGACAGCCTCGAGCGGGTCGACCTCGTCGCCGACCAGGGCGCCGACCGGCTGATCCTCGCCAGCGCGCGCTTCAACCCCGAGGAGGCGGTCGTGCTCGGCACCGCCAAGCAGATCCAGGAGTTCAAGAAGCGCACCGGCAAGCTGTTCCGCGCCGTCGCGCACCTGCAGCCGAACGCCAAGCAGGTGTCGGTGCGGCTCGACCTGATCGCCGACGCCAAGACCGGCCTCCGGCTCGAACAGAGCCCGTTGCTGACCATCGACGTGCGGCCGGAGATGCAGTTGTTCACGATCGAGGTGCCGATGCTGGTCGACGACACGGCGCTGCCCGAGGAGCTGCGCGGCCGCTTCAAGCTCGAGCAGCGCTCGCGGCAGGTGCGCATCCAGGCCGCCGGCGCGCTGAAGTCGGAGCTGATCACGCGGCTCGACAGCCAGGACAAGGGCGCGATCGCCGACTGGGCCGCCGAGAACCTGCGCCTGTTGCTGATGGTGCCGCGCCCCGAGCCCGGTGCGGCGCTCGGCGCCACCATCGACGTCAACGCCCGCCTGCTGATCGTCGGCAAGATCCTGCGCACCCAGGTCGACCGTTCCGAGTACCAACTCGACGAGCAGGTCGTGGTGACGCTGCGCCAGACGCCCCCATGAGCAAGATCGACCCTCCCAAGTTCGGCACCGATGGACTGCGTGGCCGCGCCGGTGACGCGCCGATGGACCCGGAGACGCTGCGCCGCGTCGGCTGCGCCCTCGGCGTGCTGCTGCAACGTTCCGGCGGCGAGCAGAAGCGGGTGCTGGTCGGCAACGACGGCCGCGAGTCGGCCGGCTGGATCCTCGAAGCGCTGGCCCAGGGCCTGACCGCCGCCGAGGTCGCCATCGGCGACGTCGGCCTGTGTACGACGCCGGCGCTGGCCTTCCTGACCCGCACACAGCCGTGCGACGCCGGGGTGATGATCAGCGCCTCCCACAACCCGGCGCACGACAACGGTATCAAGATCTTCGCCGTCGACGGCACCAAGCTGCGCGACGAACACGAGGCCGAGATCGCCAACCTCGCCGTCGAACTGCGGCCCGCGGTGGTGCGCACGCCGCGCGTGCGCGACCGCGCCGACCTGCTGGTCAAGTACGAGGAACAGCTGGCCGAGGCCTTCCCGTCGCTCGACCTCGGCGGCCGCAAGGTCTGCATCGACGCCGCCAATGGCGGCGGTTCGCTGCTGGCACCGCGGCTGTTGCGCGCGTTCGGCGCCGAGGTGGTGGAGATCGCCTGCGAACCCGACGGCAACAACATCAACGACGGCACCGGCGCGCTGCACCCCGAGGTGCTGGCCGCGGCGGTGCGCGAACACGGCGCCGCGCTCGGCATCTGCCTCGACGGCGACGGCGACCGCGGCATCTTCGTCGACGAGCTGGGCACGGTGCGCGACGGCGACGACGTGCTGAGCCTGTTCGGCCGCGCCCTGCACCAGCGTGGTGAGCTGCCCGGCGACCGCATCGTCGCCACCGTGATGAGCAATCTCGGCCTGCACAAGGCGCTGCGCGAAGCCGGTGTCGGTGTGCACGTGACGCCGGTCGGCGACCGCAACGTGTTCCTGGCCATGCAGCAGCTCGGCTGCGCGATCGGCGGCGAACAGTCGGGCCACATCCTGTTCCGCGACCACCACCTGACCGGCGACGGGCTCTACACCGGCCTGCGCCTGCTGCAGCAGATCGGCCAGGGCCCGGCCTCGGCCGCGTTCGCCGCCTTCCACCGCTTCCCGCAGCGGCTCGTCAACGTGCCGGTCCGCAGCAAGCCGGACCTCGACTCGGTGCCGGCGATCGTCGCCAAGAAGGCCGCCGTCGAACGTGAGCTCGGCGACGACGGCCGCCTGCTGTTGCGCTACTCGGGCACCGAGCCGAAGTGCCGGGTCATGGTCGAGGCCCAGGACGCCGCGACCTGCGCGCGGCTGGTCGACGAGATGGCGGCGGTGGTCAAGGCGGAGCTCGGCGCGTCATGACCGCGAGCGGCGTCGAACTCGCGATCTGCGGCAGCAACGTCACCGGCGACATCAGCTTCTCCTGCGCCCTGCGTTGCGGCGGCGTCGTCGACGAACGGCGTTCGCCGCCCGGCGGCCGCGGCGACCTCGCCGGCCTCGTCGACGAGCTGTGCCGCGCCCACGGCGTGCGGCCGGCGGCGCTGACCGCACTGCGCCTCGACGTCGGCCCGGGCTCCTACACCGGCCTGCGCGTGGCGGTGACCTTCGTGCGCTTCCTGCAGCGCTTCGGCGAGCTGCCGGTGCTCGCGGTCGACAGCCTCGCCGTGCTGGCGGCGCGCGCGCCAGCCGGCGCTGGCCGGGTGCACGCCGTGCTCGACGCCAGGCGCGGTCGTTTCCACCACGGCGTGTTCGCCCGCGACGGCGAACGTACGCTTGCCCTCGGCGAGTCGGCGGCGCGGCCGCTGCCCGAACTGCTGGCGACCCTCGCCGCCGGCGACCGCGCCGTGCTGCCGGCGGCGCTGGCGCCGACGCTCACACCGGCCTTGCAGCAGCGGGGGGCCACCGTGCTGCTGGCCAGCGCCGTCGCCGCCGCCGAGCTGTTCGCCGCCGGGCTGCCGTTCGCGCCGGCGACCGCCGCCGACCTCGAACCGCGCTACCTGATGGCGAGCTACGCCGAGGAGCCGTGAGCGAGACGGTCTTGCACGACCTGGAGAGTTACGAACGCGCCTTGGCCGCGCCGCGTGTGCTGCTGTTCAAGCACAGCCCGCTCTGCCCGATCAGCGCCGCCGCGCGCGACGAGTACGACGCGTTCCGCAGGGTGATGCCGGACGTGCCGACCCTGTTCGTCGACGTCGTCGAGGACCGGCCGGTCGCGCGCGGCATCGCCGAGCGTTGCGGCGTGCGCCACGAGTCGCCGCAGGTGATCCTGTTCGAAGGTGGCCAGCCGGTGTGGCACGCCTCGCACTGGCACATCACCGAGGCGGCCCTCACCGCGGCCTTTGCACCACGCTGCTGAACGAGCCCTACAGCGACAGCCCGAAGCGGCGGCGCAGCCAGCGTTCGGCCGGCGCGAACAGGATCTGCTCGGCGAGCAGGCCGATGCCGACGATGACGGCCATCACGCCGAGCACCTGGTCCATCGCGTGCAGTTCGCGGCCGTAGTGCAGCATCTGCCCGAGCCCGAAACCGGTCAGGATGGTGATGAAGATCTCGGCCGCCATCAGCGACCGCCAGGCGAAGGCCCAGCCCTGCTTGAAGCCCGAGACGATCGCCGGCAGCGCCCCTGGCAGCAGCACGTTGAACACCGTGTGCAGCCGGCGCGAGCCCATCGTGCGCGCCGCGCGCACCCAGATCGGCGGGATCGCACGCACCCCGTCGGCGGTGGCGAGCAGGATCGACCAGGTCGTCCCCATCACGACGACGAACGTCATCGCCGCCTCGGTCTGGCCGAACCACAGCAGCGCCAGCGGTGCCCAGCAGACGCTCGGCAGTGTCTGCAGGCCGAGGGCCAAGACGCCGATGGTGTCGCGCGCGAACTGGAAGCGCGCACACAGGAAGCCGAGCGGCAGCCCGCCGACGAGGCCGAGCGCGTAGCCGACGCCGAGCCGGCGGCCGGTCACCAGCGCCGCTTCGAGCAGGGTGCCGTCCCTGGCGGCGCCGACGAGGTAGACGAACACGGTGCTCGGCGCCGGCAGCAGCACCGCGTTCCACGCCCCGGCGCGCACCAGCAGCTCCCAGGCGGCGAGCAGCAGCAGCAGGAAGGCGACGAAGTTCAGCACGCGGCGGGTCATCGACCACCGTCCTTCGTTTCCTCGGCGCGCAGCGTGGTGGTGATGCGCGAGGCCAGGGTCGCGATGTCGACGCCGTTGATGTCGCGCGGTCGCGGCAGCTCGACGCGGAAGTCGCCGCAGATGCGGCCCGGGTGCGGCGTCATCAGCAGGACGCGGTCGCCGAGCACACACGCCTCACGCACGTTGTGGGTGACGAACAGCACCGTCTTGCGGCGCTTGCGGCAGATCTCCTGCAGGTCGCCGTAGAGCCGTTCCCGCGTCATCGCGTCGAGCGCCGCGAACGGCTCATCCATCAGCAGCACCTGCGGGTTGGGCGCCAGCGCGCGGGCCAGCGCCACGCGTTGCCGCATGCCGCCGGACAGCTCGTGAATCGAGGCATGGGCGAACTTCGTCAGCCCGACCAGTTCGAGGTAGTACATCGCCACCTCGGTGCGGGCGCGGCGCGGCAGGCCGGGTTTCAGTTCGAGGCCGAACAGCACGTTGCCGAGCACGGTGCGCCACGGGAACAGCGCGTGTTCCTGGAACATCACCATGCGGTCGCGACCCGGGCCGACGACGGGGGTGCCGTGGGCGAGGATCTCGCCGCTGGTCGGCCGTTCGAGCCCGGCGACGAGGGCCAACAACGTCGACTTGCCGCAGCCGCTGGCGCCGAGCAGGCAGACGAACTCACCTTCGGCGACCTCGAGGTCGACGTGTTCGACCGCGGCGACGTCGCCCTGGTTGCCGCGGAAGGTCTTGCCGACGCCACGCAGTACCAGTTTGGCGGGCAGGTCGGCGTCGAGCAGCTGCGCGGTGTTGGTCATCGCCCGGCTCCGGCGGGCGCCAGCAGGCGGCTCAGGTCCGGCGATTCGTTGGCGAGGCCGGCGGCGCGGGCCTTGTCGACGAAGGACTGGAAGCCGGCCAGGTCCACCGCGTCAGTGAAGTGCAGCCGCGGCCAGCAGCGGTCGATCAGCGCGGCTGCGACCGGCCGCCGGGTCAGTGCTTCGAGTTCGCTGCGCACCAGGGCCTTGGCCTCGTCCGGATGTTGCAGGATCCACGCCGTGAGCTCGCGGTGGGCGTTCCGCAGCTTCGCCACCAGCGCGGGCTCGGCGGCGACGACGGCGGCGCGGCCGACGAAGATCGTGGTCATCGCGTCCGCCTGGTCGAGGAACACCCTGCCGTCGCCCTCGGTCTCCAATCGCGAGACCCACGGTTCGACGGTCCAGGCGGCGTCGAGCTTGCCCTGCTGGAACAGCGCCAGCTGGTCGGGGTTCTCGGTCGGCACCACCTGCACGTCGCCACCGGTCATCAGGACCTTGAAGCCTCGCTCGATCAGCCAGGAGCGGCAGGCGACGTCCTGGGTGTTGCCGAGCTGTGGCGTGGCGATGCGGCGGCCGCGGAACTGCTCGGGCGTGCTGATGCCGGCCG
>JAEUHT010000303.1 GCA_016793265.1 Planctomycetota bacterium
TGAGTCATGGGTGGGAAGCGGAGGCGGCGACCACGCAAACGACGGTCCGGGACGAGGTCGCCGCCCTGCCCGAGCGACATGCCCCAAACCAGCCGCGCCGCGCCGGGCACCCGTTGTCCCCAGCATCGGGCACGGTGGCCCCTTTGTGTCCACGCCGGCGCCCGCGGCGCGGGCGCACGCGACCGGTCACCGGCACCATCTTGCGCAAGTCGGCCGCGGCATGGGCTGTGCTTGCCGGCGGCGCTCATGCATGCCGCCCCCGTTCGCCGAAGCTCCTTGCGCAATCTCGCCACGGCGCTGCTCACCGCCGCGTGCCTGCCCGCGCAGTCGCCGCTGGCGATGCCGTTCGCCGCGAACAACAGCGGCGCCGCGGGCTGGATGATCTTCTTCGACCTCGACGTCGTCGCCCCGGCAGGCATCACGATCACGGCCCTCGACGTCAACTGCAGCACGACTGCGGTCGGCACCGTCGGAGCGATCGAGCTGTACGTCGGCCCGACGAGCTACGTCGGCACGGTGCTGAACCCGACCACATGGGCCATGGCAGCGCACGGCGGAGTCATCGCCGCGGGCAACAACGTGCCGGCCTACACCTGCCTGGGCGCCGGCCTCTTCCTGCCGCCTGGCCCACACGCGATCGGCATTCGCCACGTCGACGTCGGCGTCGGCTTCACCAACGGCACCGCGACCAACCGCACCGGCGCCACCGCCGATGTGCACCTGACCGCCGGCGCGGCCTGCAGCGATCTCTTCTCCGGCAGCACCTTCTCGCCGCGGGTGTGGAACGGCAACCTGCACTACCACCTCGGCAATCTGCCGGGCAGCGGCTGCGCGCAGAGCGAATCGGTCGGCACCGGCTGCTACCGCGGCACGACCACCTTCTACGAGGCGTTGCCGGCGCTCGCGGCCTTCGACCTCCAGAGCGGCAATCAGCCGTCGCTCTACGCGGCGCGGCTCTTGCCGCTCGGCTACATGGTGATGCCCACCGGACCGTCCTGGTTCCCGCCGACCGGCGTGCAGCTGCTCGACAACGCGCCGATCCCCGCGCCGATGGGCGACACCCAGTTCTCCAGGCCGCTGCAGCTGCCGTTCGTGTTCCCGTTCCCGGGCGGCAGCACGAACGTGATCCACGCTGCCTCGGACGGCTACCTCGTGCTCGGCACGACGACATCGAACTCCTGCGACGCCAGCCCGACGACTGCCGAGCTGCTGACGCAGGTGCCACGCCTGTGTCCGCTGTGGTGCAACCTGCAGCCGATGACCAACCAGGTCGCCAACCCGCAGAGCGGCATCTACTTCGACGTCGACCCGAGCGGCCTGGTCGTCTACGTGACCTGGCTCGACGTCGCCGACCGCAGCGGTTCGGTGCCCTTGGCGGGCGCGACCTCGGTGACCATGCAGGTCGCGCTGTTTGCCTCCGGGGACTTCGAGTTCCGCTACCTCGACATCGTCCCCAACACGACGAGCGCGCCCGTCATCGTCGGCGCGTCGAAGGGCAGCAGTGATGGCCTCGTCGCCGTCGATCCGGGCAGCGTCGATCTGTCCGCCTCACTGCCGCTCATCACGACCGGCCCGGACAGCCGGCCGCTGCTGCACACGGTCGGACTGCCGCGGCTCGGCAGCAACTTCGACCTCATGGTGCGCGACGTCGAGAACCTGGTGCCGTTCTCGTTCCTCTGCCTCGGCGACACCGCGGTACCCTCCGGCCTGCCGCTCGCGGGGCTCGGCGCGCCGGGCTGCTCCATGTTCACCAACAACAACCTGACGATCGTGACTCTGCCGGTGGCGCTGCCGGCCGGCGCGGCCGCCGTGCTGCTGCCGATCCCCACCGACGCGGCGCTGGTCGGCATGCAGGTCACCTCGCAAGCGCTCGCCTTCACGACCAAGAACGACCTCGGCCTCGCCACCTCGAACGGCGTCACCTGGACCGTCGGCCACTGACGGCAGCCGGCTAGCCGGCCGCTTGGTCGCGGCGCCCCGCGGCGGGGGCCAGCACCGGCAGCTCTGGCCCCGCCATCAGCAGGTCGCCGACGCCATGGTGCGCGCAGAACTCGGGCCAGTCCGCGGCCGTGATCTTGCCGTCGATGAGGTTGCCGACCACCTCGAACGGGTTGAGCCGCACGTCGCCGCGCACGAGCTCGAGCGGATCGCCGGGGCTGGTCTCCAGCACGAACCCGGCGCGCCGCAGCGCCTCACCGAACAACACCGTCACCAGCCACGCCCCGGCCGCGCGGCGCGAGTCCTTCGGCACCTTCGGGCTGGTCAGCGCCGCGAACTGCTCGATCTCGCCGACGTGGGCGACGAGGTCCGCCACGCGCATCGCCGGCAGCTTGCGGCCGCTGCCGGCCGCGACCTCCTGCCACTGCTCGCCGTAGGCCGCGCCGCTGTCGCGCCAGCTCGTCGCCGGCACCTTGCGCACCTCGGGCTTGCCGGTCATGAACACCAGCAGCTGCTCCTCGACCTTGGCCAGATCGTCGATCAAGGTCAGCGCCAGCGGCCCGGCGGCGGCCTCGGCGCCGGGCGACTCGACGGCCGCCGCCGCCCGCAACCGGTCGGGCAACGCCGGGTGGCTGTCGTACGGATTGCCCTTCGCCTGCATCGCCTGCTCGCCGAACTCGACCTGCAGCTTGCCGACGGCCTTGGAGCCCAGGTACAGCCGGAAGCCCTGCGCCAGCGGCGGTCGCCGGTTGCGGTTGAGCATCGGCAGGAACTCGCCCTCGAGGTAGTGATCGAACAGCGGCCCGGTCTCGTTGACGCGCCGCAGCGCCGTCAGCACCGGTTCGCGCCCGACCAGCCGCACCGACAGCGCGTCGGCCGCGTACTCCTGCGCCCGCGAGATGGCGAACGTCGCGCGCAGGTAGAGCTTGCCGTACCACTCGAACGGCTTGTGCAGGATCGAATCGAGGTTGCGGAAGTTGACGATCGTGCGGCCGATCGCCTCGCGCGTCTTGTAGATGAACGGCCCGAGCCGGGTATCGCCGCCGTGGTAGTGGCCGAACTCGTGGGCGATCACGCTCTTCGCCTGCGGCAGCGTCAGCACCTGCAGCAGCGGCAGGCCGATGCCCATGATGCGCTCGCCGCCGAGGCCGAGCACGCTGTTGCGCTCGGCGACGAAAGCGTTGATGTCCGGCACCAGGAAGATCTGGCGCGGCGGTTCCTGGCCGGCGGCCCTGGCCACCTCGTCGACCATCGACCACAAGCGCGGCTGGTCCTGGCGTCGCAGCGGCACGCCGGGGTCGGGGAACTTCACCCGCCGCGGCCACACGCTGTAGATCACGGTGCCGATGACGACGACCGCCATGATCCAGAGTTTGGGGTGGATGCGGTGGCTCTGGGCGTCGGCGAAGACCAGCCAGGCGAGTCCGGCGCAGATGCCGAGCGCCAACAGGTAGAAGCCGACCATCAGCATGAGGGCCAGGCTGGCCCGTCCGGCGAGGGAGACTCTCTGCGACATGGGCGAGAGGATGCCGCGGGAGCCGCGCGCTGGCGAGGGGCGGCCCGGGCGGCACCCGGTCCGGAGTGCCTCACCGGCTCGTCGCTGTCCCCGAGGCATGGAACGGCAGTCGACCCCGGGGGTCGCCGTTGCGCCGCGCCCGCTGCGGGCGTCGGCTCCAACCTGGCGGGCGAAGCCCGTGATTCGCCCGTTCCCATTCGAGGTTCGACCACCCCTGATCTGGCGAGCGGTCGGCCGGCGCCCTAACCTGCCGCGCCCCCGCCCTGCGGGGGCCCTTCCCTACGCCATGAAGCCCAAGCAGCTGCCCGATCTGAAGCTCGTCGAGCGCATCACGCGCCGCGCCTTCGCCCACATGGTGGCGATGATCCACGTCGCCAACAACCGGGACGATGCCGACAAGACCGACCCCAAGGTGGGCGGCCACCCGGCGGGCTGTGCGTCGAGCCTCGACTTCCTGGCGGCATTGCACCTCGTCGTGCGCGAGCCCGGCGACTTCGTCTGCTGCAAGCCCCACGCGTCGCCCGACGACCACGCGCTGCACCACGCACTCGGCCTGTTCCGGCACGCCGATGGCACCTGGTTCGAGGAGGCCGAGGCCGAGGCGGTGATGACCCGGCTGCGCAGCTTCCCGTTCGATCACAAGCCGGTGTTCCAGAGTTACCACGCCGAGTCCGACCCCGACAGCTGGCGCTTCCTGCCCTCGGGCTCGGTCGGCATCCCGCCGGTCGCCGCGGTCTACCTCGCCCTCGCCTACCGCTACGCGCGCCAGCACCGCTGGGACGTCGAGGAGCCGCACTTCTGGTGCATGATGGGCGACAGCGAGTTCCGCGAAGGCTCGCTGCTCGAAGTGCTGCCCGAGGTCGCCGAACGTGAGCTCGGCAACGTGACGTGGATCGTCGACTACAACCGGCAGAACCTCGACGGCACGCGCATCCCGAACAACCGCGGCCTGATGGGCACCGACGCCGACCGCATCGAGGGCACCGCGCGCGCCAACGGCTGGAACGTGATCCAACTGCGCCACGGCGCCTTCCGCGAGGCGACCTTCGCCAAGAAGGGTGGCGCCTCGCTGCGTGAGGTGTTCGAGCGGCGCTTCACCGACTACCACTACCAATCGCTGCTGTGGAAGCGCGACCCGGCGCAGATGCGCGCGGCGGTGATCGGCCTCGACAAGGCGTGCCAGACGCTGATGGCGTCGTTGAGCGACCAGGACGTCGTGCGCCTGTTCTTCGACACCGGCGGCCACGACCATGCCGCCATCATCGAGGCGTTCACCCACGCGAAGCAGGACAAGCACCGCCCGACGCTGATCGTCGCGCACACCATCAAGGGCCGCGGCCTCGAGTGTGTCGCCGCCAACGGCAACCACTCGGCGATGCCCGAGGAGGACGAGGTCGTGCGCATCCTGGCCGAACAGGGCCTGACGCTCGAACGGCCGTTCGTCCGCTTCGCCAAGGACAGCCCCGAAGGCGCCTACTGCGCGCAGCGCGGCGCCGTGCTGCGGCTCGGCATCGAGGCGCTGACGGCGCAGGCGGCGGCCAACCGGCAGCGCGTGGCGAAGGACTTCGAGGACCACGGCGGCATGCCGGCCTCGCTCGACATCAACCTCAAGCTGGCGCCGACGACGCATACGCAGTGGATGTGGGGCCAGCTCGCGGCCAAGCTCGTGCGCATCGGCGTCTACGACGAGCTGGCCATCGCCGGCAAGCAGGACAAGGCGGGCCGGGCGCTGACCGCCGACGAGACGAAGTGGAGCCCGCTGGCCGACCTGATGATGACGATGGCGCCCGACGTCGGCACCTCGACCAACATCAACCCGGCGATGGACGAGAAGATCTTCGGCCCCAAGCACGACGAGAACTGGGAGTCGAAGCTCGAGCTGTCCGAACGCCTGCGCCCCGAGCTGGCGCCGACCGACGAGGCCTGGACGCGGCACATCCGCTTCGAGATCGCCGAGGCCAACTGCATGTCCGCGGTCGGCAGCTTCGGCAAGATGGACCACCTCGCTGGCATCCCGTTCCTGCCGCTGATGACGGTCTACGACTTCTTCATCAAGCGGGCGCTCGACCAGCTCTACTACAACCTCTACTGGGGGGCATCGTTCGTGCTGGTCGGCACGCCGAGCGGCATCACGCTGGCGCCGGAGGGCGCGCAGCACAGCTGGAAGAGCGACATCCAGATCCCCAACCTGATCACCTGGGAGCCCGCGTTCGCGATCGAGATGGAGTGGATCCTCTGCGACGCGATCCGCCGCCACTTCACGCGCGACAACAAGGGCCGCAGCGGCGTCATGATCCGCGCCGTTACGCGCGCCCTGCCGCAGAACCTGCTGCTCGAGTGGCAGCGCAAGCAAGCGAAGTGGAAGCGCGACCTGCCGGCCGGCGCCGAGCTCGGCCTGACCACGCAGGACGGCGGTCTGCACGAGGCCGCGGTGCCGCACGCCGCCGACGCCGAGATCCTGGCGGCGCTGCACCAGCACGTGCTGGCCGGCGGCTACCGGCTGATCGACTGGCGCGGCTACCGCGGCTACCAGCCCGGCGAGAACGTCGTCGAGCTGTTCGTCATGGGCGCGCTGGTGCCCGAGGCGGTGCAGGCGGCGCAGCTGCTGCTCGACCGCGGCGTCTACGCGAACGTCACCGTCGTCACCTCACCGGACCTGCTCTGTGGGGAGCTCGCGCGCAAGGGCGGCTATCAACACCTGACCACGACGCTCGGCATCGACGGCCGCCTGCACCTGCGCCCGGCCGGCCAGGCGGGCGGCGCGCTCCGCGAAGCCGATGCCATCGACCTCGCCGGCCGGCGCGTGCCGATCGTCTCGGTGCACGACGGCGAAGTCGGCCTGCTCGACAACCTCGGCTCCGTGGTCGGCGTGCCGCAGATCGCCAAGGCCGTGGTCAAGTTCAGCAAGTCCGGCACCCCCGCCCATATCTACGCCTACCATGGCCTGCATGGCGCCGGCATCGCCGACACCTGCGGCCAGGCGCTGGCGCAGACCGCCCTCGAACGGGTGCAAGTGCACCCGGGAGCTTTCGCGCGGCTCCGTGGTCAAGAGGGCAGCCCCGCCGGCGACTGGCGCGAACTGTGGCCCAATCCCGTGTAGTCGCGCCGGCAGCCCGTAGCCGGCCGCAGCAGCGATCCCGATGACCCACCTGCCGCCGTTCTCTCCGCGTCGCCAGAGCCCTTTCCCCGTCGTGCTGGCCGGCGCCGCCTTCGTGCTGGCCGCCTTCATGGTGCTCGATCGCACCGGCATGTTCTCGCGCGCCCCGTCGGTCGACCCGCGTCCGATCACGCCGCGCGGCGACCTGATGGAGATCGAAAAGACGACGACCACGATCTTCGAGCAGTACTCGCCCTCGGTCGTGCACATCACCACCGAGGCTTATGCGCGCGATTGGTTCGGCCGCAGCAAGGTCTACCAGGAAGGCACCGGCACCGGCTTCTTGTGGGACGACCTCGGCACCGTGGTGACCAACTACCACGTGGTCAAGACCGTCGTCGAGGCGCGCAGCAAGCTCAAGGTCGCGATCGGCGACGAGCTCTACGACGGTACGGTGGTCGGTTCGAGCCAGCAGTACGACATCGCCGTGCTGCGCATCATCGCTCCGCCGAAGAACCTGCAGCCGCTGCCGCTCGGCTCGTCGGCGGACCTCAAGGTCGGCCAGTTCGTGCTCGCGATCGGCAATCCGTTCGGCTTCGACCGCAGCCTCAGCACCGGCATCATCAGCGCGCTGAACCGCAGCATCGCCACCGAACAGACCAAGATGGCGGGCCTGATCCAGACCGACGCCGCGATCAACCCCGGCAACTCCGGCGGCCCGCTGCTCGACTCCGCCGGCCGGCTGATCGGCATGAACACGGCGATCTACAGCCCGAGCGGGTCGAGCGCCGGCATCGGCTTCGCGGTGCCGGTCGACACCATCAACGACATCGTGCCGGCGCTGCTCGACGGCAAGTCCGCACAGCGCAACCTCGGCATCTTCCCGCTCGAACGGCCGGTGCGGGTGCCGCGCGACACCGGCTACGAGCTCGGCGTGCCGGTGATGGGCCTCGAAGCCGGCGCCGGCGCCGAGGCGGCCGGCATCCAGCCGTTCCAACTCGACGCCAACGAGCGCGTGGTGAGCTGGGGCGACATCATCGTCGCCGTCGACGGCAGCCCCGTGCGCAGCCAGGTCGAACTGGCGCGGCTGCTGCGCGGCAGGAAGCGCGGCGAGAAGGTCGAGGTGACCGTCGTGCGCGGCGACCCGAACCGGGCCAAGGTCGTGCAGGTGTCGGTGCCGCTCAAGTAGCGGAGCAAGCCGCTCAGGCCCCCATCGCCGCGAGCTTCGCCTCGACCACCTGCTCCTCCGCCACGAACCGCGGCAGCTTGATGTGCCGCGCCAGCGCCGCGTCGATCGCCGCCGCCGGCGCCAGCCCGATCAGTTCGCTCTCGGCGACCTCGACGCCGCGCGCCTCGGCCAGTTCGGCGACCTTGTCGAACACGGTGCGGATCGACGTGGTCTCGAAGTCGAGCAGGTTCATCGACACCTGCGCCGCCTGCTTGTCGTCGAGGAAAAATCCCATCGCCTGCACCTTCTTGAAGCCGCCGTCCTTCTCGCGCACGGCCTTGGCGATGTCCTTCGCCACCTGCACGTCGGTGGTCCGCAGGTTGACGTTGTAGGCGATCAGGAACTTGCGCGCGCCGACCGAGACGCCGCCGGCGGTCGCGTGCATTCGCGAAGGCCCGAAGTCGGGCACGAACTCGGGGTCGCTGCCGACCAGCGTCAGCAGCGCTTCGAACTCCTTGTTGCGCACGTTGCCGAGCACGCGGCGGCTCTCGCGCGTCGCCGCCTCGGCGTAGAGGAACACCGGCAAGCCGAGCTCGCTGCCGATGCGCGCGCCGACCAGCTTCGCGGTCGCGATCGCGTCCTGCATGGTGGCCCCGGCGAGCGGCACGAACGGGCAGACGTCCATCGCGCCCATACGCTTGTGCTCGCCCTTGTGCTGGCGCAGGTCGATGCGCCGCATCGCCTCGCGGGCGCCGATCACGGCCGCCTCGGCGATCGCCGACGCCGGCCCGGCCAGCGTCACCACGGCGCGGTGGTGGTTGGCGTCGAGCTCGGCGCCGAGGCACTTCACGCCCCGCACGCCGGTCATCGCCGCGACCAGCGCGTCGACGACGCCGCGGTCCTTGCCTTCGGAGAAGTTGGGAACGAACTCGAGCAGCGGCGTCACGGGCGCACGGCGTACCCGACGGCCGGCGGCGATTCCACCGGACATCAGCCGCGCGGCGCGCGTTCGCACACGTTCGTCACCACCGGCTCGCCGTGTTTGACCGTCATCACCACCGGATTGCCGCCGAAGCTGTAGCCGACCGCCTCCCAGCTCGGCATGTCGAGCACACACAAGTCCGCGCGC
>JAEUHT010000016.1 GCA_016793265.1 Planctomycetota bacterium
CCCCCGCGGCCTCGCGGGCCGGCCACTTGGCCGCCCCGCGGCCAAAGGGGCACGCCCGGGAGGAATCGAACCTCCAACCCCCAGATTCGTAGTCTGGTACTCTATCCAATTGAGCTACGGGCGCCCAGTTGAGGGCGGGGAACGTTAGCGGTGCCCAGCATCGTTCGCAAGCGCTTTTCCTCCGCTCTTCGCACCACTGGAACCAGCCGGCATCGACGCGTAGCGTCGTTGCCCCGTTCCGCGGCTTCCGCCCCCTTCCCGATCATGTCCAAAGTCGATCTCTCCAAGTACGGCATCAAGGTCACCAACGTGCTCCGCAACGCGGAGCCCTCCATCCTCTACGAGCAGGCCCTGGCCCGGGGCGAAGGGGAGATCGTCAGCAGCGGTGCGCTGACGGCGCGTTCCGGCGCCAAGACCGGCCGCTCGCCGAAGGACAAGCGCATCGTCGACGCCGCGCCGTCGAGCCAGGACATCTGGTGGGGCGACGTCAACATCCGGCTGCAGGACAAGACGTTCCAGATCAACCGCCAGCGCGCCATCGACTTCCTCAATACGCGCGACCAGCTCTACGTCGTCGACGGCTACGCCGGCTGGGACCCGAAGTACCAGATCAAGGTCCGCATCATCTGCCTGAACGCCTACCACGCGCTGTTCATGCACAACATGCTGATCCGGCCGACCAAGGCGCAGCTCGCCAGCTTCGGCGATCCGCACTACACGATCCTCAACGCCGGCCTGTTCCCGGCCAACCCGCTGACCAACGAGATGAGCAGCGCGACCTCGGTCGACCTGTCGTTCGAGCGCGGCGAGTTCGTCATCCTCGGCACGCAGTACGCGGGCGAGATGAAGAAGGGCGTGTTCACGATCATGAACTACCTGATGCCCAAGCAGGGCGTCATGTCGATGCACTGTTCGGCCAACGAGGGCAAGGGCGGCGACGTGTCGCTGTTCTTCGGCCTGTCGGGCACCGGCAAGACCACGCTGTCGGCCGACCCGCGCCGGGCGCTGATCGGGGACGACGAGCACTGCTGGAGCGACGAGGGCATCTTCAACATCGAGGGCGGCTGCTACGCGAAGTGCATCAACCTGACGCGCGAGCAGGAGCCCGAGATCTGGGACGCGATCCGCTACGGCTCGGTGCTGGAGAACGTCGTCTACGACAAGGAGACGCGCGTCGTCGACTTCACCAACCAGTCGATCACCGAGAACACGCGCTGCAGCTACCCGGTCGAGTACATCCCGAACGCCAAGATCCCCTGCGTCGCCAAGCACCCGAAGAACGTCATCTTCCTGACCTGCGACGCCTTCGGCGTGCTGCCGCCGGTCAGCAAGCTGACCCCGGACCAGGCGATGTACCACTTCATCTCCGGCTACACGGCCAAGGTCGCCGGCACCGAGATGGGCGTGAAGGACCCCGAGGCGACGTTCTCGGCCTGCTTCGGCGCCGCGTTCATGGTCTGGCACCCGACCAAGTACGCCGAGCTGCTCGCCGACAAGATCGCCAAGAACGGCTCGCAGGCCTGGCTGGTCAACACCGGCTGGAGCGGCGGCGGCTACGGCGTCGGCAAGCGCATGAGCCTCAAGTACACGCGCGCCATCCTCGACGCGATCCACGATGGTTCGCTGGCCAAGGCGGCGACCGCGGTCGACCCGATCTTCGGGCTGCACGTGCCGACCAGCTGCGGCAACGTGCCGGCCGAGATCCTGAACCCGAAGAACACGTGGGCCGACAAGGCCGCCTACGACAACAAGGCCAAGCTGCTCGCCTCGCTGTTCAACAAGAACTTCCAGAAGTACGCCGACCGCGCCAGCGACCGCATCCGCGGCGCCGGTCCGAAGGTCTGAGCCGACGCGCCTGGGGCGCCGGCTGCTGGCGCCCCTCGCGACGAAGCCCTCTGGCAGCCGCCGACGGCGGCGTAGCATGCGCACCATGCGCCGCTACGCCGCCGCTTCGTTTCTGCTGCTCTGCCCGCTCGCCGCCCAGGAGACCGTGGACATGCAGGCCCGCATCGACCTCTACGCCGCCGATCTCGGCGACCTGCGCCGCCGCTTCGACGCGCCGATGTCGGCCGAACGCGACCAGGCCCTGCGCACCCGCCTGGAGGCCGAAGCCGCAGCGCTGGCGCAGCTCGACTTCGACCGCCTCGACCGCAGCGGCCGCGTCGACTGGCTCCTGCTCGACAACCACGTGCGCCGCGAGCTGCAGCGCCTCGACGAGGAACGCCGCCGCGACCAGGAACTGGTCGAACTGCTGCCGTTCGCGCCGATCGTCACCAGCTTCGTCGAGGCTTGGCGCCGCCACGACGAGGTCGAGGGCCGGGCGGCCGCCGCCGCGCTCGATGCGATCCGCGAGCAGGCGACGCAGGTCAAACAGGCCCTCGCCGCGGGCAAGTTCGCGACGCTCGCCGCCGCGCTGCCCGAACGGGCACGCTCGCGGCTCGACGCGCAACGGCGCGCGCTGCGGCGCTGGTTCGAGTTTCGCGACGGCTACGATCCACAGTTCTCCTGGTGGACGCGCACGCCCTTCCAGGCCGCCGACGAAGCGCTCGGCGGCCTGCACGAAGCCCTCGGCACCCTGCCCTCGGCGGCCGGCGTCGATCGCACGCTGATCGGCGACCCGATCGGCGAAGCGGCGCTGCGGCGCGCGCTCGAACTCGAGTGGATCCCGTACTCGCCGCAGGAGCTCGTCGCGATCGCCGAACGCGAGTTCGCCTGGTGCGACGCCGAGATGGCGAAGGCAACCCAGGAGATGGGACTCGCGGACTGGCGCGCGGCGCTCGAACAGGTCAAGCAGCACCACCGGCAGCCCGGTGAACAGCCGGCGCTGATCCGCGCCCTGAACCAGGAGGCGATCGACTTCCTGCGCCAGCACGACCTGCTCACCATCCCGCCGCTCGCCGAGCAGTGCTGGCGCATGAGCATGATGTCGCGAGAGGCGCAGCGCGTGAACCCGTTCTTCCTCGGCGGCGACACCATCCAGGTGTCGTTCCCGACCGAGGCGATGACCGAGGCCGAGAAGCTGCAGAGCCTGCGCAGCAACAACGAGCACTTCTGCCGCGCGACGGTGTTCCACGAGCTGATCCCCGGGCACTGGCTGCAGCAGTACTCGCAGGCGCGGTACCGCCGCTACCGCGAGCCGTTCGACTCGCCGTTCTGGATCGAGGGCTGGGCGCTCTACTGGGAGATGCGCATGTACGAACTCGGCTTCGCCAAGTCGCCCGAGGACCGCATCGGCGCGCTCTACTGGCGCAAGCACCGCTGCGCCCGCATCGTCTTCTCGCTCAACTTCCACCTCGGCCGTTGGACCGGGCCGCAGTGTGTCGACTACCTGATCGACCGGGTCGGGCACGAACGCGCCGCCGCGGAGGGCGAGGTGCGCCGCAGCGTCAGCGGCGGCTACGGCCCGCTCTACCAGGCGGCCTACATGCTCGGCGGGCTGCAGTTCCGCGCCCTGCACGACGAGCTCGTCGGCTCGGGCCGCAGCGAACGGCAGTTCCACGACGCCGTGCTGCGCGAGAACGCGATGCCGGTGGCCGCCCTGCGCGCCGCCCTGCGCCCGGAGCTGCCGGGCAAGGCCCTGGCCGACTGGCGCTTCGCCGACCGCTGACCCGGTGGCACGGGCGCCCTGGCCGAGCTTCCTGACCAGGGGATTTGCCTGCACGCCTCCGACCGCCGATACTGCCAGCAGCCATCTGGGTGCCCGAGCGGTCACCCTCCCGGCCCCCCAACAGGAGAACCCATGAGAAGCACGGTAGCTGCCACGCTCGCCGCGTTCGTTCTCGCCATGCCGATCGCTGCGCAAGAGACGCAGGGTCAGCCGGCGAAGCAGGACGCCAAGGTCGAGAAGCTGTGGAAGATCGAGACGTCCGGCATCGGTGGTTGAGGCGCGGCCTCACAGGCCAAGAGGGTGCGTGACATCCTCGAGAAGGACAAGAACCTCAAACACCTGATCTTCGACACCACCGGCGTCGGCTACTTCGAAGCCGGCAAGAAGGTGCCCGAGATCGCCGATCTGAACCTCGCGCTGAGCAAGGGTCGTGCAGGCAACGTGAAGGTGACCGCACTCAAGGAGGTCGAACTGCCGAAGGCAGAGGCCGTCTACGAGGTGGCCATCTCCGGCCTGGGTTGAATGAGCACCGCCATCGAGACGCGTGACGTCTTGAGCAAGCTGGACGGTGTCATCCGCGTGCACCCGAACGGCCTGAACGGCAAGGCCCTGGTGTTCGTCAAGGACAAGAAGGCCCTGACCGAAGAAGCTGTCAAGGTCGCCCTCGAGGCCACCGAGAAGCTGCGGCTGCGCAAGTTCGGCCTCGCGCCCA
>JAEUHT010000046.1 GCA_016793265.1 Planctomycetota bacterium
GGTCGGATTTTGGTGCGTTGTGCGTAGGACGTGCCGGGCGAAGGGCCCGGGGGGCGCGGCAACACCCGATGCGGTCGGTGGCAGGGACAGGCTGGCGCCAGCAGCCGCTGCGGCAGGCATGTCTTGGGTCGAGACCGCACCCTGGCGCCACCCGCGAGTGCGCCAGGGCGGCGGAGCTCCTGGGCAGGCAGCGGGCGAACTGGCGGTGGGCCTTGGCCGGCGCGAGCTCAGGCGGCTCTGCGGGCGGTGATGCGGTGGTCGGTTCGGTGCAGCGCGCACAACGCCGCCACCGCCGCCGCCGCGATCACCATGCGCCAGACGCCGGCCAGCCGATCGAGCTCGTTGTCCAGCAGCGGGGTCGTCATCGACACGCCGGCCACGACGGCCAGCAGTGCCACTCCGAATGGCCCTGGGGTCCGCGCGACCGACGCGCCGTCGTGTTCGGCGACGACCCACAGCGAGAGCCATGCGGTGAAGATCGAGAACGTGACGATGCGCTCGAGGTCGAACGCGACCAGGTGCATTGCCTGCGGCACCAGTGCTACGCACACCACCAACAAGGTCTCCAGCGACCACGGCCGCGAGCGAGACCGCGCGAACGTCAGCAGCAGGATCGCCGTCAGCACCGGCAGCAGCAACCCGAAGTTGCTCGCCTGCATCAACCGCCCGCCGCCCTGCGACCAGATCACCTGCACGAAGTCGCCGAGCTTCCAGGTCAGCAGGAACGCGACCTGCTGCGCGAAGCCTGGGTCGAGGAAGTCGTGGCTGCCGAGCCAGGCGCCGTACTGCTCCAGGAAGCCCGGTGGCGTCGAGCCGACGACGCGCCCCATCAGCGCCGCGACGATCAGCGGCGGCAACAACGGCAGCAGCGGGCGCAGCGGCAACAGCTGCAACCGCCGCGACGGTTCGCCTTCTGCTCCGCCACCGTCGTGCCGCGCGTTCCGCAGCAACACCGCCAACGTGAAGGCCGGGAAGATCAGCACGATGCACGCCTCGTGCGCCAACAGCGCCACCGCCTGCAGCAGGGCGCCGATCCACGGCTGGCGACGCAGCGCCAGCCAGATCGAGGTGATGCCGAGCGCGAACACGACGTGATCGAAGTAGCCGACCAGGTGCCCGGTCATGACGAGGAACGGCGAGGCGACGAACGCCGCCGCCACCGCGACGGCGCCTGGCGCGAACTCGGCTGCGCGCAGCACTCGCCACACCGTGTAGCCCAGCAGCGCGACGAACACCACGCACGCCGCCGCCGAGACGGCGCGGATCGCGCCTTCGCCGACCTCGCCGCCGAAGGGCGCCAGCGTCCACTGCAGCAGCTGGCCGAGCAGGCCGCGCTTGACGAAGCCGAACCGGTAGTCGAGCAGCCAGTGCGCCTCCGCCCAGTCGTTGGGCCAGCGCAGCGTGCGCGCGAGGGTCACCGCCGAGAGGCCGAGCAGCAGCAGGATCGAGAGCGTCTGGCGCGGCCGGGGCATGGTCGCGGCATCCTAACGATCGCCCCGCGCGCGGCACTTGGCCGGGGCGCCGATCGGCGTCGGGTGCCGGCCGCAGAAATCGGTGCCTCGCGACCCTGGGGGGCTTGCGTTGCAGCACCACCCTCGCCAGCATCTGCGCCCGTGCCCCACCGACCGAGAATGACGCGCCGTCCTCACACCTGAGTACGGCCTCGGCGCCCACGCGGAGCTTGGCTCCGTGTCGCCGAGGGAACGGGGCCGGTCGGTCCCGCAGCCGCGCAGCGCTGACACGCTCCGGGCCCTCGAGACACGACGCCGACGCTCCCCCGGCAAGCCGTCGGAAAACCTCGAGGAACCGATGCCAAGACCAGTCTCTCTCACCACGTTCGCCGCCTTTTCCGCCGCGGCCCTTTCGTTGACGGGCGGCCTCGCCGCGCAGAACTGCTACGACGCGCAGCATCGCTGCTTCACCTTCGGGCCCGCACCCGAGAGTGATGTCGGCAAGGTGGATACCCAGGGCGCGCTCGACCTGCGCTCGCAGAAGCTGTCGGTCGAAGGCGACATCCGCCTGCGGCTGCGCACCGGCGATACCCGCACCGGCTATCCCTACAACGGCCTCGCCGACCAGCAGGCGACGCGCGCCCGCGTGCGGCTGCACTACCAGGCCACCGAGAAGGTGAAGGCGCTGGCCGAGTTCAATTTCTCGGAGACCTGGGCCGGTTCGGAGAGTTACTCGGACGCGATGGCCGGCGAGAACTTCAACGGCATCTCGCAGTTCTACCTCGACGCCGAGGACATGTTCGGCTTCGGCGACCACTGGCGCGTGGGCCGCAGCGAGTACATTCTCGGCAACGGCCTCGTGCTCGGCTCCTGCGATTATCTGCAGCGTCCGGGCACGTTCACCGGCGTCTGGTTCTCGCGGCCGATCGCCGGCCACGACTTCGAGCTGTTCATGTTCGACGACTACGGCCCGCTGCAGGCGGCACACGACGGTGTGCGTTACGTCGGCGGCACCGCCAGCATCAACTTCGGTGACTGCTGCGGCGGCATGCTGGGCAAGATCAAGCCCTACTACATGGCCGGCACGCACGACGGCGACGAGGTCACCTCGGCCAACGAGACCGAGGACGACCAGTGGCTCGGCATCGACGGCCTGGGCACGTTGCCGGGCGACATCCAGTGGAACGCCGAGTGGGCCCAGCGCTTCGTCGACGCCGGCGAGGATCGTATGGCGTGGCGCGCGACCCTGACCAAGAAGCTCGGGCTGTGTGGCGGCGCGTTCGATTCGGTGTCGCTGCAGCACACCGACGCCGAGGGCAAGATGGACGTCGGCAACCCGGCCGACTTCAACTCCGCCGGCCTCTTGCACCAGTACGGTGGCGCCTGGCGCAGCGACATGCAGACGACGCAGCTCGGTCTGCGCGTGCTGCCGGGGCAGGAGATCAGCATCGACGTCAACCTGCTCGCGTTCGACCGCCGCGGCGGTGCCACCCAGCAGGGTGAATACGAGGCCGACTTCATCGTCGGTCGCAAGTTCGCGAGCGGCGTCTACGCCTCGGCCGGCTACGGCGTCGACGACGACCGCCGCCAGGTCGGCTACTTCCAGCTCACCTTGAACTTCTGAGTCACGTGCCCACGACGAGGCCCGAGCCATGAGCAAGACCTTCTGTGTCACCATCACCGAGTGCAAGTCGAACCCCGACAAGGCCACCGTCGGCTTCGTCGTCGCCAACGCCGCGGTCGGCAGCGAGAAGACCACGCTGGCCTTCTTGAGCGCCGACGGCGTCTATGCGGCGGTGAAGGGCGAAGTCGACAAGATCCAGGTCGGCGCGCCGTTCGCACCGCTGAAGGAGCTGGTCGAGAAGTTCGTCGCCAACGGCGGCAAGATCCTGGTGTGCTCGCCGTGCTTGAAGAAGCGCGGCATCACCGAGGACATGCTGGTGCCGGGAGCGGCTGCGGCGGGCGGCGCCGCGCTCGTCGAGTGGCTCGCCAACGGCTCGCCCTGCGTCGGCTATTGAGTGGATCGCGGATCGGCGGGGTGGGCCCGCCGACGTTGCCGCCGACGCCCGCAACGGGCGCGGCGCAACGGCGGGACGTGGCAGTGGGCGGCAGCGGGTCGTGATCACCTCGTCCCGCAGCTCCTGTTCCTGCCGTGCTGTCCCGCTGTGGCCGATGACCGTGTGCTGGGCGCAACTGGAGTTCGTGTGCTGAATCCCGAACAGCTGGCGGTGTTGGTGCCGGAGCAGGTGCTCGATGGTGGCGCGCTCGACTGCGGGTCGGGGCTGGTGCTGTTGCTCCGCGAACGCATGCAGACGGTGCCGGAGGGCGGGGTGTTGGAGATGCGCAGCGTCGAGGCCACGGTTCGGGATGACCTGCCGGCGTGGTGCCGCATGGTCGGCCACGAGTACCTCGGCGAGCTGCCGGGGGTGGGCGCCGCGGCCCAGCGGCGCTACTTCGTGCGACGCGGCGGCGGCGCGGCGGCGGCGCAGGAGGCGGCGGCGCTGGCGCAGGATCAGCAGCGGGCGCGCGAGTACGAGTGGCGGCTGCGGGCGCGGTCGACGGCGCCGATGGTGACCACGGTCTACTGCCGCAACTTCCAGTGGCAGCTCGGGCAGCCGGCCAGCTTCGAGGAGCGTGATGGGTTCCCGAGCGCGGTCGAGGCGGCGCTCGGCGCGTTGGCGGCGGACCTGGTCACCGGCTTCCGCGTCGCCTGTTCCCGCGCCGGACTCGAGGTCGACGACGTCGAGCTGACGGCGCGCGGCCGGCTGCACGACATCATGGCGCACCTCGGCCTCGGTGACGGCGATCCGTCGTTCGCGGCCATCGACCTCAAGCTGTTCGTCTCCACCTTCGCCGACGAGGCCGCGGTGCGCGCGGTCTGGGCGGCGACGTTGCGCCGGTCGCCGCTGGCGGCGACGCTGGCCAAGGTGGCGGCACTCACCGTCAAACTGGCGATCGTGTGATCCCCGCGCGGAGCAAAGCATGTTCGAAGTGACCCAAGTGGGCAGTTGGCCCCGTTCCCGCGATCTGCTGCGCGCGCTGCGCGACAAGCAGCAGGGCCGCATGACGCGCGACGAGTTCGAACGGGTGGCCGATGCCGAGGTGCGGCGCTGTGTCGAGCATCAGGTCGCGGCCGGCGTCGACGTCGTCGTCGACGGGGAGCAGCGGCGCGACAACTTCTACTCGTTCGTCACCGACAAGCTCGACGGCACGCGGCTGATGTCGCTGGCGGAGATGCTCGACACCGTCGAGGACAAGGCGGCGTTCGAGGAGATGCTGGCGACGCTCGACGTGCCGGCGTCGGCGATCCGCAACCCGACCTGCACCGGGCGGCTGCAGCGCCGCGAACCGCTGGCGGTCGGCGAGCTGCGCTTCGTGCAGCAACTCACCGATCGTCCGGTCAAGGTGGCGCTGCCGGGGCCCTACCTGCTGACGCGGTCGATGTGGGTCGGCGCCTACACCCGCAAGGTCTACCGCGACAAGACCGAGATGGGCGACGACGTGGTGCGCATCCTGCGGGAGGAGCTGCAGGACCTGCGGGACGCGGGCGCCGCCTTCGTGCAATTCGACGAGCCGGTGCTGACCGAAGTGGTGATGAGTGAAGACTGCAACCGGCGAACATTCATGTGAGCGACCCTCGCCACCCGCCGTGACGCGGGTGCTGAACTGGCCTACGCCGCCGAGCTGCTCAACCGGGTCGTCGACGGGGTGCACGGTGTACGCACCGGGCTGCACGTCTGCCGCGGCAACTGGAGTCGGCAGGAGGACGTGTTGTTGACCGGCGACTACACGCCGCTGCTGCCCGCGTTCCGCAACATGCACGTCGACCAGTTTGTGCTCGAGTACGCGACACCGCGCGCCGGCGAGCTGCGGGTGGTCGGCGAAGCGCTCGGTGGCCGCGAGCTCGGGCTCGGCTGCGTCAACCCGCGCACCGACGACGCCGAGGATCCGGCGACGATCGTCGCGCGCGCCGGCGAAGCGCTGCAGTACTTCCGGCCCGAGGCCATCTTCCTCAACCCCGACTGCGGCTTCGGCTGCTTCGCCAACCGCTGCGTCAACGAGGAGTCGCACGCAGTGGCGAAGCTGCACAGCATGGTCGCGGCGGCGCGTGTGCTGCGGGAACGCTTCGCGTGACCACGGCCGACGAGGACGACGACGCGCGCACGATCGCGGCCCTCGCCGATGCGGCGCGGCTGACCGGGACGGCTTGCGCCGGCTGCGGCCGGCGGGTGTGTGGGCACGAGGCGGTGTTCGCGCTCGTGCTCGGCTACAAGAACGCGCCGCGTTGCCTGCTGTGCACGGCGCAGCACATGCGCGAGCCAGCCGGGCTGCTGCGCGAACGCGCGCTCGCCTACGTCCAGCACCACGACTGCTTCCACGCGGCCTGGCGGCGCGCCGGCGAACGCGAAGCCAGCGCCGATGCGGTGCGGCCTTGCTGTGTGTTCGGCGTGGTGGCGGCGCCGGTGGTCGCGCCGGTGTCCGAACCAGCGGTCGCGGCGGTGGTCGCGGCGGTGCCGCTCGCCGACGAGGTGGCGGCGAGGTGGGACGCCGGCAGCATGGGCTGCGGCGACCTCGTGCTCGAACTGCGTGGCCGCCTCGCCGCGTTGCCGGCGGGGGCGGTGTTCGAACTGCGCGCCGAGGATCCCGGGGCGCCGATCGACCTGCCGGCCTGGTGCCAGATGACCGGTCACACCCTGCTCGACGCGCAGCACCCGGTCTACCGCTTGCGTCGCAAGGCCGGGCCGTGACCGCCGCCGACGGTTGGCAGCCGCCAGGGACTGCTGCGCGCACCGAGCCGGCCGCCGCCACGACCCTGCTCGGCCAGCTGCAGCGTGGCCTCGGCCAGGGCTTCGTCGCCGCGCTGGCGGCCGGTGCCGCGGCCCACGACGCGGTGATCGAAGGTGTCGGGCGGCCGGCGACGGGTGAGCCGACGGCGTGCTTCGTGCGCTACTTCGCCGAGCTCGTGCTCACGCTCGCGGTGCCGATCGATGGCCTCATCGCGGTCGCGGCCGCCGATGGCAGCCTCGCGCCGGCGGTGCTGGCGGGCACGTGGCGGCTCGGCCACGCCGACGTGCGCCGGCTGCTGCAGGACCCGGCGACGCCGGAGCCGCTGCTGGCCCGCATCGTCGGCGAGCTGTGGGCGCGTGGCTGGGCGACCCGCACCGAGCTGCCGCCGCCGGCGGCGCGGCTCTGGCTGCAGTTCGCGCTCGACGAGGCCGACAGTGCGGCCGCGCGCCGACCGCCTTTGTCGCCTGCCGACTACGACTCGCTCGCGGTGCAGCAGCTGCTCGAGCTCGGCCGCGACGTCCGCCACGAACAGACCTACACGCTGTTCGCGGCGCTGCGGCGCCAGGACGGCGAACCGCTGCGGCAGGCGCTCGCGCACGAAGTGCAGCACGGGCTCGTGTTCGGCAAGGCACGGTTGGCGGCGCGCGTGCTCGGCGCGCTCGGTGACGAACGGCTGCTGCCGCTCGCGATCGAGCTGTTCGGCCGCGCCGACGACGCCCGCGGCCATGGCCCGCGCCTCGCCGGCTACGACCGCATGCGTCGTTCGTGCCTGCAGAGCTACGTCTGCCAGTTGCCGCCGCTGCGCGCGCTGCAGCTGGCGCGCGCGTGGCGCGGTCGTGGCGGCTACTTCGAGGTCGTCGCCGGCGCCGTGCTGGCCGAGTTCGCCGAGGGGGACGACCGCCTGGCCCTCGAACGGCTCGTCGCGCGGCACCTGGGCGCCGACGACGGCTTCGACCTGCTGCACGAACTCGAAGCGCTCGGCAAGCTCGGTGATGCGCGTTCGGCGCCGCTGTTGATCGAGGTGGCCGGGCAGACCGTCTCGCCGGCGGTGCGGTGCCGCGCGCTCTTGGCCTTGGCCGCGATGGCGAACGCGCCCGGGGCGGCGGCCGTGCTGCGGCTGGCGCTGTGGGACGCCGACGACGAGGCCGCGGTGGTGGCGTGTGGGGTGCCGGTCCGAGGCGGCGACGCTGCGGCGCGGCACCGGCTCACGGCGCTGGCGGGCCACGCCCTGGCCGGCGAACGGCTGCGTGCGGCCGCCACCGCCGCCAACCTGCGGCACCGTTGACGACGCTCCGCGTGCCGCCGCTCAGTGCGCCGCCGCCAGCCCTTCGCAGTGTTCGAGGGCGACCTTGAGCAGGTTGGTCGCCAGCACGCGGCGTTCGTGCTGCGCCTGTTCGAGCAGCGCGTCGGACGAGCCGGCCCGCTCGATCATCTTCGGCAGCAGGCCGGTGAAGAACGGCGTCCACGCCGCATACGGGTCGTGACCGCCGTCCCAGATCGGCTGCGGCAGCGGCGGTGCTTCGTCGAGCACGGCCTTGACCAGCGCATCGATGTCGTGGCCGAGCATGAGGTCGACCATCAGCACCTGCTGGCGCAGTGAGTAGCCGCCTGGTGCCGCGGCTTCGTAGCGGGCGAGCCGCGGCGGCAGCGGCGCGTCCACCGGCAGCACCAGCGACCAGGCGATGGCCTCGCGGAAGCCGCGATACTGGCGGTAGGCGAGGAACGCCGCGTGCAGCGCGTCGTGCGCCTGCTGCAGCCCGCCGGGCAACTTCTTGCCGTCGGCGCCGGACGCGAACTGGCCGCGGAAGTCGCCGAGCATGACGTCGAAGAAGAACACGCTGTCGGGCGTGCCGGCGGTGCGATCGAGCGCTTCGTAGAACGACTCCTTGCCGTTGCGCCAGACCTGCAGGAACACCGCGAAGGCGTCGCCGCGCGGGTCGGCATCGAGCCGCCGCAGCAGCGCGGCGAGGGCGAGGTCGGCGTCCGGCACGCAGCCGAGCAGCGCCTGGTGCATCGGCGTCGGGTCGAACGGCACCTTCGGCGCCTTCTTGTCGCCTGGGGCGCGCGCGCCCACGCCGTGCTTCGGCGCGTGCTCGGGCAGCAACCCCTCCGCCCGTGGCGCGATCGTGCCGGTGCCGAACACGTAGTCGACGCGGCGCGGCAGCAGCACCACCTCCGCGGGGAACTCGCGCGGCTGCTTCGGGGCCTTGCTGCCGCGCAGCGCACCGCGCGCCGCGCCCGGCTGCCTCTTCGCGTCGGCGAGCTGCCGCTGGCCGCGCACGATCGCCTGCTCCGGCAGGTTCTGCAGCAACTGCGTCAGCGCCTCCTGCTGCGTCGCGACCGGGGCCTTGAGGAACTGCTGCCAGGCGGCTTCGTGGTCGTGCTGGGCGACGAGGGGCGGGAGCAGCAGCAACGCGGGCAGCAGTGGTGGGATCGTGCGGAGCATCGGCTCTGGGGCGGGGGCCTGTGGACCAGCGTACGGTAGCGCCCGGCACCGCCGCACGAGCCCACATCGAACGCTGCGACGAGCTGGTTCGGAACGGGCTTGTCGCCGCGGCGGGTCACCCGATCACGGCAGGCCCTGCCGCGTCACGATCGGCACGTAGCCGGCGCCGAGTCCGGCCGGCGGCTCGACCAGCAGCGCCGGGTCGAGCCGCGCGCGTTGGCCGCGCGTGGGTGGCGGCAGGTAGTCGCGGTCCTTGGTCCAGGTGCGGTGCAGCAGCTCGACGCGACGCTGCAGCTGTTCCCGTTCGGCGTGGCTGAGGTCGGCGTTCTGCAGTGCGGGTTGGTCGGCGAAGCGATACCAGCAATAGGTGACGACGCTGCCGTCGCCGAGGTGGGCCGTGAACGGGCCGGCGGCGGGGCCCGGATCGCTCCAGCAGCCGTCACCCGGCGTCACGTACGGCTCGGGGCGCGGGCTCGGCGCGCCACTCGGCGCGGCCGAGCCCAGCTCTCTCGGCAGGGCGTCGTCGTCGGCGGCGATCGGCTGCCAGCGCGCGGCCTTGCCGCTGCCGTCGAGGCGCCAGAACTCGGGCAGGGTCACCAGGCCCGCGTCGGGCGTGGCGCGCACGAAGGCGTCGTTCCAGCGGTAGCCGAACGTCTCGGCGTCGGGTGCGAACGGCGTCGCGAAGCGCTGCCAGTCGATCGGCGGGCGCGCGTCCTTCGCCGCGCCGTCGGCGTAGATGCGCCAGCTCGACCAACCCTGGCCCGGGATCGAGTGCACGATCGCCTGCGCGGTGTCGACGCGGCCTGGCACCGGTTCGCCGCCGTCGAACCAGCGCCGCACCGCGTCCCACAACGCCGCCTTGCGATACGACGTGATGCGATGCACCAGAGTGGAAGTGCCGTCGGCCGCCACCGGGAAGCGCGTCGCCGCCACGCGTGCGAACACCGCGCCCTGCGTGTCCGTCGCCGTCAGCGCCGGGATCCACTGCGTCTCCATCTGCAGCGCGCGGTTCGCATTGGCCGGCCGGCTGTCGAGGAAGCGGCCCGCCAGCTCGGGCCGGTCGAGTGTCGGGCTGGCGAAGAAGAACGGCGTGAAGAAGGCGACCGGGCCGCGGAAGTTCTCGGTGTCGAGGAACAAGGTCCAGCTCTGGTCGCCGGTCGGCACCGGCTTGCCGGCCGTGGTGGCCTTCGCCGCGGTCAGCGGCAGCGGCAGGTAGCCGTAGCCGAACAGCTCGCCGCAGGTGCCTGGCGCGAGGTTGAGCCCGTCCGGCGGCCACAACAACCACGGGCTGAGCTGGGCGACGCCGTACTTGCCGGCAGGTTCGTTCCAATCGCGGCCCTTGCCGGCGCCCGGCCCGTTCGCCCACATGCAGAAGTCGAGCGCGACGCCGCCCATGATGAACTTCGGCGTGGTGGTGGGGAACCGTGTGTCGCGCCACCAGCCGAGACCCCCCTCGATGTCGCTGTAGTGCTTCGACTCGTCGCGCGCATCGTCGACCTGCGCGTGCATCCAGGTGCCGAACAGGCCGGATTGGAACTCGGGGCCGGGGTGCCGGGCGAGCAGCGGCCAGGCGGCGACGTGCATCGAGAAGCCGCCGTCGAAGCCGGCGTCGACGCGATCGTTCGGCACGCCGAGGTAACCGTCCATCTGGCCCTGTTGTGCCGGCAGGGTGGTCAGCAGCGCGGCGGCGACGGCGGCGGTGGCGAGCGGCGGACGGCGGTGGCGCGGAGAACGCATGCGCAGAGGCTACCGCGCCACGATCTCGCCGCGGACCTGCGGCATGGTGGTTTCGCCGCCGCGCCCGGGCTAAGCATGGCCGGCGATGGTGCCCTCGTTGCCCCCTGCGCTGCTGGCGCGCGCCGCGCGCGTCCTGCCTTGGTTGTTCGGGCTGGTCGCGTTCGGCATCGCGCAGAAGAACCTGATCGGCGGCTACGGCGACCTCGGCATCTACCTCGACGTCGCCCGCGAGCTGATGGCCGGTGGCCAGGAGCTCTGCCGCGAACGGGCGGGCAGCGGGCCGTGGACCTACCCGCATGCGGCCGCGCTGCCGTTCGCCGGGCTGCTCGCCGCGTTCGGCGACGCCGGGGCCCGCTGGGTCTGGTGCGCCGGCCTCGGCGTCGCCACCGGCTGGCTGGTGCACGAGCTGCGCCGCGTGCTGCAGGTGGTCGGCGGCCTCGCGCCCTGGCAGTGGTGCGTCT
>JAEUHT010000048.1 GCA_016793265.1 Planctomycetota bacterium
GCCGACGTGCACCTCGCCAACTGCCTCGTCATCGGCGGCGGCAACGACCCGCTGATCTCCTACCATGGCCCCGGCAGCGGGGTGTACGTCGAAGCAGGGTCGCGCGTGTGGCTCGCCGACTGCCAGGTGGTCGGCGGCAACGGCCGCACCGTCGGTGGCGGTGCCGCCGTGGAGAACCTCGGCACGACCCCGGTCGTCGTGGCCCGCACAACGCTGCTCGGCGGCCCGGGTGCGCCGATCGGCGCGAGCGTGATCGGCCCGCTGACCAACGAACCTCTGCTCGGCCTCTACGGAACGACCGCGCCGATCACGCTCGGCGCCGCATGGACGGTCGGCTATCGCGCAACGCCGGCCACGCCGGTGCTGGTGCTGGCGAGTGAACGCATCGAGCCTTCGTCGTCGCCGTTGGTGGCGGAGCCCGTTTGGCTGCCCACGAACGCGTTCGTCGTCGCCGCCGCCGGCGTCACCGACGCGAGCGGAGTGGTCGCCTTCGCCTTCGCCGTGCCCCCGACCCCGTCGCTGCTGCACGCGTCGTGGTTCGTGCAGGGGTTCGCGGGCACCACGCTGCCGCTGCGCACGACACCACCGGTCGGCGGCAGCGTGCGGTGAGGGCGCGCGCGGCGGCGTGTTCGTTCAGGGCTGCCCGACGACCATCCAGGCGTCGACGTGTGCAGCAGCGGCCCTGCAGCTGCACCGCCTGCGCCACAACACGGATAGGCGCACCGATGCCGGCACCGGCACTGGCGCAGCACCTGCGTCGATGCGGCGGTACGCTCTTGCCCCTGACCGTAGGGGCGGGGGCGGCTCGATTCTCACCACAGGCCTTGGCCACCGGCATAGGATCCGGCGTACTGCGGTCGCGCCATGCCCTGTCAATGGGCCCCGCGGCTTCCTACCCTGGTTGATCATGCTCCCATCACGCAATCTGCGTCGTTTCCCGACCTCCAGGCCTTCGGCAGACTGCCGCAGCCGGCGGCCGACCCTCGCCGCGCTCGGCATGCTGGCCGCCTTGACCTTCGGCGCGGGCACCGCGGCACAGGCCCCCCTCGTCTACAGTAACGGCGAGTTCGAGACGGACCGTCCTTGGTGGAGTTTCCCCATGAAGTTCAGCCAGGTGCAGTCGTCGCCACCGATCGAGCATTCCGTATTCGGCTACAATGTCACGAAGAGCCTGGGGTACCGGCTGATCGACCAATTCACGGTCAACTCAGTGCTTCAGATCAGCGATATCGAGGTCTTCGGCTACACATTCACCTTTAATCCGCAGCCCTCGTGCACTGGCGTCTATTTGTCGATCTGGAACGGCGATCCGTCGGCGGGCTCGCCGACCCAGCTGATCCTGAACGCCGGCAACTCGGTCAATCTGCTTGGCGCCCCGGGTTTCACGGTAGCGAACACGATGACCGATGTCTTCCGCGTGTCGGGGCCACTTATCTCAGCGCCACTGGACAAGGCGATTCAGTCGATTCGCGTGACGCTGCAATGGCCCGTGACGCTCGGACCGGGCACCTACTACCTCGAGTACGCATTGGATGGCATCGCGGCGTCGCCGCCATTGACGACGAGAGGCGTCGCGACGACCGGTGATGCCAAGCAGTACCTGCCGGGGGTTGGATATGTCGGCATCCTCAGTGGCGCCACTACTCCATACAAGCAAGGCCTGCCCTTCAACTTCTACAGCTCGTGTTGCCCGCCATTCACGCTGCCGGGCGCGATCACCAACCTCGGGGGCGGGTGCAGTGGCGCGTCCCTGAGTGTCGCGGGGGCGGCCGCGGTCGGTGGCTACGTGCGGGCGGAGCTCGCGAACGTCAACCCGCTGACCTTCGGGGTGATCTTGCTCGGCGTCACGAACCCCAACATCCCCTTGCTGGCCTGCTCCTGCACGAGTCACGCCAGCGCGGACCTGCTGCTCCTCGGAACGGATTACGAACTGCACGTGCCGATCGTCGGCTCCCTGGCGGGGGCCGAGCTGTTCTTCCAGGGCGCTCAACTCAATCTAAGCGGTACCAGCGGCACGACCGCGTGCAACCTCGGTCTGCAGTTCGATCTGACTGACGGATACTCGTACAGGCTGAACATCAACTGACCGCCGAGTGCCCGATACGCCGCGGCGACTACGAGGCGGTTTCTCGCCACAGACCAGGGCCACCATTGTAGGATCCGGCGCACTGCGGTCGAGTCGCGCCCTGTCGCTGGGCCCCGAGGCGCGGCTTCTGCCCTGGTTGATCATGCTCCCAACACGCCATCTGCGTCGTTTCCTGACCTCCAGGCCTTCGGCAGACTGCCGCAGCCGGCGGCCGACCCTCGCCGCGCTCGGCTTGCTGGCCGCCCTGACCTTCGGCGAGGGCGCCACGGCGCAGGACCCCCTCGTCTACAGCAACGGCCCGTTCCTGACGGTGCCGTGGTCTCCGGGCGACTACGGCGCGAAAAGCGTGATGCAAGTCCACCCGCCGATCCAGCACAGCTACTTGGGCTACGAAGCGTCGTGGCCGTACCGGCTCACCGACCAATTCACCGTCAACTCGGTGCTTCAGATTCGCGAGATCGAGGTGTTTGCCTTCCATTACGATGCCGTCCCATACCCGGTGCCTTCGTGCCTAGGTGTCTTCTTGTCTATCTGGAACGGCAACCCGGCGTCGGGCTCCCCGGCCCAGCTGATCCAGGGCGCCGGCAATTCGGTCAATCTGGTCGGCGCCCCTGGCTTCATCGTGGCCAACGCGCTGACCAATATCTTCCGGATGGACGACTACTTCCCCGATTGGAATCGAAACGTCCAGTCGATTCGCGTCACGCTGCCATGGCCCGTGACGATCGGGCCAGGAACCTACTACCTAGAGTATTCTCTGATGGGCGCGTCTGGCCTTCTGTATACACCGCCATTGACGACGCCAAACGTCGGGACGACCGGTGATGCCAGACAGCGGGTGCCCGGGAGCGGCTATATGGATCTTTGGAGCGGCCCTCACGCCTTCTCTCAAGGCCTGCCCTTCAACTTCTACAGCTCGTGTTGCCCGCCGTTCACGCTGCCAGGCGCGATCACCAATCTCGGGGGCGGTTGCAGTGGAGCTTCGCTGAGCGTCGCAGGGGCGGCCGCGGTCGGTGGCCACGTGCGAGCAGAGCTCTCGAACGTCAACCCTCTGACCTTCGGGGTGATCGTGCTCGGCATCACAGACCCCAACATCCCTTTGCTGGCCTGCTCCTGCACGAGCCACGCCAGCCCCGACATGCTGCTCCTCGGAACGGACTACGAACTGCAGGTACCGACCGTCGGCTCCCTGGCGGGCGCCGAGCTGTTCTTCCAGGGTGCTCAATTCAATCTGAGCGGAACCAGCGGCACGACCGCGTGCAACCTCGGTCTGCAGTTCGATCTGACGGACGGCTACTCGTACAGGCTGAACGTGAACTGATCACCGCCCCGGAGGTCTGCCGCGCGTTCCACGGCCGCGAGCCCTGGTTCGTTCAGGGCTGCCCGACGACCATCCAGGCGTCCGACGTGCGCAGGAAGCTGCCCTGCAGCTGCACCGCCTGCGCCCACAACACGAACGGCCGCACCGCCGCCGGTACCGGCACCGGCCAGATGGCCTGCGTCGATGGCGGGGCCAGCAAAACCACGTCGGCTGCCGGGACCAGCAGGCTGCAGAACGGGTCGGGCTGCAGCAGCAGCGGCTGCGCCGAGAAGCCGACCACCAAAAGGCTCGGTGCACAGCCGTACTGGCACGTCGACATCGACAGACCCAGCAGGTCATTGGTGGGCGCGACCGTGGCGACGAACGACCCCGGCTGGCAGGAGGTGTGCACGCGCGTCGTCACGGTCTGCAGCGGCTGGATGACCTGCAGCCAGGCGTCGACCCAGGCCTGGGCCGTGCCGGTCGAGCTGGCTTCGACGCGGATCAACACCGGCGTCGGCACCGGTCCGATCTGGAGCCCGATCACGCGCACGGGGTTGGCGGCGTCCACTTCCACGATGCCGTCGGCGCCGAGGTCGATCGACGCCTGGGTCAGCGCACCCAACGTGTTGTCGGTCGTCGTCGACAAGCGGAACGCCACGTACCCGAGCGTCGGTTGGCGGATGTCGACTCGATACGTGCCGGAGCTGACGGTGGCGTTGCCGGTCGTGGCCGCGACCAGCCGGAACCCCTCCGTCCCGGGGGTCGGGTTGGCGGCCACGCTCCAGTGGTGGTAGGCGAACCCGCCAGGGGCGGACACGTCGCGAGCGTCGGTGCCAGCCACGGCCACCACCGGCAAGGCCAGCGTTTGCGCCGTCGCACCCGAACCGGCGGTCAGCAGGCCGGCGGTCGTGCGGGCGGCGGTGGATTGGACTTGGGCCATCGCGACGTTCGCGAGCCCCAACACGAGCAACAGGGAGCAGGTCTTCATGTTTCCTCCGCGCGCCTTGGCGCGCCGTCGTGCGAGTATAGGTTGGCATTCTGTGCCCTTCACGCTACGCAACGACCGCTGCTGGTCGGTGCGCCACCGCGCCTGCCGCCGTCCGCGAGCCTCACCGCCGCCGCGGTTCGACGCCGAGCAGGTGCCGCACGAAGAAGTCCTGCCGCCGCCGCACCAGGTACGGCGACTCGCCGATCCCGTGGCCGCCGCCGGGCACCACGACGAGGTCGAAGTCCTTGTCGGCGGCGATCAGCGCCGCCACGACCTGCATGGTCGACGCCGGGTCCACGTTGCGGTCGAGCTCGCCCACCGTCAGCAGCAGCGGCCCCTGCAGCTTGCCGGCATGCGTGACGTTCGAGTTGTCGGCATACCACGGCCCGACCGGCCAGCCCATCCAGGCCTCGTTCCACCAGATCTTGTCCATGCGGTTGTCGTGGCAACCGCAGTCCGCCGCCGCCGCCTTGTAGAAGTCGCCGTGGTGCAGCATCGCCGCCAGCGCGTTCTGCCCGCCGGCACTGCCGCCGAAGATGCCGACCCGGTCGAGGTCGAGCCAGGGCCGCGACCGCGCCGCCTCGCGCAGCCAGACGATGCGGTCCGGCAGGCCGCCGTCCTTCAGGTTGCGCCAGGCGACGTCGTGGAAGGCCCGCGCACGCCAGTTGGTGCCCATGCCGTCGATCTGCACGACGACGAAGCCGAGCTCGGCCAGCGTGCGCTGCCGCGCGCCGAGCCCCCACGCCTTCGGTACGAAGTGGTCCTGCGGGCCGGCGTAGATGTCCTCGATCACCGGATAGCGGCGCCTGGCGTCGAACGTGGACGGCAGGATCAGCACGCCGTGGATGTCCGTCTTGCCATCGCGCCCCTTGGCCACGAACGGCTCCGGCGGCCGGAAGCCCGCGGCGCGCAGCGCGCGGTCGTCCTGGCGGCCGAGTTCGCACAACAGCGCGCCGTCGCGCGCGCGCCGCAGTTCGGTGACCCCCGGCTGATCGACGCGCGACCAGCGGTCGACGAGCAGTTCGCGATTGGGAGAGAACTGCCACTCGTGGGTGCCGTCCCCTGCCGTGATCAACGTGCGGTTCGCCCCGTCGAGGTCGATGCGCACGAGCTGCGCAAAGTACGGATCCTGGCCGGCGACGAGCCCGTAGGCCTTCAACCACACCTGCCCCGCCGCCTCGTCGACGAACTCGACGTCGCGCACGAGCCAGTCGCCGCGCGTGATCTGCTGCACGGCGCCGGTGGCGACATCGACGCGGTAGAGGTGGTTCCAGCCGTCACGTTCGCTCGTCCACAAGAACGCCCGATCGCCGGCGAGCCAGTGCAAGAAGGTCTTCTGGGAGTAGTCGACGAACGTCGCCGACGCCTCCTCCAGCACGGTGCGCACGGCCCCGGTGGCGGCGTCGATGCCGTAGAGGCGCAGCAGCTGGTGGCCGCGGCGGTTGTAGAGCACGAACACCTCGCGGCCATCGGCGGCCCAGTGCACGTGGTCGATCGACCATGCCTCGGCGAACGGCAAGGCGTCGACCGCGATGGCCCGCCGGGCCCGCACGTCGTACAGGCGCGGCCACCGCTGCGTGATGCGATCGCCGGGCTTCAGGTACTGCGAGACATGGCGCTTGGGCTGCAGCTGGTCCTTCGGCGTCGACTCGACCAGCGTGAGCTCGTGTCGTTGTTCGGGCTCGGAGCAGAAGCCGAGCACACGGGCACCGTCGGGCGACCAGTGGTCGGGCAGCTCGTACCGCTGCTCGGCCTTGCCGTCCGTCGTCAGCCGGAACTCGGTGCCGTCGGCGTCGCGGCCGAAGACGTCGTGGTCGCGCACGAACAAGGTCGCCGCCGGCACCGGGCGCACCTCGCTCTCGGTCATCGCCAGGGCGCGGGAGCGTTCGTCGAAGATGGCGATGCCGTCGCCGGTCTCGGCGACGAACACGCCGGCGAGGTCGTTGGCGGCGAAGTCGGCGAGCCAGACGTGGCCGGCGAACGTCGACTGCGCCGCCGCCTTGCCGGGCTCGATGGTGCCGTACTGGCGCGGGCGGCCGTCGCCGTCGATCCAGAACAGGCGCACGGCGCGGTCGAGGCGGTTCTCGAAGCGCACCGTGGTGCGCTGGCCGGAACCCCCACTGGCCCGCCAGGACTGCTGCGGCGGCAACGGCACCGGCTCGCCGCTGAGGCCGAGCTCCTTCGCGCTCTTCGCGCGCCGCACGGTGCCGTCGACGTCGATGCGCAGGTGTTCGCCGGGGCTCCGTTCGACGTGCACCGCGGCGCCGCCGTCGAGCCAGGTCAGCCGAGGCTGGAACGGCCGATCGAGCTCGCGCCACTGCTGCGGCAGGTCCTGCGCGCGGCGGTAGTCGTCGGCGGTGCCCTGGGCGTAGCCGAGGGCGGGCAGCAGAGCGAGGCTGAGGGCGAAGCGGCGCATCGGGTGCATGCTGCCATGCGGCGCCCGGCGATTCGCGGGGCGATGCCGGCGGGGGCGCGGGGTTCGGGTGAGGCCGGCCAGGTTGCGGTGCCGCGGCCGGCACTGGCATCATGGGTCGACGAGGTCGATGCGCTGCCGCGAGGCTTCGTCAGCCCATGCCACGCCCCCCCCGCATCACCGTGCGCCCGCTCACCGCGGCGCGCTGGCCCGACTTCGCGGCGCTGTTCGGCGAACGTGGCGCCTGCGGCGGCTGCTGGTGCATGTTGTGGCGGCTGTCGAGGCCGCAGTTCGAGGCGCAGAAGGGCGCGGGCAATCGTGCGGCGATGCGGCGGCTCGTGCACGCCGGCGCCGAGCCGGGGCTGCTCGCCTACCGCGGTGGGCAGGCGGTCGGCTGGTTGTCGTTGGCGCCACGGCCGCAGTTCCCCGGGCTCGGCCGTTCGCGGCTGCTGAAGCCGATCGACGATGCGCCGGTGTGGTCGATCAGCTGCCTGTTCGTCGCCAAGGCACACCGGCGCTCGGGTGTGTCGGTGGCGCTGCTGCGCGCGGCGGTGGCGCATGCGGGGCGGCGCGGCGGGACCGTCGTCGAGGGTTACCCGCAGCAGCCGAAGCAGGACACGATGCCGGACGTGTTCGCCTGGACCGGGCTGGCCTCGGCGTTCGTCGCCGCTGGCTTCCACGAGGTCGCGCGGCCGTCGCCGACGCGGCCGATCATGCGCTGCACGACCGACCGCGCGCCGGTCACGCGTCGATCGACGCGTGCAGGAACCAAGCGTGCTTCTCGAACATCGTGACGATGCCGGTCAGCGCGTCGACGCTGTCATCGTCCTTGTGCTCGATGGCGACGTCGCGGGCGCTGCGCACGCCATCGAGGTAGGTGCCGATACGATCGGCGAGCAGCTTGACGTGCTCCATGTCCTTGGTCAGGTCCTGCGGGTAGTCGGGCAGGCGCGAGTTCTTGGCGACGTGGCGCGTGGTGCCGACGGCGAGGCTGCCGAGCGTGCGGATGCGTTCGGCGATGCCGTCGTTGTGCACCGCCAGATCGGTCGCGAACGTGTCGAACAGCGGGTGCAGGGCCGCGAACTGCGGGCCCTTGATGTTCCAGTGCGCGACCTTGATCTGCGAGTGCAGGTCGAGGCCGTCGATCAGCACCGGCAGCAGCGACTTGCAGATCTTCTCGCGCACGGGGGCGGGCAGCGGGCTCGGGGATTCGTACTTCATGGGTTCACCTTTGCTGTGGATGCCGATGGCGCTCAAGCGAGCGCCGGGGTCATGGCCAACGCCACCGCCGCGGCGTGAACCGTCGCGGCGATGCGCACGGCGTCGTGGACCTGGGTCGTCGTGAGACCACCTTCGATCACCACGCGCTCGTGGGCTTGCATGCACGTACCACACCCGTTGACGGCGCTGACCGCCAGCGAGAACAGCTCGAAGTCGAGCTTGTTCGAGGCCGGGTTGGCGAGGCGCTGCATGCGCAATCGGGCGGGCAGCTGTTCGTACTCGGGCTTGCCGACGAGGTGCCGGAAGCGGTAGTAGACGTTGTTCATCGCCATCAAGGCGGCGGCGGCCAGCGCGTCGTCGTGACTGGCCGGCGGCAACTCGGCGCCGGCCGCGGCGGTGATCGCCGAAGCCAGCGTGGGGCAGCGTGCGGCCTGCGCCACGGCGAGCGCCACACCGAATTTCTGCGCCGGCGACAGCGACGTCTGCTGCAGCACGGAGCTCAGGTTGAGGCGGATGTCCCGGGCCGCGTCGGGCCAGGGCGCGGCGAGCTTCTGCAGCGCCTCCATCACTTCACCTCCAGGGTCTGCTCGCCCTTCTTCCAGTTGCACGGGCACAGCTCGCCGGTCTGCAGCGCGTCGAGCGTGCGCAGCACCTCGTCGACGTTCCGGCCGACGTCGAGGTCGTGCACCGACGCGAAGCGGATCACGCCCTGCGGGTCGACGAGGTA